>JBKPFJ010000085.1:0-10328 GCA_046728795.1 Actinomycetota bacterium | reverse complement strand
AAGGGCGGCCGCCTGACGCCCCCCGAGGGCGGCGACGGCCCGAATTACCAGCAGACCTGAGCGCAGACCGGCCGAGAGCCGAACGTCCCGCGTTGCACGCTGTAGGGAGCAGTGCGGGACGTTCGGGCGCGGCTTGACGCGTGCGCCGGGCGCGGGCAGAGTCGCGGCGTGAGAGCGGCCGCTCCGATCGCGCTCGGGGTGCTGGTGCTCTGGGCACCCTCCGCGCACGCGGAGCTTCGGACGTTCACCTACAGGCAGGGGCCGCTGTCCGTCGGTCCGTACCAGGTCCGCTACACCGACAAGAGCACCCGCCGGGTGCCTTCGCCGGACATGGACGGCTTCATCGTCCACATGCATGCGCGCGTGGTCGACAAGGCGGGCAACCGAATCCCCGTCAGGCGGCTGATGCTCCATCACGTGGTCTACAAGAACCACGGGCGCTTCGCGGGTGATCGAAGAAGCCCCTACTGCGGCGGCGACTCGGAGAGCTTCTACGGGACCGGCGAGGAGAACCAGACGATGAGGCTCCCGCCGGGGTACGGCTACCGGATCCGCAGGGGCGACCGGTGGGAGACCGGCTGGATGCTGATGAACCACCGCAACCGCGTGGACCGCGCCTACATCGAGTACACGGCGACGATCGACACGAACCCGGCCCTCACGCCGGTCACACCGTACTGGCTGAGGGTCACCGGCTGCCCGTCGGCGTCGAAGCTCGATCCGATCTTCGACGTGCCCGGCGGCGGCCGGCGCGGCTCGACCTACACCAAGACGCTCCGTTTCAGGCTCGCCGGCGCGGGGCGGCTGATCGCCGCCGGGGGACACGCGCACGGAGGCACGAAGGACCTGACCATCACACAGCCGCGCTGCGGCCACCGCACGCTGATGGACTCGAAGCCGCTCTTCGGCCTGCCGAGCGACCCGTACTACCACGTGCTGCCGGTGCTCCACGAGCCCGGGCCCATCGACATGAGCTGGGTGTCGACGCGCGCCGGCATCCCGGTGGGCGCGGGCGAGCCGCTCGAGCTCAAGTCCCACTACGACGCGGAGCTCCCACACACGCGCGTGATGGGGATCATGCACCTGTACGTGGCGCGGGACCCGTCCGTACGCTCGAGCTGCGCCCGGCTCCCGCGCGATCTCCGGAACGAGCGGCTCGACGAGCCGGGGCGCAGGAAGCCACCGCGCGTGCGCGTCCCGCTGACCGGCCTCGACCGCGCGGGCCGGGCACATACGATCTCGCACCCGCCCGGGCGCCGCCGCCGGATGGAGCGCGGCGCCACGATCGTGGTGCGCGACTTCTCCTTCAGCCTGCGCAACCTGTCGGTGCCGGCGGGTTCCGAGGTCCGCTGGCGCTTCAGGGCGCGCGAGCGCCACAACGTGACGCTGGCCAACGGCCCGCTCGGGTTCTCCTCACAGAACCTCCGGAACCACCGCACCTATTCCCGCCGCCTGCGGCGTCCCGGCACCTATCGGATCTACTGCTCCCTCCACCCGGTGACGATGACCCAGGCGATCGTCGTCCGCCGGCGCCGCTGAGCGCAGCCCGCGCCGCTCCTGCTACTCAGCGGGAGTTCCGCTCAAGGTCAGACAGCGGGATCAGGGGGTGGGTCGCTTTTTGGGTTGATCTGAACCCAAAAAGCGCCACACGCCCGGGCTGGCGGGAGGCTTCGAGTTTGGCGGCACTGCGGACGCCGGCTTGACGCGCTGCTAACCGCCGATCGAGAACATCGCATCGAGGTCGTGCTGGGAGAAGACCTCGAAGGCGACCATCGTGTAGGTGCGCTCGATCCCGGGCAGTGCGGCGAGCCGGCCGGTCACGACCTCGGCGAGGCGCTCGTGCTCGGCCACGCGCACGATGGCGACGAAGTCCCACTCGCCCGTCACCGAGTATGCCTCGGCCACGCCCTCCACGTCGGCGAGCGTGCCGCCCAGCGTGGCGAGCGCCTCGCGCTCCGCTCTGATGAGGACGACGGCATGGGTCATCGCGTCCCGACCCTATAGCGTCCCGCCATTCGCTATCCGGGCCAGCATCCCCGCCGCGCCTCGATCGTGGGCGCGGGATCGTTCGGCACCGCGGTCGCGCTGCTGCTCGTGCGGGCCGGCGTGCGAACCACGCTCCTCTGCCGCACCGCGGAGCAGGCCGAGCGACTGCACGCCGCGCGCGAGAACGAGCGCTACCTCCCCGGCCTGGGGCTTCCTGCGGCCCTGAAGGTGAGGATCTTCGGCGCGGTGCCGGACCAGTTCGCCCGTCCCGACCTCGTCTTCCTCGCCGTCCCCTCGAACGGCCTCGCCGCGGCCCTCGATGAGCTAGAGCGGCTGGGGGTCTCGGAGCGCGCCGGAGTCGTGTCGCTGGCCAAGGGCCTCGTGCCCCCCGCCGGCACCCCGCCCACGCTGGCGCTCGAGCGGGTGTTCGGCCCCGAGCGCGTAGCCTGCGTCGGCGGCCCCGCGCACGCGCGCGAGATGGTGGAGACGGGAGCGGGCCTCGTCTGCGCGTCGCACTCCGAGCTGCTCGCCCACCGCGTCGCGGAGGTCTTCCAGCGCTCGGCAGTGGTCTGCGAGGTGTCCTCGGACCCGGTGGGCGTCGAGCTGGCCGGGGTGGCGAAGAACGCGGCGGCGGTTGCGGTGGGCGCCACGGTGTCGCAGGGACTCAACGCCGCCGGCATGGCCGCCTCCGACATCCTCATGGAAGTCGTCGCCCTCGCAGAGCTGAGCGGAGGACAGGCCCGCACCTTCCTGGGCCGGGGCGGCACGGGCGACCTGGTGGCCACGGCACTGGCCCCCATGTCCCGCAACCGGCAGGCGGGCGAGCTGCTCGCCCGCGGGGTCCCGGGAGCCGAGATCCCCGAGCGCGTCGGCCAGGCCGTGGAGGCGCTCGAGACGGTGAGGCTCCTGGCCACCGCGATCGAGCGGGCGGGGCTCGACGCCCCGGTCACCTCCGCGCTTGCCCACCTGATCGACGGGAGCATGCCGCTCGAGCCCTGGGTCGAGCTGGTCCGCGCCAAGCAACCGCCGCCCGCCCGATTTCCTCGCCCGAGCACCTGGTGGGCGCGCCTGCGCGCCTGGTGGCGGCGGTTGGTAACGGGGGAGCGTCGCTAAAGTTGAAGCAGCGATGAAGACCGACACGCATCCCGAGTACGTCCAGGCGCACGTCCGCTGCACCTGCGGCAACGAGTTTTGGACCCGCTCCACGAAGCCCGAGCTGCATGTGGAGATCTGCTCGAACTGTCATCCCTTCTACACCGGGCGCCAGAAGCTCGTCGACACCGGTGGCCGTGTCGAGCGCTTCCGTCGCCGCGCCGCTCGCCGCAAGGGCTGAGCGGCCGAAACTCCCGGCTCCCGGCGCTGTTCTGACCGGAGCATGAGCCGGAGGGCAGTGCTGACAATGGTCGTGGCCGCCGGGGCGCTCGCCGGAGCGAGCGCGGCTCTCGCGACCGTTCCGATCGCCAGCGAGAAGCGCGACGCGCGCGTGCGCGTGGCCAAGTGCTCGCGCGTCCACCACGCGGCGGCGTTCTACAGCCGCATGCGCAAGATCACCGGTGCCGAGCACATGTGGATGCGCTTCCGCGTGCTGGAGCGCCTGGGGACCCCTCGCTTCGAGCCCGTGCGCGCCCCGGGTCTCGGGCGCTGGCGCAAGTCACGTCCCGGTGTCCTCGCCTTCAGCTTCCGCCAGCGCGTGCGGGGCCTCGCCGAGGGCGCGGACTACCGCGCGCGCGTGGACTACCGCTGGCTCGACGCCAACGGCGAGGTGATCCAGCGCGCACGCCGCCGCTCCGGGACGTGCCGACAGCACGGGCGGCTTCCGAACCTCCAGGTGCTGGGCATCAGCACCCGGCCGACGCTAACGACGGGCACCAGCGAGTACGCGGTGCAGGTCTGGAACTCCGGCCGCGCGGCGGCGCTCGAGACGTCGGTGGACCTGTTCGTGGACCACGCGGCCGTCGATCGCCAAACCGTGTCGAGCGTCGGCCCGGGCGAGATCGTCCGTGTGGGCTTCGTCGGCCCATCCTGCGAGCGATACGACAGCCCCGTTGCGGCCGTCGTCGATTCGGACGGGACGGTCCTCGAGTCGCGCGAGGACGACAACCGGCGCGACGCGCGCTGCGGGGACATCGCCCCCTAGCGGCCTCACGGGCAGACGCCGAACCGCCGATACGATGGACGAGGTGAGCGGCCTGGACGGAACGCGGCAGGCGCCGACCGACGCCCCCATCGGCGGGCAGGCGGTCCTCGAGGGCGTGATGATGCGGGGCGTCTCGACGTGGGCTGTCGCGGTCCGCAAGCCGTCGCCCGAGCAGCTCGCCGAGGACGGGGCGACGAACCCCGCCGTGGGGGCCCGAGGCGAGATCGAGGTCGTCTCGGAGCCCCTCGTCTCCTGGGTCAAGCGCCACCGCCTGCTCAGGGTCCCCGTGGTCCGGGGCGTGGTCGCGCTCGCCGAGTCGCTCTCGATCGGCTTCAAGGCGCTCGGCATCTCCGCCAACGCCCAGCTGCCGCCCGACGAGAGGGGCGACGACCAGCGGATCGGCGGCGGGGCCTGGGCGGGCACGATCGCGTTCGCGTTGCTGTTCGCCGTTGGGCTGTTCTTTCTGCTGCCCGCCGGACTGACGAACATCTTCAAGGGCTCGATCCCGAACTCGCTGGTTTTCGTGCTGATCGAGAAGGTCCTGCGGATCTCGATCTTCCTCGGCTACCTGTGGCTGATCTCGCGGATGCGCGACCTCCAGCGGGTGTTCCAGTACCACGGCGCCGAGCACAAGACGATCTCGTGCTATGAGGCGGGGCTCCCGCTCACCCCCGAGAACGCCCAGCAGTTCTCGCGCCTCCATCCCCGTTGCGGGACTAGCTTCCTGCTGATCGTGATGATCGTGGCGATCGTCGTGTTCGCGCCGCTCGGGACCCCTCCCTGGTACTGGCTGTTCGCGTCGCGGATCATCGGCATCCCGATTGTGGCCGGCCTGGCCTTCGAGGTCATCAAGTGGTTCGGGCGCAACCGGCGCAAGCGCTGGGCCCAGATCCTCATGTGGCCCGGCATGCAGCTCCAGCGGCTCACCACGCGCGAGCCCGACCTGTCGCAGCTCGCCGTGGCCATTGCCGCGCTCCAGGCCGTGCTCGCGGTGGAGAACCCGCGCGAGGCCAGCGCCGAGGACAAGGTCGGGATGGAGGTCGTGGCCTAGGGCCCTCCGAGGTTTCGTCCGAGGGCGATCCGGCGACCCTGCAAGGGTGCTGCTCCTTACCGGGGCGACTGGATTCGTGGGGATGGAGGTGTTGGCGCGCTTCCTGGACCGCACGGAAGAGCCCGTCTGCGCGCTCGTGCGCGCCAAGGATGACGAGGCCGCAGCCGAGCGGCTCCGCGCCGTTGCGGCGGCGCTCTACGGCGATCCGGACGCGTACCGGGACCGCCTGATCCCGCTCAGGGGCGACCTCGCCCGGCGAGGTGTGACGCCGCCTGCCGAGGTGACCTCCGTCTTCCACTGCGCGGCCTCCGTGTCCTTCACGCTCGGCCTCGAGGCGTCCCGTGCGATCAACGTCGAGGGCACGCGGCGCATGCTCGATCTCGCCTCCCGGGTCCCGCGGCTCGATCGCTTCAGCTACGTCTCGACCGCGTACGTCGCGGGGACCCATCGAGGGCTGTTCCGCGAGTCCGACCTCGACGTGGGACAGGGCTTTCGCAACCCGTACGAGCGCTCGAAGCACGAGGCGGAGAAGCTCGTCCAAGGGTCGGGGCTCCCGGCGCAGGTGCTGCGCCCGAGCATCGTGGTGGGCGATCGCCGGACCGGCTGGACCGCCGCCTTCAACGTCCTCTACGCGCCGCTCAGGCTGTTCGCGCACGGCGCCTACGCCGCGATTCCGGCGCGCCGTTCCGCGCCCGTCGACGTGGTCTCCGTCGATTACGTGGCCGACGCCGCCCTCGAGCTCGCGAGGCGGGGCCAGCCCGGCACCTATCAGCTGGTCGCGGGCCGGCGCGCCGCGACCGTCGGAAGGCTCATGCACCTAGCGGCGCGCTACTTCGGCCGTCGCCCCCCGGTCACCGTCCCACCGTCGCTTTACCGCCGGGTGGTGCACCCGTTGCTCCGTCGCGCCATGCGCGGGCGCCGGCGGCGCGCACTAGAGCGCAGCGAGCCGTACTTCCCCTACTTCGACATTCGCACCCGGTACGACGACGCCCGGGCCCGCGCCGCGCTCGAGCCCGCAGGCATCAAGGTCACGCCCGTCGAGGACTACTTCGAGCGGCTGGCCGACTTCGCGGTGCGCTCCCGCTGGGGGCGGGCCCCCGTCGACAGGCGCGCTGCCCGCACCGCGCCTATGACGGCCTCCTGACGATCCGGCGGGCGTCGGGCGGCGCCTAGCTGGACGAGCCCGGCGTGGCGTCCCCCGGCCCGGGGGGTGGCGCCTCCGTCCCGCCAGGAGCCCCGGTCGCCCCTGGAGGAGCGCTGGGCTCGCCACCTGCGGGCTCCGCCGGCTCGGCGGGCTCCGCCCGCTCGGCCGGCTGCGCAGGAGTGGCCGGCTCGCCGGAGGACTCCCCCTTGAACATCTCCTTCAGCCTGTCCAGGAAACCCATCCGTGCCTCCTCGGTTCTTGTGGGCCGGACCGTATCAGCGGACATCGTCCCTTGGTGAGCCGCACTTGGTGAGCCGCATGTCGTCACGGGTCCCCGAACGTGGTATACCTGCGCCCCTTCACTCGTCCCAACCCGAGGGAACCGCCACAAGCATGTGCCTGGCCATCCCGGGCCAACTGAGGGAGATCGTCGACGAGGCCAACCGCCTGGCCAAGGTGGAGGTCGCGGGCGTCACGCGCACGGTGAACGTGGGCCTGCTCGACTCCGACGACGACGGCGCCCGGCCGGGCGATTGGGTGCTGATCCACGTGGGCTTCGCACTGTCGAAGGTGGACGAGGACGAGGCGCACGCGACGCTGCGCCTGCTCGAGGGGATGGGGGCCGAGTTCGAACAGGAGCTCGCGGAGTTGAAAGCGAGCGTGATCGAGTGACGCTGACCTGACGTGAGGGCGGAAGCCGACCACGCTCCGCGGTGTGACCACGAGCTGGGCTGCATCACTTGCGGGGACGTGGCTGCGCCGCTGCGCGTCCTGCGGGCGGACGACGAGCGCTGCTTGGCGCTCTGCGTCGATGGAGGCGGCTCTACGCAGACGGTGCAGACAGAGCTCGTGGGGCCGGTCGCAGTCGGCGAGACGCTCCTCGTCCACGCCGGCACGGCGATCTCGACGCTCGACCGGGAGGCGGCGGGATGAGGTTCGTCGACGAGTTCCGCGATGCCGAGCTCGGCCGGGCGCTGGCGGCGCGAATCCTGGGGGCGGTCGAGCCGGGGCGCCACTACAAGCTGATGGAGGTGTGCGGGGGCCACACCCACTCGATCTACAAGTACGGCGTCGACGACCTGCTGCCCGCGAACGTCGAGCTCGTGCACGGGCCGGGCTGTCCGGTCTGTGTGATCCCGATGGGGCGTGTGGACGACGGCATCGCGATCGCCCACCGGCCGGGAGTGATCTTCACCTGCTTCGGAGACATGCTGCGCGTCCCCGGCTCGAACGGGACCCTGCTCGACGCGAAGGCGGAGGGGGCCGACGTCCGCATGGTGTATTCGCCGCTCGACGCGCTCCGGATCGCGCGCGAGAACCCGGCCCGGGACGTCGTCTTCTTCGCGATCGGCTTCGAGACGACGGCGCCGTCCACGGCGCTCACGCTGAGGCGCGCCCGCGCGGAGGGTGTGCGCAACTTCTTCTGCATGTGCAACCACGTGACGATCGTGCCGCCGCTGCGCGCCCTGCTCGAGTCCCCCGACCTGCGGCTCGACGGCTTCATCGGCCCAGGCCATGTGTCGACCGTTGTCGGGGCGCGGCCGTTCGAGTTCATCCCCGCCGACTACGAGCGCCCGGTGGTGATCGCCGGGTTCGAGCCCCTCGACCTGCTCCATGCGATCCACATGATCTTGCGACAGCTGGCGGAGGACCGCAGCGAGGTGGAGGTCCAGTACAGCCGCGTTGTTCCGTACGAGGGGAACTTGCGCGCGCTCGAGGTCATGGCCGAGGTGTTCGAGCTCCGCCCGCACTTCGAGTGGCGAGGGCTCGGCTTCATCTCGCAGAGCGCGCTCAAGCTGACCGAGGCCTACGCCGAGCTCGATGCCGAGCTTCGCTACGAGGTGCCCGGCGTGCGGGTGGCCGACCCCAAGGCCTGCCAGTGCGGCGAGGTGCTGAAGGGCGTGATCAAGCCCTGGGAGTGCAAGGTGTTCGGCACGGCCTGCACGCCTGACCACGCCATCGGCACCTGCATGGTCTCGCCCGAGGGTGCCTGCGCGGCCTACTACAACTACGGGCGCTTCGCGCGGGAGCGGGAGGTGGTGTGACAACCGCCCGCGAGGACCGGATCCTCGAGATCATCGAGACCGCTCGCTCGAAGCGGGCGAAGTTCCGCGACGAGCAGGTAACGATGTCGCACGGGGCGGGGGGAAAGGCCACCCAGTCGCTCATCGAGGGCCTGCTCGCGCCCGCGTTCGGCATGACCGAGCTGGCGGACGCGGCCCCGGTGCCCGGCACCGACCTTGTGCTGACGACCGACAGCTTCGTGGTCAAGCCGATCCGCTTCCCGGGCGGCTCGATCGGCGAGCTCGCCGTGAACGGCACGGTGAACGACCTTGCGGTCTGCGGGGCGCGCCCGCTCGCCCTCAGCCTCTCCCTGGTGTTGGAGGAGGGGCTCCCGGCCGAGGAGCTGCGGGCCGAGGTCGAGGCGATCGCCGGGGCGGCCCTCGCGGCGGGCGTCGACGTCGCGACCGGCGACACCAAGGTCGTCGAGCGCGGCCACGCGGACTCGCTCTACGTCTGCACGACCGGTGTCGGTCGGCGCGACCCCCGCGCGGCGCTCTCGCCGGCCGGGCTCCGGCCGGGCGACCGGATCCTGGTCTCGGGGACTGTCGGCGACCACGGGACGGCGATCATGCTCGCTCGCGGAGAGTTCGAGCTCGACGCGCCGATCGAATCCGACACGCGCTCCCTCTGGCCGGCGGCTGAGGCGCTGCTCGAGGCGGCCGGTGATTCGCTCCACAGCATGCGCGACGCCACCCGCGGCGGCGTGGCCTCGGCGCTCAACGAGCTCGCGCGTGCCTCGGGCGTGGCCATGGTCGTGAGGGAGGCCGACGTTCCGGTCCAGCCGGCCGTCGCCGGGGCCGCCGAGCTGCTGGGGATCGACCCGATGTACATGGCGAACGAGGGCAAGCTCGTGGCCTTCGTCGCCCCGGACCGGGCGGAGGCGGCCCTCAAGGCGCTGCGGCGGGTGGACGGCTCCGAGGCAGCGGTGGAGATCGGGGAGGTCCGCACCGAGCCGCCGGGGATGGTGCTCGTCGACACCGCCTTCGGGGGCAAGCGAGTGATGGACATGCTGACCGGCGACCCCCTACCGAGGATCTGCTGATGCACGAGCTCTCGATCGCGGAGTCGATAGTGAGGATCGCCGACCGGCACGCCGCCGGGCGCCGGGTGACGAAGGTCGAGCTCAAGGTCGGTCACTTGCGCCAGGTGGTGCCCTCGGCCCTCGAATTCGCGTTCGAGCTCGTGGCCCAGGGGACCGCCGTGGAGGGGGCGGAGTTGACGATGCAGGAGGTGCCGGCCGCCGGGGTGTGCCGGCGCTGCGGCTCGGAGAGCCAGCTGGAGGGGTTCCCGTTCGCCTGCGCGGCGTGCGGTGGCCTCGACCTCGAGGTGATCCAGGGGGAGGAGCTGCTGGTGGATTCGCTGGAGCTGGAAGAAGCATTGGCGAGGAGCGGAGGCTGAGATGGAAGCGACTGCGGCACCGGGCGTGGACGAGGTCCACATCCTCTGGATCTCGGAGGGGATGAGCTGCGACGGGGACTCCGTATCGGTCACGGCCGCCGGGCAACCGGGGCTCGAGGACGTCGTCCTGGGCGCCATCCCGGGCATCCCGAAGGTCAACCTGCACAACAAGGTCCTGTCGCCGACGCTCGGTGGCGAGGAGTTCTTGCTGCCGTTCCGGCAGGCCGTCAACGATGAGCTCGACGCTCCGTTCGTGCTCGTCATCGAGGGCTCGATCCCGAACGAGAAGATCAACGGCGACGGCTACTGGACCTCGTTCGGAAACGACGAGGCCACGGGCGAGCCGCTGACGCTCAACTGGTGGATCGACCGCCTGGCGCCCAAGGCCTGGGGAGTCGTGGCCGCGGGGACCTGCGCCACCTACGGCGGGATCCACGCCATGGCCGGAAACCCGACCGGCTGCATGGGCCTGGCGGACTACCTGGGGTGGGACTTCCGCTCGGCCGGTGGCCTGCCGATCGTCAATATCCCCGGCTGCCCGGTCCAGC
>JBKPFJ010000137.1:0-6821 GCA_046728795.1 Actinomycetota bacterium | reverse complement strand
CGGTCGGGCCGGGGCTCGACTGGTGGGAGCACGTGGGCGTGCAGATGCCGGTGAAGCCCGGCGATCACGTGGTGTTCCCGGCCGCGGCCGGCGTCTGGGTCGAGGTAGAGGAGGAGCGGCTGCTCGTCTGCCGCGTGCGCGAGCTGCTCGGCGTCCTCGAGCAGGTCGAGGATTGTCCCGGCTGTGGGGGCAAGGAGCTGCCGGCGGGCGAGACCTGCCCCGTCTGCGGGCGCAGCGGCGCCGCGAACCCTCGCTAGCCGCTCAGTCCCACCCCCGCCAGCGCGGTGGCCCTACGGGGCCGCATGGCCTTCACCCGTCGCTCCCAGTAGCGCGGCGTTGCGGCGCCAGCGGGCGATCTCGCAGGCGTCGGTCAGCTCGAACGAGGCCGCCACGCGCACGCCCCGAAGCCTTCCCGTGACGCGCGCGGTCCCCGGCCCGCCGTAGATCTGCGCGCAGGCGGTTCGGGGCGGAACGGGGTCTAGGTCCCGGGGGTCTAGTCCCGCCAGGACGCGGCAGCGCGGGTCGATCGCGTCTTCGCCGAGTTTCGCGCACTCGACCCGCCGGACCCGCTCGGGGCCGCCCGGTCCCTCCGGCGCCACGGTCACGCGCAGGTCCGCAACCAGCCCGCCTCCGGAGCCCGGGGCGAGCGGGTCCTCGCCGGACCCGCAGCACGAGACGAGCGAGGCGACGAAAAGAACGGCCAGGTACCTGCTGCGCACACCGGTAGTTGTAGAAGGGCGCCGGAAGCTCCCGGCCGGGTGCGTGGCGCCAGGGGACTGAGGCGTCTCAGGGCCGGCGGAAGCGCAGGCGCGCCACGTGGCCGCCGTGATCCGACGGCCACACTCCCGAGCGCGTGCGGTTGCGGGGGTCGCGGCCCACGATCCGGGTCCGCAGCACCCGGAAGCGCGGCCTCGTCAGGATGTAGTCGATGCGACGGTTGAACGGCGCCGGGGGCGGATCCATGATGTCCTCGCGCCGCATGCAACAGGAGTGGCCGGGGCGGCGTCCGTTGCGCTGGACCCAGGTATCCAGGAAGCCGGAGCGCCGGAGGGTGCGGTAGGCGTTCGGCGGGCTGCCGCCGGAGGGCGTCGTGTTGACGTCTCCCACCAGGATCAACGGCCGGTGCGTGCGGGTCGGCCCCGCCGGCCCGAGGAGCTCTTGCACCTGTGTGTTTCGCACGGCCTCGAGCGTCGGGTCGAGGTGCGTATTGACGACGCGCAGGCGGCGCCCGGCCACGCGCAGGTCCACAGACGTCCAGCCCCGCACCACACTGACGGGGATGCCGGCCACGGTGAGGGAGATCCGGGCCTCGAAGTGCTGGGCCGCCGAGCCACCGATGTGCAGCCGCGGACTGGGCCTCACCAGAATCACGTCGCGGTCCGTGAGGCGGACGTCGTAGCCGAGCGTCGTGGGCCCCTCCACGTCCGAGTTCCGCCCGCGTGCAGCCACCCGGTAACGGAGCCCCTCGCGCCGCAGCCACCGCTGAAGGATCTTCAGGAAGTCGTAGACGACCTTGCGCGCCGGCGTGGCGGGTCCGTCGGTCACTCCCGTGGGGCCGCGGCGCCAGAGGGCGACCTCCTGCAGACCGATCACGCCCGGTCGCGTGCGCCCGATCTCGCGCGCGAGCAGCCGCGCGCGGGCGGGGAAGTCCGTCTTGCGCACGGTGCGCCAGAGGTGGGTGTTGTTGCGCTCGAAGTCGGCGCGCGTTCGCGAGAGCAGCACGGGCCGTGCTGCGTCGGCCCCCACGTAGATGTTGCGAGTCATCACGGTGAGCGCCGGCGGGTGCGCCCGACGCTCCCCATTCGCCTCGCCGGCCGGGGCGAGCGCCAGCGCGGCGACGACGGTCAGCAGGGCGACGGCGGCGGAGCGGCGGACGCCTATGGCTGCGCTGGACACGGCGACACCGTAGGGGCCCCGGCGGGGCGCGGCAAGCGGGACCGCGGATCACCTTGGTTCCCTATCGCCGGAACCCGAAACGTGCGAGCGGTGAGAGCCAGCGCCGGGAAAGGTGAGATGACCGAGGCTGGATCCACCGCCGTTCCGCTCTGTGCGGGTCGAGCTCGGCACCGCAGATCGAGCAGCCGGCAGCGAACATGCTTACGCGCGAGCCACAGCGAGGACAGATGTTGGGTCCTCTGCGCGCCATCACGATTGAGTGAAGCAACGGCCGATGAAGCCTCGATAAAGGCGGCCCGGTCGCGGGCCGCTTGGCTAGGTCGCCGGGAGGAGGCGCAGCCTCGGGACGCGCTCGAAATGACGAGTATTCCGCGTCAGCACCGACAGCCGGTGCTGCAGCGCGGTGGCGGCTATCAGCGCGTCGGCCGAGCCAACGCCCGTCTCGCGCCGAAGTCGTCCCGCGAGCTCCGCGATCGCTCGGTCCACGGGCAGCTCTCGGAACGGGCTGAGGAGGCGCCGAACGATCGCCTCGTCGGTGCCTCGGCCGGCGAAGAGCTCGGCGCGGGTGATGACCGAGTAGTTGACCGAATGCCCGCTGGGATCGAACCCACTGCCCGTCCTCAGATGGTCGACGAGCACATCCGTGTCGACGAGGAGCTCAGCCATGCCCTCGATCCCACTCAGCCCGTGCGGGGACTTCTAGGTCGGGCAGAGCTCCGGCCGTCTGCCGAAGCGCGTCCGAGGCACTGGGCGCCGAGTTCTCGAGGTACTCGTCGATGGCCTCCCTCACCAACTCGGCGAGCGATCGGCCGTCGCGCCGGCGGATCTCATCTAGTCGGGCTCGCTGTTCCTCGGTGAGATAGATCTGAGTGCGGGTCGCTGCCATATACAGCGCAGTATACAGCGACCGACCGGCCATCACCTCAAACCCACGGCGGCCAGCGCGGTGTCCCGCTCCAGGTAGGTCTCGATCCGCAGCACCTTCTCATCGCGGAACGCGTAGACCACGGCGCCCTTCTGCACCACCGGCACGTGCGCCTGCTTCGACACGCCGCGCTCGCGCGTCAGAACCAACACCCGGTCGTCCAGGTCGACGAACTCCTCGGGCTCGACCTCGTAGCTGTCCCAGTGGCTGAGCCACTCGCGCATCCCGGTGAGCAGCCCCCAGACGCCGGGGTAGACATCCCCGGCCACGGCCTCGCCGCGCACCAACACGAACTCGAACGACAGGTCGGCGAGGTGGCCCAGCGCATCCGCGCTGGCGCGCGCCCACTCCTCGTCATTCCAGGTGTCGGTTAGGTCGCCGCCCGCGGTGGCGGCGTACAGCGCACGGACCAGCTCGACTCGCTCCCGCGGCAGAGTCGGTCTCCGGGCTAGGACTTCTTCGCCGGGTCCGCGGCCCGCAGCGCGCCGGCCGCGGGCGTGTAGATGCTCTCGTGGCCGTCATCCCAGCTGATGCGGTAGCGGGGGGACGGCGGCCCGTGCACGACCTCCTCGATGACGCCCGTCCGAGGCGGCCGCTCGGTCGACTCGGACTCGACCTCTATGCGATCTCCCGCCTTCAGTTCCATCGACACTCCTCCTGAACTCGCCTCACAACCGTCATACCAGAAACACGCCCGGGTGCAATCATCCAGTGGGAGCCCCGAGCCACCCCGGAGGTGGAGACCATGTGTCACGACTGGTGGATGCGCCGGGAGCGTCGGCGTGAGGAGCGATTCGACGAGGAGCTCCGCTACCTCCTCGACGAGCGCGAGCGCTCGGAGCCGCCCGTGACGTTCGTCGAGCACGAGCGGGACGAGGAGCCTAAGGACCCGGATCGGATCCGGGTCGAGGCCGGCGCGTAACGCGCATCAGCGCTGGGCGGGCGCCACGGGGCGGCGCCCGCCCTCGCTGCCTACGCGGCCTTGCGAGCGACGAGCGACACGCTCTCCACCTCGTACGTGCCGCAGGCCTCGAGCGCGCGCTCGGAGATGAAGCGGTAGTCGTTCTTGCGCACCTCGCCGACCGCTAGGCCGGTGGCCTCGATCGCCCCCACGTAGTCGCTTCGGGGGATCGCGCCGGCTATGCAGGCTGCCCACAGCTCCGTGTTGCGGCGCGTCTTCTCCTTCAGCGGGCGCCCGCTCACGATGTCCGCAAGCGCCAGCCGGCCGCCGGGGCGAAGCACCCTGGCCGCCTCGGAGAACACCCGGCCCTTGATCGGCGAGAGGTTGATCACCCCGTTCGAGATCACCACGTCGAAGCTCTCGTCGTCGAAGGGAAGCTCGTGGATCGGTCCTTCGACGAACTCCACGCGCTCGAGGCCCGCGGCGTCGCGCAGGCGGGTGGCCTTTCGGACCTGCTCTGGGGTGAAGTCGACGCCCACGACGGCGCCGTCCTCCCCCACCTGCTGGGCGGCGAAGAAGGCGTCGGTGCCGGAACCGCTTCCCAGGTCGAGCACCCGCCCGCCCTGCTCGATCGCGGCCAGGTCGAAGTGATAGCCGACGCCGGCGAACGACTCGACGGCCTCGGGCGGGATGCCGTCCAGCAGTGACGCCGGATAGCCCAGGTGCTCCGCGAGCCCGCGGCCGGTCTCGAAGTGGCGCTCCGCGTCGGCATCCTCCGCCACCTGTCGGTACATCTCCTTGACGCGTGCCTCGAGCTCGTCCGTCTCGACGAGCGAGGTCGCGTCGAGCTGGGGTAGCCCGCGCGCCGCCTCCATCGCGTCGTCGCTTGTGGAAACGCTCTGCTCCGTCATGCGAGTCTCCTTCAGTGGCCAGACCGGCGGATACGTCGCAGGATAACCGCGAGTTGAAGCTCGGCATACACCTGCCCCTGATGGAGTTCGGGAGCGAGGGCCTGTCGCTCTCCCGCCTGACCGACGCCGTCGACGCGGCGCGCGACTGCGGTCTCGACGCCGTGTCTAGCAACGACCACTTCGTCTTCTCGACCCCGTGGCTCGACGGCCTCACGGCGCTCGCCGCGGTGCTCGAGCGCTCCGGCGACATGACGCTGGCCACGACGATCTCGCTGTCCGCGCTTCGGGGGCCGGTCCCGCTCGCCAAGTCGCTCGCCGCGCTCGACCTGCTCTCGAACGGCCGGCTGATCGCGGGCGTGGGGCCGGGCTCGTCCCAGCGCGACTACGACGTGCTGGGGCTTCCCTTCGAGGAGCGCTGGAAGCGGTTCGAGGAGTCCGTTGTGAAGCTGCGGGCACTGCTTCGCGGAACGGACGAACATCTGGAGCCCCGCCCCGCGGGGGAGGTTCCGATCTGGATGGGCAGCTGGGGCTCGGACGCCGGGCTGAGCCGGGTCGCGCGACTGGCCGACGGCTGGCTCGCGTCCGCCTACAACACGACCTCCGAGCAGTTCGTGGCCGCGAGCGAGTCGCTGCGGAGGAAGCTTCGCGAGCGCGGCCGCGAAGCGGATGGCTTCCCGAACGCCCTCGTCACGATGTGGACCTGGGTGACCGAGGACCGCGCGGAGGCGGAGCGCGTGCTCGGCGACGTGCTCGCCCCACTGCTGAAGCGCGATCCCGGGGACCTTCGCGACCACCTCTGCATCGGGCCGGCCGAGCACTGCGCCGAGCTCCTCTCGCGGTATGCGCGGGCCGGCTGCCAGTGGGTCCAGCTCTGGCCGCTCGGTGACGAACGGCGTCAGATCGAGCGCTTCGCCGCGAACGTGGTGCCGCGGATCAACCACCGCCGGCGCGGTTGAGGAAGGGGGGTACGATCGCGACCGTGGAGCAGAGGATCCGCTTCTGCACCGCGCCGGACGGTTTGCGACTCGCCTACGCGAGCCACGGCACCGGGCCGCCGATGGTCAAGGCCGCCTGCTGGCTGACGCACCTCGAGCACGACTGGGAGAGTCCAGTGTGGCGCTACTGGCTCGAGGGACTCGGCCGGACGCACAGGCTCATCCGCTACGACGAGCGGGGCTGCGGGCTGTCGGACCGCGATATCGGCGAGCTGTCGCTCGATCACTGGGTCGGCGATCTCGAGACCGTCGTGGACGCGGCGGGCGCCGAGCGCTTCACCCTCCTCGGGATCTCACAGGGAGCCGCGATCTCGGTCGCGTACGCCGCACGTCATCCAGAGCGCGTCGAGCGGATCGTGCTCTACGGCGGCTACGCACAGGGCCGCAACCATCGGGGGGACCGTGAGCTGTCGGAGACCCTGGTCGCGGTGATTCGCGCGGGCTGGGAAGCACCCAACCCGGCCTTCCGCCGGCTCTTCACGATGCGCTTCCTCCCCGAGGGCACGCCCGAGCAGATGGCCTGGTACGACGATCTTCAGCGGAGCACCACGTCCGCGAAGAACGCCGCCCTCCTGTACGAGTACTGGAGCGACGTGAACGTCGAGGACCTGGCTCCACTCGTCGAGGCCGACACGCTCGTCGCCCACGCCCGCGAGGACGGCTCGGTCCCGTTCGAGCAGGGCAGGTTGCTCGCGTCGCTGATTCCGAACGCACACTTCCTCCCGCTCGAGTCGAAGAACCACCTGCTGCGCCCCGACGACCCGGCGTGGCCGGTGCTCTTGTCGGCGGTGCGCGAGTTCACCGGCACGCGGTCGACGACCCCGGTGGAACCGGTCGAGGAGCTGAGCGCGCGCGAGCGAGAGGTGATCGCTCTGGTGGCCGAGGGACTCAGCAACGAGGAGATCGCGGAGCGGCTGTTCCTCAGCGTCCGGACGGTCGAGCGGCACCTCTCGAACGTCTACGTGAAGCTGCGCGTGTCGGGCAAGGCCGCCCGCGCGGCGGCCGCGGCGCGCTTCTCGCAGGTCGGCTGAGCCCGCGAGTAGGGTAGGCGCGTCTTGGAGCAGGAGATCCGCTTCTGCACCGCCTCCGACGGGGTGCGTCTCGCCTACGCGAAGCACGGCCGCGGCCCGGCGCTGGTGAAGGCCTCGAACTGGCTCACCCACCTGGAGTTCGACTGGGAGAGCCGGGTCTGG
>JBKPFJ010000184.1:0-14745 GCA_046728795.1 Actinomycetota bacterium | reverse complement strand
GCCCCAGGGCCGGTGCCGCGCGCCCCGCCCTTGGGGGTGGCTGCTCTTAATGACCTCTACGGTCAACAACGCAGTCCACCTACGCGGGCCGCTCCTCGGGACCGCGCGGCGACCTGCCCGCGCTCAGCGGGCGCGCTCGATCAGCTCGACCCTGTAGCCGTCCGGATCGCGCACGAAGGCGATCCGCGAGCCCTCGGTCCGGCCGCCCGGGCGGTAGGGCGGCTTCTCGGGCTCGATCCCCTCCCTGGCGAGCCCCTCGAGCGTGCCGTCGAGGTCCTCCACCGCGATCGCGATGTGGTTGTAGCCCGTGCCGAGGTCGTACTCGTGGACCCCGTGGTTGTAGGTCAGCTCGAGCCGCGGATCCTCGCCGGGCAGGCCCATGAACACGTTGATCGCCTCGTCCCCGATGGGCATCCGCCCGAGCTCGCCGAAGCCGAGCTTCTCGTAGAAGGCGACCGAGCGATCGATGTCGCCGATCCGGTAGCAGGTGTGAAGGTACTCAGGCATCGGTTACGGCAGTGTGACAAGTCGGCCCGCCCCCCCGGGGAATCCCGCCCACGGTCGCCTCTAAACGACACGGAGCGACCAACACAATCACGCAGCCGAGCCGCTTCAGTGGAGTCTCGGTGTTCTGCCCGCATGGCCGGCACGCGGTCGCAATTTCTCCGCGGGAGCCGTCGCGCGCGAGGTTTTGAGGGCCGGCTTCCGCGGCGACCACGCGATTGCCCGGTTGGCCGAGCTCCAGCACCGCACCGTCAGCCGCGTCCAGCTGATCGCGCTCGGGATGGGCGCGAGCGCAATCCAGCACAGGATCGCCACCGGGAGGCTCCACCCCGTGCACCGCGGCGTCTACCGCGTCGCCATACGGCGCCCCTGCCGCTCGCGCGTGAGATGGCCGCCGTGCTCGCATGCGGTGACCGCGCGGTGCTCAGCACCGCTCGGCTGCGGCCCTCTGGAAGCTCCTGCCGGAGGGCGAGGACGAGGTCCACGTCACCCTCCCTCCGGGTCTCGCGCGGAGGCGACCGGGCATCCTAAGCCACCGGTCCGCGCTGCAGCCCGCCGACGTCACGCTCGGGCAGGGGGTCCCGGTCACGAGTCCCGAGCGCACCATCGTCGATCTCGCGTGTGGAGAGGCTTCAATCGTGCTGGAACGCGCCGTCGAGGACGCGTTCGGCCGCCAGCTCGCTACGCGCCGGCGTCTGATGGCCGTGGTCTAGCGAGCGCCGGGCGGTTGGCGGAGCTCCACGCTCAGGGCCATGCTGCGGCGGAACGACGGCCGGCCTTCACACGCTCGGAGGCCGAGGCCCGCATGCTGAAGCTGTTGCGGGCGGCGGGCCTCCCTTCGCCGAGGTGAACGTCCCGCGTCGCGCGCCACGAGCTGGACCTGCAGTGGCGCGAGGAGAGGCTCGTCGTCGAGATCGACGGGCTATGCCTACCACTCGGGCCGCGCCGCGTTCGAGCGCGACGGGGCGCGCGACGCCGAGCTCCAGGCGGCTGGCCTGCGCGTCCTCCGCGTCACGTGCCAGCAGATCGTGAACGAGCCGCTTGCTCGCCATCGCCCGGACTGCTCAGGCGCTGGCGGTCCGCCTAAGGTGCCTACCCGACCTCGGCCTCTTCGCGCCCCTGCAGGCGGTCCCGCCCGCGCTGCACGGCCGCGATGAACTTCGTCAGGTTGACCTCGAGGGTGTTCAGGATGTCGTCGGCGTAGTCCTCCGCGCCGAGCCGGATCTCGCGCTCGCGGGCGCGCGCGTCCTCCACGATCTCGTCGGCCTGGCGCTCCGCCTGCTTGACGACCTCCTCCTCGCCGATCAGCCGGCCCTGCTCCTCGCGCGCTTCCTTGACGATCCGCTCGGCCTCGCGCTTGGCCTCGGCCAGCATCTCCTGGCGCTCCTTGACGATCCACCTGGCCTGCTTGATCTCCTCGGGAATCGTCGCGCGCATCTGGTCGAGAATGTCGTAGACCTCCTCCTTGTCCACCCGCACCTGGTCGGTCAGGGGGACCGGCTTCGCGTTGTGGATCGTGTCGTCGAGCTTGTCGATCAGGACCAGGACGTCCATGAGTGCCCCTCAGTTCGTCAGCGCTTCAACTCTTCCTGCAACCTTGCTGCCACCGCGTCCGGCACGAGCCCGCTGATGTCCCCCCCGAACATCGCGAGCTCCTTGATCCCGCTCGAGCTGAGGAAGCTGTAGTGGGGCGCGGCCATCAGGTAGATGCTCTCGATGTCCGGCGCCATCTTTCGGTTCAGCTGGTTCATCTCGAACTCGTACTCGAAGTCCGAGATCGCCCGCAACCCCTTGACGATCGCTCTGGCGCCGTGCTCACGGGCGAAATCGACGAGCAGGGTATCAAAGGGTTTCACCTGCACATTCCCGAGTTTTTCGGTTTCGGCCCGGATGAAGGAGGCGCGTTCCTCGGCGCTGAAGAGCGCCTGGCGCTTGCGCACGGGCTGGTTCACGACGCCAACGACGAGGTTGTCGAACACCGACGCGGCGCGGCCAATGATGTCGAGGTGGCCGTTCGTGACCGGGTCGTACGAGCCGGGACAGACGGCCGTGCCACCGTTCCGCTCAGCCACGGTGCACCGCGATCCGCGTGTCCCCGTAAACGCGCTCGCGCAGGAGCGGGCACGGGAGCAAGAGCGGCGTGCGCTTGTCGGATTCGGTCACGATGCGGGCGTCTTCCGAAAGGAGCGGAGGCAGGAGCTCCGATAGCGGTCCCGCCAGGCGGGAGGCGGAATCATACGGCGGGTCGACCAGCACGAGGTCATACGGGCCCTCCGCCGAGCGCAGGAAGGCGAGCGCATCGCGCCGCACGACCTCGCCCTCGATGCCCAGCGAGTCGAGGTTCCGGCGCACGAGCGCCGCGGCGCGTGCGTCGCGCTCGACGAACGTGGCCGAGGCGGCGCCACGCGACAAGGCCTCGATCCCGAGCGCGCCCGAGCCGGCGAACAGATCGAGCACGCGCGCGCCGGACACGTCGCCGAGGATCGAGAACAGCGCCTCGCGCACCCGGTCCGCCGTGGGCCGGGCCGAGGACGGCGCCCGCAGGCGCCGCCCCTTGAGCTGGCCGGCGACGACCCGCACGGGCGTAGCTAGCCGTCCGGCTCGAGCTCGGCAACCATGCGCACGGGGCGCTCGTCGCGGAAGGTCCAGACCTGGTTGAAGCGCATCTCGACCTCCGCGCCGCTCCCCCTCCCCCGGGCGCGAACACGAACCCGGGCGAGGACGCGCTCGTCGTCGAGGTCCTCGAGCTCCCACTCGATCTCGTGGTCCTCCCATGGCTCGAGCCAGTCGCGGAAGAACTCGATGGCCGCGGGGCCCCCGTGCCGGACCTCGCCCCCCGCGAACTCCGGCACCACCCACTCGAAGTCCTCACCCACCGCGGCGAACGCGCGCTCGACGTCCCCCTCGCGCCAGGCAACCTCGTAACCGCGGCGGAGCGTCTCGAGGTTGCGCGACACCGCGTCGATGCTACGCCGGGATCGGCTCGAGCTCGGAGCCGAAGCGCCATTCGACCGCGTCGCGCAGCAGGGGGTCGAGCTCCTCCTCGAGCAGCTCGTCGGCCCGCTCGCGCGCGCGAACGAGCAGCTCGGTGTCCTCCGGGAGGCGCGCTACCCGGAACGCCGGCAAGCCGCTCTGGCGCGTGCCGAGCACGTCGCCGGCACCGCGTAGCTCGAGGTCGATCTCCGCCAGGCGGAAGCCGTCGCGCTCGTTCGCGATCGCCTCCAGTCTCGGCAGGCGCGGGTCTCCGAAGAGGATGCAGAGCGAGGCGTGCTCGCCGCGACCCACACGGCCGCGGAGCTGGTGGAGCTGCGAGAGGCCGTAGCGCTCGGCCGCCTCGATCAGCATCACGGTGGCGTTCGGCACGTCGATCCCCACCTCGATCACGCTCGTGGCCACCAGCACGTCGGCGTCGCCCTCGGCAAAGGCCCGCATGGCCTCCTGCTTCGCGGACGCGGGCAGCTGCCCGTGGATCAGCTCCACCCGCTGCTCGCGGAACTCGGTCTCGCGCAGGCGCTCGAACTCCGCGGTGGCCGCCCGTGCCTGGAGCGCCTCCGACTCCTCGACCAGCGGGCAGACCACAAAGCACTGCCTACCCCGGGCGATCTCCTCGCGGATCCGCTCATACGCACGCGCGCGGGCGCGCGCGCCGTCGACCACGTGCGTCTCGACCGGTCGGCGCCCCTTGGGCAGCTCGCGCAGGACGGTGGCGTCCAGGTCGCCGTATGCGGTGAGAGAGAGCGTGCGGGGAATGGGCGTGGCCGTCATGTGGAGCGCATGCGGCACGAGCTCCCCCGGCGCCTTCGCGTCGAGGGCCGCGCGCTGGCGAACTCCGAAGCGGTGTTGCTCGTCGATCACGACGAGCGCCAGCTCGCGGAACTCGACGGGCCCCTCGATGAGCGCGTGCGTGCCCACCACGAGGCCGAGCTCACCCGAGGCGAGGCGCGCGAGGACGCCGCGCCGGCGGGCCCCGGGCGTCGAGCCCGTGAGCAGCTCGACCGGCACCGCCCCGCCCAGCAGCCGGTCGAGGGTCAAGAGATGCTGCTCCGCGAGCGTCTCCGTGGGGGCCATGAGGGCCGCCTGCGCGCCGTTCTCTATCGCGCGCAGCATCGCCGCGAGCGCGCACACCGTCTTCCCGCTGCCGACCTCGCCCATCAGCAGCCGCTGCATCGGCCGCTCTCCCGCCAGGTCGCGGTCCAGCTCGTGCGTCGCCGCGGCCTGGTCGTCCGTCAGCTCGAACGGCAGCGAGGACATCCACGGCCCGACGAGCTCGTCCGTGGCCGGCAGGGGCATAGCCCGCCGGCCCTCCCGTCGCGCTCGGCGCCTGCCGGCCACCGCCAGCTGGAGCAGCAGGAGCTCCTCGAAGGCGAGCCGCCGGCGGGACTCCGCCTCTTCTTCCGCATCATCCGGGAAGTGCACACCGGCCAGCGCGGCCGGTCGGTCGGCGAGCCGCTCCGCCGCTCGTAGGCGTGGGGGGAGCGGCTCAACCGCGTGCCGGATCCGGCCGCGCGCGTCCCACACCAGCTTGCGCAGCTGCTGCGGGGTTATGCCCTGGGTGGCCGGATAGAGGGGCACCCGGCCCATGGCCGGAGCCGGGGCGTCGCCCCCCGACAGCACCTCGTGCTCGTCCACCCAGAAGACGTTGCGCTCCTTGCGCTCCCCGTAGAGGAGCACCTGCGTGCCGGGGGCGAGCTGCCGGGCGATCCAGGGCTGGTTGAACCAGACCGCGAGCATCGGTCCCGTCTGGTCGGCGACCCTGGCCTCGACCCGCTTCTGGCGGCGGTTGCGCATCGGGCGGACGCCCACGCTCCGCACGACCACCGCCACGGCCGCCTTCTCCCCAGGACGCAGCTCCGAGACCGCGCGTGCGTCGCGCTCGACGTGCTCCCGCGGGAGGTGCTCGAGCAGGTCGCCATAGGTCTCGATGCCGAGCGCGTCGAGCGCCTTGGCGGTGCGCTCCGGGGCGCGCACGGACTGGGCGAGCTCGCTGGGGCGCGCGTAGCGAACCGGCGCCGCGAGCACGTCGTCGGCGGTCAGTTCCTGGGCGGTCGCGAAGGCGGTGGGGATGCCGACCTGATTAGCGCGAAGAGCGGACGCTATTCCGCACAGAGCAGCCACCACCACGCGGGCTGGCCGCCCTCGTGGTACTCGAGCTCGACGCCGCCCGGCGCCATCGCCTCGACCGCCTCGCGGGGCAGCGGGGCGCCCTCTCCGGCCACCACCGTGAGCAGCTCGGCGCCGTCGGCGAGCGAGCCGAGCGTGCGGGCGAGCGCCGCGGCGGGCTCACCGAAGGCCACGAGCTCGTCGCCGGCGTAGCCCACCGCCTCCCCCTGGCGGAAGCGCCCCCTGACATCGTTGCGCGCGGCCGGGGCCACGCCGCCAAGGCGCAGCGACTCGCGGGCGGCGGCCACGGCTTCCGCGTTCGCGGCTCCGGGCCGGTGCGGGTCGAAGGCGAGCAGCGCGGCGAGACCCTCCTGCGGGGCGGTGGTGGGCACGACGCGCGCCGGCTTGTCCGACAGGCCGGCGGCGCGCTCGGCGGCCAGAATGACGTTGGGGCTGTTAGGCAGCACGAGCACCTCCGCGCCGGGCGCGGCGTGTATGCCCGCAAGCAACTCGTTCGTCGAGGGGTTCATCGTGGGGCCGCCGTCGACCACCTGGACTCCGAGCTCCTCGTAGAGGCGCGTCATTCCCTCCCCGCTCGCAACGGCCACGACGGCCGAGGCGGACTCGGACAGCCGCGCGGTGCGGTCCGCGATCTGGTTGCGCATGTCCGCCACGTCGAGCCGGGACACCTCGCCGCCTCGCTCGAAGACCGCCACCGCGGCGTCGGGGTCGTCCGTGTGGACGTGCACGCGCAGGGTGCGCTCGTCGCCCACGACGAGAACGGAGTCGCCGAGCTCGTCGAGGTGGGGAACGAACGAGCCGGCGTGGAGGCCGGCGCCCGTGACCGCGAAGTTCGTGCAGTAGCGGAAGCTGCTCGACTGGTGATTCGCCGGGTGCAGCGAGCGCACCGGGACGTCCTGGTGCTCGAGCTGGACACCATCGCCGCCTCGCAGCCCGGCGATGCAGCCCGCGAGGATGACCGTGAGGCCGTACGCCCCGGCGTCGACCACGCCCGCCTCCCGCAGCACCGCGAGCTGCTCCGGGCTGTGCTCGACGGCCTCCTTGGCGGCCTCGAGCGCGTGCTCGAGGACGGCCGCGAGGAGCGTGTCCTGCTCGGCGGAGGTCGCCCCTGGCCCGAGCCGCTGGCTGTCGATATGAGCGAGGTCGTGCGCAACCCGCCGGGCCATGGCCCGGACGGCAGAGAGCATCGTGCCCTCGACGGGGTCGCGCACCGAGGCGTATGCGGCGTCGGCAGCGCGCGCGAAGGCGGCGGAGACGAGCACCGGATCGACCAGCTCTCCCGGCCTCGAGGCAAGCTCCTCGGCGGCGCCGCGGACGATCTGCGACAGGATCACGCCGCTGTTGCCGCGGGCGCCAAGCAGCGCCGCGCGTGCGACCGCGGAGACGAGCTCGTCACGCCCGATCTCGTCGATCGGCTGGCCGTCGATGCGGTCGAGCTCGTCGAGCACAGCCCGCATAGTGAGCGCCATGTTGTCGCCGGTGTCGCCGTCGGCGACCGGGAAGACGTTCAGGTCGTTGACCTCGGAGCGGCGCGCCTCGAGCTCGGCTACCGCCGTGGACACGACCCGCCGGAAACGGACCAGGCTGTCGTCGGGCACCAGCGGATTTGTACACCAGCCGCCCGTCGCGTTACGGGGTCAGCCGGCCGAAAGCCGGCTGAGGCGAGCACGGCGAGGACGCAGCGAGCGACGCATGCTCCGCACGCGAGCGACCGAGGACATAGCCGGGCGAAGCCTCAGGCGGCTTTGGTGACCTTGCCCGCCTTCAGGCAGCGGGTGCAGACGTACTCCCGCCGCGGGGTGCCGTCCACGTCGATGCGGACCTTCTGGAGGTTCGGGTTGAAGCGGCGCTTCGTGGCCACCATGGAGTGGCTCCGGCTGTGGCCGAACGCCGGCTTCCTTCCGCACACGTGACAGACCTTGGGCACGGCGGAGCAGGGTAGCAGGGGCCCGCTCGTACTCGGATCGGCCTACGGGGACGAATAAGCGTCGTGAGACGACCAAAAAAGGACCCGGTACCGCCAGAAGCCTCTAGCGGAGCACCTCGCGAAAGGCGGAGAGCGCCCGCTCGACGTCGGCCCGGTCCACATCGAGGTGCGTCACGCAGCGGAGGCGTCCGCCCGGGGTCGACACCTCGACGCCGCGCTCGGCCAACCGGGCAGCGAGGCCCGCCGGATCCGGCACGTCTGCCACCACGATGTTGGTCTCGACCGCGGCGGGGTCGAGCTTCACGCCGGGCAGCTCGGCGAGACCCTCCGCCAGGAACCTCGCATTCGCGTGGTCCTCGGCGAGCCGCTCGACGTGGTGGTCCAGGGCGTAGTTGCAGCCCGCGGCCACGATGCCCGACTGCCGGAAGCTCCCGCCCCACATCTGCTTGAACCGCCACGCCTCCTCGATCAGCTCCCGCGAGCCGGCGAGCACCGCGCCGATCGGGGCGCCGAGCCCCTTCGAGAAGTCGATCCAGGCCGTGTCGAACCCGGACGCGAAGTCCGCGGCGGGCGTTCCGGATGCCACGACCGCGTTCATAAGGCGGGCCCCATCGAGGTGCGCGCGCAGGCCGTGGCGGCGGGCGAGCTCGAGCACGTCCCGCATCTGCCCCAGTGGCCAGACACGCCCGCCCGCGAGGTTTGTGGTCTGCTCGATCGATACGAGCCGGGAGCGCGGCAGGTAGCGGTCATCGGGGCGGATCGCCCGCTCGACCTGGTCCGGGGTGAAGAGGCCGCCCTCGCCGTCGACCTGGCGCAGCATCGCGTGGGAGATGGACGCCGGGCCGCCCGCCTCGGCCACGATCGGGTGGTAGCTCTCGTGCAGGATGACCTCGTCGCCGCCGGGCCGAAGGTGGAGCCGGAAGCCGATCGCGTTGCACATCGTGCCGCTCGGCAGGAACAGCGCGGCCTCCTGGCCGAGAAGCTCCGCGACCCGCTCCTGCAGCGCGTTCGTGGTGGGGTCGCGCCGCCGCTGCTCGTCGGCGACCTCGGCACTCGCGATCGCGCGCCTCATCCCCTCGGTCGGGGTGGTCTGGGTATCGCTGTAGAGGTTGATCAAGCGCCGAGCTCCCGCCGCAGCTCGGCCATCCTCAGCAACGCCTGCGCGGCGTCCTCGCCCTGGTGGCGCTTGCCGCCCCCGGCCCGGGCGAGCGCCTGCTCCATCGTGTCCACCGTGAGCAGGCCGAAGGCCACCGGGACGCCCGTTTCGAGGCTCACCCGGGCGATGCCCCGCGCGGCCTCCGCGCACACGTACTCGTAGTGATCGGTCTCGCCGCGGATGACGGCTCCGACGCAGGCCACCCCCGCGTAGCGCCCAGACTCCGCGCAGTACTTGGCCGCGAGCGGGAGCTCGAAGGCGCCCGGGACCTCGTGCACGTCCGCGTCGCCGAGGACCCGCAGCGCGCCGTCGACCAGCCGCGCGGCCAGCTCCTCGTAGAACGTGGCCGCGCAGACGGCGTAGCGGTCAGCCACCGGGGCGGCGCTTCGCAGGCGCGGGGCGGGGGCCCTCGCCGTAGACGTCAGTGACCTCGGCCTCGGCCGCGCGCTTACGGTCGAGCCTGCGCTCCTCGTGGATCATCTGCTCGTCGAACGCCAGCCCCTGGTGATGCAGCAGGTGGCCGAGCCGCTCGCGCTTCGCGCGCAGGTAGGCGCGGTTGTGCTCGGTGGGCTCGTGCTGGATCGGCACCTGGTCGGTGACGCGCAGGCCGTATCCCTCGAGGCCGACGATCTTCTTGGGATTGTTCGTGAGCAGGCGCATGGAGCTGAGCCCGAGGTCCACCAGGATCTGCGCCCCGATGCCGTAGTCGCGCAGGTCGGCGGGCAGGCCGAGCGACTCGTTGGCGTCCACCGTGTCGAGGCCCTCCTCCTGGAGCTTGTAGGCGCGCAGCTTGTTGAGCAGGCCGATGCCACGTCCCTCCTGGGCGAGGTACAGCAGCACGCCCTGCCCTTCCTGCTCGATGCGCATGAGCGCGTCCTCGAGCTGCTGCCCGCAGTCGCAGCGCAGGGAATGGAACACGTCTCCCGTGAGGCACTCCGAGTGCACGCGCACGAGGACGTCCTCCTCCCCCACGACCTCGCCCTTGACCATCGCCACGTGGTGCTTGCCGTCGACGAGCGAGCGGAACCCGATCACCCGGAAGTCGCCGAACTTGGTGGGCATGTTCGCCTCCGCCACGCGCTCGACCAGCTTGTCGTGCCGGCGGCGGTAGGCGATCAGGTCGGCGACTGTGATCATCTTCAGGCCGTGTCGCGCGCAGTAGCCGACCAGGTCGGGCACGCGCGCCATCGTGCCGTCGTCGTTCATCACCTCGCAGATCACGCCCGACGGGTTGAGTCCGGCTAGGCGAGCCAGGTCCACCGCCGCCTCGGTCTGCCCAGTGCGCTCGAGCACCCCCCCTCGCTTCGCCTTCAGCGGGAAGATGTGCCCCGGCTGGACCAGGTCGTGCGGCCGGGCCTTGGGATCGATCGCCACCTGGATCGTGTGCGCCCGGTCGTGCGCGGAGATGCCCGTGGTGATCCCTTCGCGCGCCTCGACCGACACCGTGAAGGCGGTCTCGAAGGCCGATTCGTTCTTGGCGGCCATGAGGTCGAGCCCGAGCTCGTCGCAGCGGTCCGGCGTCAGCGCGAGGCAGATCAGACCGCGCCCGTGCGTGGCCATGAAGTTGATCGCGTCCGGCGTGGCGAACTGGGCTGCGAGGGTGAGGTCGCCCTCGTTCTCGCGGTCCTCGGCGTCGCAGACGACGACCATCCTGCCGTCGCGTACGTCCTCGAGGGCCTCCTCGATGGTGCTGAAGGGGTAAGCGCTCATGCGGCGGTCAGCTTCTCGACGTACTTGGCCAGGACGTCGGCCTCGAGGTTGACATGCCTGCCCGGAAGCGCCGCACCCAGGGTGGTCCGCTCGAGCGTCTCCGGGATCAGCGAGACCGTGAAGCCCGCCCCGTCGACGGATGCCACGGTGAGCGACACGCCGTCCACCGCGATCGAGCCCTTCTCCACCACGTACCGGAGCACCTCGGGCGGCGCGGCCACCCTGACCACGCGCGCGAAACCCTCGTCCTCCGTCGACTGCACGACCCCCCGGCCATCCACGTGGCCTTGGACGAAGTGCCCGTCGAGCCGCGCATCCGCGCGCAGGGGAAGCTCGAGGTTGACCTCGGCCCCCGGGCGGAGCTCGCCGAGCACGGTGCGCCGCAGGGTCTCGGGCATGACGTCCGCGCCGAAGCCGGCCTCATCCGACTCGGTGACGGTGAGGCAGACTCCGTTCACCGCCACGGAGTCGCCCTCGGACGCCCCGAGCGCGGCCTCGACCCGGAGCCGCCCGTGGTCGAGCGCCGCGACCCTGCCGGTGTCCCTGATAAGGCCCGTGAACAGCGCTACCACTCCCTGAAGCGAGCGCTGATGAGGACGTCGTCCTCGATGCGCTCCACCTCGGTGACCATCGAGTGGACCGCCGCGGCGATGTCCTCGAGGCCCTGCCCCTCGAGCGCGGTTCGCGAGTCGCGCCCGCCGAGCAGCATCGGCGCCACGAACATGCGCGCCTCGTCGAGCTCGCCGGCGTCGAGGAAGGCGCCCGCGAGATGTGGGCCGCCCTCGAGCAGCAGCGACTGCACGTCGCGCGTTCCGAGCTCCTGGAGCGCCGAGCGCACGCGCGCGGCCTCGTTCTGGCCGCTGGCGACGATCACGTCGACCCCCGCGGCCTCGAGCGCCTGCAGGGCCGTGCGCCCGGCGGCCCGCGAGCAGACCAGGATCACATCGACCTCCGCGCAGCTGCGCACCAGGTTCGAGTCGAGGGGCAGCCGCGCCTCGGAGTCGAAGACGACCCGCCGCGGCTGGCGGCCGACGCCCTCGATGCGGGCGGTGAGCTGCGGGTCGTCGGAGAGCGCCGTGCCGATTCCCACCGCGACCGCGTCGGACTCGGCACGCCAACGATGCACCCGCGCCCGGCTCGCCTCTCCGGAGATCCACCGCGAGGCGCCCGTGCGGGCAGCCACCTTGCCGTCGAGCGTCATCGCGGACTTGAAGACCACGAGTGGGCGCCCGGTCCGGACGTGCTTGCGGAAGGGCTGGTTGAGAAGGCGCGCCTCGTGTGCGACCTCACAGTCGAGCAACTCCACCTCGATCCCCTCGTCGCGCAGGATCCCGGGGCCCCGGCCGGCGGCCCAGGGCGACGGGTCGTCCGAGGCGATGACCACCCGGGCGATCCCGGCCTCGACGATCGCGTCCGTGCACGGGGGCGTTCGCGCGGTGTGACAGCACGGCTCCAGCGAGACGTAAAGCGTCGCCCCCGCCGGGTCCTCGGTGCACGCCGCCAGTGCCTCGCGCTCCGCGTGCGGAAGGCCCGCGGCGGCGTGGAAGCCCTCGCCGATCGTGCGCCCTCCCTTCACCACCACGGCGCCGACGAGAGGGTTCGGACTGGTGTGCCCGCGTGCCCGTGCCGCTAGCTCGATGGCCCGCTGCAAGTGGCGCGCATCGCGCTCGGCGACGGTCTTCTGAGACGTCATTGACTCGTGAGTCAACGATACCAGTGGGGTCACTACGCTCCCCCCGGATGAGGAGGGCCCGAGGAGCCACCGGACGGCGCCTGATCCTCGCCGCGATCCTCCTCGCGGGGCTGGCGCTGCGGGTCTGGCACAACGACTACGGGTTGCCCTTCGTATGGGGCATCGACGAGGGCACCCACTTCGCCAACCGGGCGGTGGAGATGTTCCGGGAGGGGCTCGATCCGGGCTACTACCAGAACCCCACCGCTTACACCTACCTCGTGTATGTGCTGCTGAGGGTGATGTACGGGCCGCTCGGGTTCGTCTTCGACCTCCCCTGGGGGAACGTCATCGACCAGTTCAACCAGGACCCCACCGAGATCTGGATCGCCGCGCGCTCGCTCGCGGCGGTGCTGTGCGTGGCCGGCGTGGCCACGGTGTACGTGGCGGCGCGACGCATCTGGGGGGTCCGCGAGGGACTCGTGGCGGCCGCCGTGCTGTCGTTCGCGTTCCTGCCGGTGGCCTACTCGCGCGTGGGGGTCACGGACGTCGGCGCGCTGATCGGGGTGTCGCTGTCGGTCTGGGGCTCGGTGCGGGCGGCGGAGGGGGACGGCAGGCGCTGGTACGTCGTGGCGGGGGCTGCGGTCGGGCTGGCGGTGGCCTTCAAGTACACGGCCGGACTCCTGTTGCTGCCCCTTGGTGTGGCCGCCCTGGCTCGGCTGCGCGCAGACCGCTGGCAGGCGCTGCTTGGGCTCGGGCTCGGCCTGGCCGCGGCGGTGGTGGTCTTCTTCGCCCTAAACCCGTACCTGCTCGTCAACTTCTCGCAGTTCCGCGCCGACCTGCGCGGACAGGCAGACGTGACGGCCAACGTGCCCAAGCCGGGGCAGGAGTCGGGTGGCTTCTCCTACTACCTCGACTCGCTCACGTGGGGACTCGGCTGGGCCGCGGCGCTCGCCGCGCTGGCGGGGGCGGTGATCGAGCTCCGGCGGAATCTCGTCCGGGGGCTCGTGCTGGTGGCGATGCCGGCGGCGCTGTTCGTCTACCTGAGCGTCCAGTCGCGCTACTTCGGGCGCTGGCTCCTTCCCGCCTACCCGGTGCTGGCCATGCTCGCGGCCGTGGCGGTCGTGCGCCTGGCCGAGTTCGTCCCGGCCCGGCCGACCGTGCGGGCCGCGGCGGTCGCGGGATTGGCCGCGCTCGTGCTGGTGCAACCGGTGGCAGCCGACGTGCGCACGGGCATGGTGCTCGGCCGCGAGGACACGCGGGTCGAGGCGCGTGACTGGCTCGTCTCGCGCTACCCCGCCGAGCTCCGGATTTCCATCGAGCCCGCCGTGCCGCTGCGCTACTACCGCTCCAATCCGAGCGGAGTGGACCCGCCCTGGCTCAGGCGCTGCCCGGCGCGCGACGACTGGACCGAGCCCGGCTGGTCGTATCCCGCGCCCGGCGGGGGCAGGAGCTGTGCGCGCTTCAAGCCGGGCCAGTTCGCCCTGCCGGACGGAGGGGTGCGCGCCTCCGCCTACCACTACGTGCTGAGTCCGGGGGTGATCGACGACTACCGCTTCTACGGCTACTGCTTCGTGATGACCTTCGGCCTTGTGAGGGAGCGCGTGCTCGACACGGGGCGCCGGCAGGCCGCCGCCTACTACCGGCGGCTCGAGCGCGAGTCGCGCGTGGTGCGCACGTTCAGCCCCTACGACCCCGGGTCGCACGGCGTCCCCTTCTCCTTCGACCTGTCCTACAACTACGAGCCGGCCTCCTACGAGCGTCCCGGGCCGGTGACGACCATCTACCGCCTCAAGAACTGCAAACAGGCCTACGGCGCGCCGGTGATCCGCATACCGCGGGCGCGTGAGGTGCGCCTCCCGGGGTAGCCCCGGACCAGTTCTAGGCGCCGATGCCAGCTGGCGAGTGGCGCCGGGTCCCCGGGGCGCTTGGCCGGAAAGTGACGATGGGTCCCCTAAGCGGCCAAGCCCCTCCGGGAGGCGCAGCGGGGTCTGTACCCCCGTGGCGCGCCAGGAGTGGGGACGCGTTCCTAACCGCCCAGCGCGTGCAGCGAGTAGTGGCGGTAGTGGCCGTAGCGGGTGCCCCGCGGCGGTCGCACCCAGTTCGTCGCGTACTTGGCGAACATCAGCGCGCGCTTCGCCCACCAGGCCCCGACGGGCAGCGGGCCGCCGTTGCAGGCGCCGCCCGAGTAGCCGGGCCGGCCGATCCACATGTAGGCGTCGACCTTGTCGGGACGGGCCGTGTCGGTGCTCGGGGCGGGGCCGAGGCCGCGCATCAGCGGGTGGCACCAGACGTTGATGGTCCGCCACCTGTGGGGGCCCGAGTACCGGCGGTAGTGCGCCGGGCCGCGGCCGTTGTAGGACGTGGAGACGATGAAGTGCTTGCCGCCCACGCGCCGCGAGATGTCGATCCCGTGTTGGATGTTGCTCGCGGTCCAGTCGTAGTGGGTCACGTTCAGCATGAAGCCGCGCACCTTGGAGACGCCGATCATGCGGAGTTGCTTGGCGGTGCGCCTCGCGGGCTCCCAGTCCGAGGCGCCGGCCTCGAGGTAGATCGTGGCGTTCGGCAGCCTCGAAAGGACCTCGACGCCGTAGCGGAGCAGCTTGTAGCGGGCCGAACGCCGCCGCTGGGTGAGGCAATCGATGGTGCCGAGCA
>JBKPFJ010000123.1:0-5208 GCA_046728795.1 Actinomycetota bacterium | reverse complement strand
AACGACTGGCTCGGCGCCTGGCGCGACGGGATCTTCTCCTTCCACCACTTCCACTCCACCGCGCACGAGGTGCTCGGCGTCGTCGCCGGCCGGGCCGCGGTCATGCTCGGCGGACCGCGCGGCCGCCGCTTCGATGTCCGGCCGGGCGACGTGCTCGTGCTGCCCGCCGGCACCGGCCACTGCAACGCGGGCTCGAGCGGCGACCTGCTGGTGGTCGGCGCCTACCCGGACGGGATGGACTGGGACATCCGCCGCGGCGAGCCGGCCGAGCACGACGAGGTGCTCGCCAACATCAGCGCCGTCCCGCTGCCGAGCGCCGATCCCGTCTATGGGCTCGACGGCCCCGTGAGCGAACTTTGGCGCGCTGAGGGCTGAGGCGACCGTCGACGCGGTACATGGGGACGGTCGGGTAAGGCGACGCGTATTGCCGTTGGGTTGAAGATTCCCGGGTACCCAGGCTGCAGAGCCGGTGAGCGAGGGGAAGGCGGCAGCGGTGAGCAAGGAAATCGAGCTCAGGCGCCACACGGACAGCGACGGTGACACGCTGACCGAAGAGGGCGTGCAGGCGGCGCTCGAGCTCGGCGGAGAGCTTCGCGGCGACTACGAGCTGCTCGTCTCGAGCGGCGCCCAGCGCGCCACCCAGACGCTCGCATGCTTCGCCTGTGCGCTCGGACAGCGGGTGCCGGGCGGTGCTCTCGTCGAGCCCGGCCTACGTTCCGAACGCGAGGATCGCTGGCGCCAGGCTTACCAGGAGGCCGGGAGCGGCGAGCTCGCCGCTCTGCGCTCGGCCGACCCCGAGCTGGTCGCCGAGGACTCGGCGACCCTGGCGGCTGGGCTCGGCCGAGTGCTCGACCGCCTGAGCGAACGCGGCAGGGCGCTCGTCGTCGGGCACAGCCCCACGAACGAGGCGGCGGTCCTCGGGCTGACCGGCGAGATCGTGGAGCCGATGTCGAAAGGCTCAGGAGTGCTGCTGGTCGTCGACAACAAGGAAAAGCGGGTCCAGCCGCTGGAGTGAGTGCGGAGCCAGCTCCGAGCGCGGGCCGGGTCAGGGCCGGTGGACGTTCGTAGGCCGCCTTCCGCAGCTCCCGGAGCTCCGCGTTGCCCTCGGTCACGTGCCGGTTCACGTTCGTGTAGGTGACGCCCAGCATCCGCGCGATCTCCTGGTCGGCTGTTTGTTGATGGCGGTCGCAGTGGGAGTGACGATCCCCGCCTACGGGTTCAGCCTCCCAGTGGGGCGAGCTGGCGCTGGGGGAAGCTGGCGCACCGGCCTATGCGCTGGTGACGGTCGCGCCCGCGGCAGCCCCCACCGCGGCGGGTGTGCTGGCTCGCTGGAGTCACCCCCCAGCGCAATTGCGGCGAGCCCTGCCCGGTCGGCTTGCCCGCCCCCGAGCGGCGGCCTGAGCGAGCACCCCGATGTCGAGGTCGGCACAGCGGACCGCCTTGCGCGAGGCCGACAGGCGCGCCGCGTTGCCGAGCTCACAAAGGATCGTCGGAGCGGTCAACTCGCCGATGCCTAATGGCGCACCAGCTTCCGGCAACCGGTCTGGCGGCGGGCCAGCCGGCGCAGCCCATGCTCGAGCGGGGCGAGCTGGCGATCGAGCGCCTCGATCATCCGAAGCGACACCTCGATCCGCTCCCTGGCCGCGTCGGGCAGCTCGAGCGCGGCCAGGAACTCGCGGCCCTTGGCGCTCAGCAGCTTGTCCGGCGCGCCCGCGACGCCGTGGTGAAAGAGCGTCGCTTGGACTCGCTGCAGCCAGGTCGTGCGCTCGTCGACCAGTGTCTTTCGCAGCCGCGCGCGGGTGCGCCACTCGCGCACATGCGCCGGCGGGATCCACGCCTCCGGCAGCCGGCCCTCGCACAGCAGCGTGCGCAGCCAGCGGGCGTCCTCGCGGTCGGTCTTGGCGCGCCGCTTCTTGCCCCGCAGCGCGCTCGTCTCGACCGGCTCGGCGAGATGCGGCACCACACCACATTCACGCAACGCCTCGCAGACGAACAGCCAACCCGTGCACGCCTCGACCGCGACGTGGACCTCCGCGCCCCCGAAGCTCCCCGCCCACGCCCGAACGGTCTCCGGCGCGGCCAGTATCCGGCCGCGGCTCACCTGGCCCGTCTGCTGGTCGAGAGCGTCGAAGGTGATCTGAGCTCGATGAACGTCAAACCCGGCTACGATCGCCACAAGGGGGCCCCCTAGCTCCGGCAGTTGCCATTTCGCGCGAGTCTCTCGCGCTGAGCGGGGGAGGCCCCGGTTCATGCCATCTATGCGCGAAAAGCAGTAGCGGCAGCCGCGTCGCGAGCCCGACCTAGCGCAAGGCCGCCTCGACCATCCGGCGGACCTGCCAGAAAGCCTCGCCGCGCAGCTCGCGACCCCAGAGCCCGCCCTGAAGCAGCGAGGCGAGTCGTAGATCCGCCCTCGCCGCGAGCAGCCGAGCACCACCAGCCCCGCTCCCCCTCGGCGAGCAGCTGGCAGGAGGCGCGCGAAGCGGAGAGGCACATCCGGCCGCCCACGGGCACGTCGACGCGGGCGAACATCGGACGTGCTGGGTAGCCGGACGAAGTCGATCGGACGGATCCGGCCGACCTCGCGATCTCTTCGGGCGGCGCTCACAATGATCGGGCGATGCTCATCGGCGAGCGTCTCGAGGAGTTAGGCGGACAACTCGAGCCATTTGGACGGCACGACCCCGCCGTCCCGCGCGGCGCCATCCCGACGGGGGGTCCGTGCGGCGAGTGATCCTCGCGTCCGCGGCGGTAGTGGCGGCCATCGCCGCCGTCTTGGTCGTGCTCGCGGCCGAGGGCATCGAGGAAGAATCGGTGCTAGTGGACCGGGTCTTCCGGGACTGCGACCAGCGCGTCGAGTCGCGCCCGATAAGGCCACGCGTGTCGCGGGACACGGTCATCGGGCCGCTTGCCTTCTACCGCCTGCCCGAGAACTTCGAGCCGGGCGCCCAGAGACAGGGCGCCCCGGAGGGGCTCGATGCGCCGCCGATCAAGGCGCTCGCCGCCGTGCGCGCCGAGCGGACGGTCACGATTGCCGTCCCACCGAACGAGCGCCCGTCGGTGCGGCTCTTCTACGAGCGATCGGCCTACGGCGGCGGCGATGGAAGCTATTCGGCCACCTTCCGCAGCTGCCCGCGCGTCGCCTCGCTAGCCGATCAACGACGCGCGTGTGGGGAGATAACCACCGCGTGCCGGAGCGGCTCGACCCAGTTCGCGGGCGAGATCTACGTGGACTACGCGGCCGCACCTGGACAGGGGAGGTGCGCCCAGGCGTTTGTGCGAGTGTGGGGTGAGGGGCGCAGGCTCCGCGGATTCCTCTTCCACCCCGCCGACGGGGAGTGTGGGTCGATTGCCAGCTCGCTCCCGGTGCGCGCCGGATCCTCGGCGGCGGGGCTCCCGGCCCGACAGCGCGTGGCGGCCCAGGCGCTCGTTCGGCTCGAGTCCGCCGCGCGCGATCGCGACGCGGCGAGGCTGTGTCGCTCCGCCTATGTCTTTGCGGGCGGCCCTCCCGCCGGCTGCGAGCACTCGATGAGGAGCCTGTTCCCGGTCTTCGACGGCTTCTCGATCACGGTCCGCTCGATCCGCTTCGCGGGCAGCGCCCACGCGACCGCTCTGGCCGCGACAGTGACCGTCGACACCAGCGGTCGAACGCGGCGCGAGCCGAACACCACCTTCGAGCTCGCCCGCCGGGCGGGCGTATGGCGCGTCGTCTTCATCACCTAGCCCGTCCTCTTCCGGGTTCGACCGGGGCGTGGTGAGCTGTCGGCCCCGAATCACCCGGCACCCGCGCACGCGCACCTATTGTTGAAGCTGCCGCTGCGAGCTGGGGCTACCGACCGACAGGCCCACCCCGAGCCAGGCGAGGAAGCTGACGAATGCGGACGAGATCATTCGGGCGGCATGCCCGCGTCGACCCTGCTCGAAGAGGGCGGCGCTCGAGCCAGCTCGTGTCGGGACGGCCGCGGTGGTCGGCGAAGCCGCCCCGGCGGCAGAGCGAGGCGAGCGTCTCCCCCTCGGCGAGCGCCGCCAGGATGCGCGCCTGGATCGGCCGGAGGGAAACGCGCTCGCGCGGGCCGCGCGCACCTCGGCGCGCAGGCGCCAGGCGATCGCCGCGCCGCCAGCGGTGTCGGGCGCCTCGAACATGCGCCAGCGCAGCGTCATGTCTGCCAGGGCCTCGTCCAAGTCGGCCTCGCGGGCGAGCGCCATCAGCTCGCAGGCCGACACCGCCCTGGTCGCGATCCCCGCTACGGGCTCGCGGGCGAGCTCGAGCCAGCCGGGCCCGCCCGGCCGGGCCCCGGCCGGAACCACCGCTCGTAGCCGACGGGCTCGCCGCGGTCCACGATGAGCACCCGCCCGCCACACCCTCGTGAGGTAGCTGCACCGAGACCTGGCCGCGCGAGGCTAGTCCCAGGGCGGCGGGTTGTGCACCCAGCGGCCGCCAAGCATCGTGGCGACCACGCGGACCTCGCGCAGCGCTTCGAGCTCCTCGCACGCGAAGGGGTCGCGGTCGAGGACGACGAGATCGGCGAGGTAGCCGGGCGCGAGCCTGCCGCGGCGGCGCTCGTCGCGTGCCAGCCAGGCCGGCGCGACGGTCGTCGCCTCGAGCGCCTGCTCGAGGGTGACGGCCTGCTCCGGGTGCCACGCCGGCCGGTCGTCGATGGTCCGCAGCACGCCGGCGACGACCCCGGCCCAGGGATCGAGCTCCTCGATCGGCGCGTCGGAGCCGTTCGCCAACATGGCGCCGGCCTCGAGCAGTGAGCGGTAGGCGTACGCGCCCTCCGTCTTGCCGGCCCAGAAGCGATCGGCGAGGTCGCGATCGGACGGCGCATGGCTGAACTGGACTGACGCAGCGACGCCCAGGCGGCCAAAGCGCGCCACGTCCTCCGGCGCCATGAGCTGCGCATGCTCGATCCGGGGCCGCAGCCCGCGGGGCGCCCACACCTCCCGCGTCGCTTCGAATGCGTCGAGCGCCTCCCGGTTCGCGAGGTCGCCGATCGCGTGCACCGCGATCGGGAAGCCCGCTGCGGCTCCGCGGCGAACCACGTCCTCGAGCGCCGCGCGGCTCGTGATCTCGACCCCCGACCCGTCGAGCATGCGCGCCGTCTGCGAGCCCAGCGTGCCGTCCATGAACGCCTTGAGGTAGCCGATCCGGAGCACCCGATTGCCGAAGCCGCTGCGGATCCCGAGCGTCGCGAGCTCGGTCACCTGCTC
>JBKPFJ010000074.1:0-12562 GCA_046728795.1 Actinomycetota bacterium | reverse complement strand
GATCGGCGACTAGCTCCTGGCGTATCTCGATTCCCTTCGCCTTCTCGAACCATTGGGCGTAATCCAGGAAGATCTGGATCGGGATCGGGTCCACTTCCTCTCGCGCGATTCCCCGCTCCTCGAGGAACGCTTCGAGCGTGTGGGCGGCAGCTGCGTCGAGGTGCCAATCCGGCCCCGACCGTAGGGACGTCTCCTTGGGCATGTTCTCCCGCCAGAACGCCATCGGCCGTCCTACGACCATCGTGTCGATGCCGCGCTCACGGGCCAACGCAGCGGTCGAGAGCGCTTACGGCCCGGCGCCTACTGCGAGGAGCTGCGTGGTGATCGTTCTCGGCCCGCTCTCACCTCTCCGGTCCGGCTTCTGCCGCGTGAACGTACACCGGATGCCCCGGGCCGGTGGCGCCCGGCATGGCCGCAGGCCGAAAGTGTCTACAGCCCCAGCCGCTTCCCGAGGATCTCCTTCATTACCTCGTCGGTGCCGCCGCCGATCGGCCCCAGGCGCAGGTCGCGCGCCGCGCGCTCCACCTCGTACTCCCTCATGTAGCCGGCGCCGCCGTGGACCTGGATAGCGTCGTCCGCGACCTCGAAGGCGGCGCGCTGGGTCATCAGCTTGGCCTGCGTGACCTCGGTGGTGGCGTCGCGGCCGTCGGCGAAGAGGCGTAGGGCGTGGTAGGTGAGGGCGCGGGAGGTCTCGAGCTTGAGCGCCATCTCCGCGAGCTTGTGGCGAATCGCTTGGAACTTCGCCACCGGCCGGCCGAAGGCGGACCGCTGGGTGGCGTACTCGACCGTTCGCTCCAGTAGGGACTCCATCGAGCCGATCGCGCCGAGCGCCATGAGCAGCCGCTCCCACTGGAAGTTGGCGACTATCAGGTAGAAGCCCCTGTTCTCCTCGCCGAGCAGGTTCTCCTCGGGGACGAAGACGTCGGCGAAGGCGAGCTCCGCGGTGTCGGAGGCGTGCCAGCCGAGCTTCTCGAGCTTCTTCGAGACCGAGAACCCGTCCAGGCCCTTCTCGACGATCAGGAACGACAGTCCACGGTGGCCGCCCTCTTCGGTGGTCTTCACCGCGGTGACGACGAAGTCTGCTCGGACGCCGTTGGTTATGAAGGTCTTCGAGCCGTTCACGACGTAGCCGCCCTCGACGCGCCGGGCGCTCGTGCGGATGCCCGCCACGTCCGAGCCCGCGCCCGGCTCGGTGATGCCAAGCGCGGCGATCTTCTCGCCGCGTATCGCCGGGACGAGGAAGCGCTGCTTCTGATCCTCGCTTCCGAATCTCCACACCGGCGGCGTGGCGATTCCCACGTGCGCGCCGATGCCGGCCGCCACCCCGCCCGAGCCGCAGCGCGAGAGCTCCTCCGTGAGTACGGCGTCATGCACGTAGTCCCCGCCCTCGCCGCCGTACTCCTCCGGGTACTTGAGCCCGAGCCAGCCGAGCTCCGCCAGCCGCCGGAACACCTCGTTTGGAAACCACTTCGCGTCCTCCCACTCGCGCGCATGCGGCCTCAGCTCGGCAGCGACGAAGCGCCGGATGGCCTCGCGCAGCTGCTCGTGCTCGTCGGCGAAGGGTGGCAGCGGGTGCCGCGTCCCGGGGACGGCGGCGTGGGCGCTCACAGCGTCGTGTGCCCTCGGCCCGCGTGGTCGAAGCCGAGCAGGTCGCCGGAGCGATTGCGCTCGTTCGAGTGGTGGTAGGCCCGGACCTCGGCGATCTTCCCGTCCCGGAACTCGAACCACTCGGTGCCCCGGTCTATCCGGGGCTCGCCTGACTCGGGGGCGCGCCAGGTCATCGACCACTCGATCACGACGCGGTCGTCGTCCTCGATCGCGTCCTCGATCGTCCAGTGGCCGGCGAGGTTCTCGACCGCCCAGCTCGTGTGCTCCCCGATCGTCCGCGCGCCCTTGTGCGGGCCGAGGCGGGTGTAGTAATGGACCGCGTCGTCGGTGAAGTGCGCGGCCACGAGGTGGGGGTCGCCCGTGTTGAGCGCCTCGTAGTAGGAGCGGACGTGGTCGAGGAGCGTGCCCATCGCGCGCTTCAGGCCTCCTCGAACACGTCGAGCGGCAGGCAGGCGGACACCAGCGCGTTAGGCGCGTCCACCGCCTCGGAGACGCGCAGCTCCACAGCGGCGCTCATCAGCACGTAAGCGGGCTCGCGCCCGAGGCCGCGATCGTGCTGGAGGTACTCGAGCATCTCGATCAGGGCGCGGCGGGACGCGAGCCACAGGTCCATGTCGGCGTTCGCGCCTTCGTCGGTAAGCGGGACGCCCGTGGTCGCGAACATGGGCCGACGCGCCGCGGCCGGGCGCTCCCAGGCGGGGAAGCGGGGGCGCCAGCCGTCCCGCCGCAGGCCCAGCCGCACGGCGACGAAGCCGCCCGTCTCGATGGCCGAGATGCAGACCTCGCCGTCGCCCTGGGCGAAGTGGAGGTCGCCGATCGAGAGCAGCGCGCCCGGGACGAATACGGGCAGCAGCAGGCGGGCGCCCGCCACGAGGTCGCGGATGTCCATGTTGCCGCCGTTCTCGCGCGGCGGGATCGTGCGCAGGCCGTCCGCCGCAGAGGCCGGCGCCGCGTGCTCGGGGTCCGGAAGGTCTACCTCGGCGCCGGTCGCGGCAAGCTCAAATTCGCGCTTTCGCGCGGCCTCGAACAGCTCGCGCGACGGGGCGACGCCCACCACGCCGGCGAAGGGATCGCCACGCACGGCGACTCCGGGCAGCGCCTCCGAGCGGGCCACCCGGCCGTCGAGTTCCCACCCGAGCAGGTAGGGGTCCGGGAAGAGGTCGCCGAGCATTCCCGACCCTGGCCAGATGCCGGTCCAGCCGAAGTCGTCGCACTCGTAGGCGAGGAACTCCACCTCGAGGACGTCACCCGGCTCGGCGCCCTCCACCCAGACCGGCCCTGTGAGCGGATGGATCGTCTTCGGCAGCGACAGCAGGTCCTCGTGCCGCGAGTCGCGGGTGAGCCGGCGATCGCGCGAGTCGCGCAGCTCCAAGACGAGCTCCTCCCCCGGCCCGCTGCGCGCCACCGGCTCGATGTCCGGGTGCCAGCGGTTGTGCCCGCCCGGCGCCCCCTCGTGGAGCGCCCGGCCGCGGTCGGTGGAGACCCTGACGCTCAGAGCCCGTACGAGCGGCCGATCACGTCGAGCATGATCTCATCGGTGCCCGCGCCGATGCGATTCAGGCGCATGTCGCGCCACACCCGCTCGATGCCGTACTCCTTCATGTAGCCGGCGCCGCCGTGGATCTGGATGCACTCGTCCGCCACGTCGCACGCCACGCGGGCGGCGTACAGCTTGGCCATCGAGATCTCGCGCACCGGGTACTCGCCGTTCTGGAAGCGCCAGGCCGTCATGTACACGAGCTGCCGGGCGGCCTCGATCAGCGTGGACATCTCGGCAAACTTGTGCCGGATCGCCTGGAAGCGGCCGATGGGCCGGCCGAAGGCGGTCCGCTCCTTGGAGAACTCGAGCGTCCGGTCGAAGCAGCGCTGCGCGCCGGCCACGCAGCTCGCGGCGCCTATCAGGCGCTCTCCCTGGAGCTCCCACATGATGTGGTAGAAGCCCTTGCCCTCCCCGCCGAGGATGGCGTCGGCGGGAACGCGCACGTCCTGGAACGCGAGCAGCGCGGTATCCGAGGCGTGCATGCCGAGCTTCTCGAGCCTCTTCTCGCGGATGACCCCCGGCGAGTCCATGTCCACGAGGAAGAGGGTGAACCCGTCGTATCCAGAGTCCGGGTCGGTCTTCGTGACGAGCACGATGTAGTCGGCCCGGTGGCCGTTCGTGATGTAGGTCTTGGAGCCGTTGATGACGTACTCGTCGCCGTCGCGTACGGCGCGGGTCTTAATGCCGGAGACGTCCGAGCCGGCGTCCGGTTCCGTGATCCCCAGGCAGGAGATCCTCTCGCCCCTGATCGAAGGGACCAGGTAGCGCTGCTTCTGCTCCTCGGTGCCGAACAGGAAGATCGGCGGGGTGGCCATGTCGGTGTGGACGGCCACGCCCATGGCCAGGCCGCCGCAGTGAGCGTGAACCATCTCCTCGGCGAGAACGATGTTGCAGTAGTAGTCGCCGCCCTGGCCGCCGTACTCCTCGGGATAGGAGAGTCCGAGGTAGCCGAGCTCGCCCATGCGGCGGAAGACCCAGTCGGGGAAGGTCTTCTCCTCCCACTCCTCCGCGTGCGGTTGGAGCTCCTTGACGACGAACGATCTGATCGACTGGCGGAGCTGCTCGTGCTCGTCGGTGAAGATGAAGTGCCTCTTTCCGGACCGGAAGTCCGCCTTGAGGACGTCTGCGGTGGCCATGGCGCGGACCCTAGCGACGGCGAAGGCAAAAGTAAACAGTAGAACTTCCTACTTGCTGCTCTCGATCCTGGGCGCCGGGTGCATTGTTGGCTGCGCGCGGTCGAGCGACGTCCTCGTGCCCGTCGCCGAGCCGGCGAGCTCGCCGGTCACCGCCGTGCGACCGGAGGGGCGCACGATGGAGATCGGGAACAAGCCCGAGGGCATGGCGGTCGATCCGCGGACCGGCCTGCTCGCGGTGGGGCTCAAGACCCCGGACCGCGTCGCGCTCGTCGACGCGGACCGTTCGCGAGTAGTGCGGCGGTTCGTCCTGCCAGGGCCCACCCGCCACCTGGGCCTCGCCCGCCCGGGCGGGCCGGTGCTCGCGCCCGTGGAGAAGGCGGGGAGGGTCGCGGAGCTGCCACTTCGGGGCGGACCCCGACGCGCGCTGTTGGCAGGGCGCGGGCCCCACGACGCGACGCTCGCGGCCGGCGGGCTCATCTGGGTGACGGACGAGCTCGAGGACCGCGTCACAGTGATCCGCGCCCGCCGGGCCACGCAGGGGCTGGACGCGCCCATCGAGCCGGACGGCGTCGCGGCGAGCACCGACGGAAGCTACGTCATGGTGGTCGGCGCGGCGGAGCGGGCCGTGAGGTTGTACGACGCCCGCACGTTCGAATCGCTCCGGCAGGCGGACGCCGGGCTCGGCCCGACCCACGTGGCGGCGGGCCGGCGCGTCTTCTTCGTTGTCGACACGCGGGGAGACGCGCTGCTGGTGCTGCGCGTCCGGGGCCGCGATCTCGCCCTCGAGCGCCGGATCCACCTCGGCGGCATCCCCTACGGGATCGCCTTCGACCGAGCCCGGCGCCGCCTCTGGGTCACGCTCACGGCGAGCAACCGCGTCGCGGAGCTGAGCCCCCGCCGACTTCTGCGCACCTTCCCCACCGTCCGGCAGCCGAACTCCGTCGCCGTGGACCCGCGCAGCGGCCGGGTGTTCGTCGCGAGCCGCGCGGACGGGACCCTCCAGTGGTTCGACCCGCCGCCTGTAGGCTCCGGCGGCCCATGAGCGAGCGCACCGTCGACGCCGTCGTCTTGGGCGGCGGGGTCTCCGGCGAGGTGTGCGCCGGCCGCCTCGCGGCCGGCGGGCTCGAGACCGCGATCGTGGAGTCGCACCTGATCGGCGGCGAGTGCTCGTACTACGCCTGCATGCCGTCGAAGGGGCTGCTCCGCCCCGGCGAGCTGCTCGCCGAGGCGCGCCGCATCCCCGGCGTGCGCGAGGCGGTGATCGGGGACCTCGACGCCGGTGCCGTGCTGGCGCGGCGGGACGAGATCGTCCACAACCTCGACGACGCCTCCCAGCTCCCCTGGCTCGAGTCGCGCGGCGTCGCGCTGTTGCGCGGGGTGGGCCGGCTGGAGGGGGAGCGTCGTGTGCGGGTCGGCGTCGAGCTGCTGGTGGCCCGCCGGGCGGTCGTGATCGCCACCGGCAGCAGCGCCGCCGTGCCGCCCATCGACGGCCTCCGAGGGCTCGACCCGTGGACCAATCGCGAGGCCACGACCGCCGAGGAGGTGCCGCCGCGGCTGGCAGTCCTCGGCGGCGGGGTGGTGGGTGTGGAGCTGGCGCAGGCCTGGCGCTCGCTCGGCTCACGGGTCACGTTGATAGCGGCGCTCGACCGGCTGCTGGCGCACGAGGAGCCATTCGCGAGCGAGGAGGTGACCGACGCGCTCCGCCGGTCCGGCGTGGTGATCGAGCTCCGCGCGAAGGCCATGGCGGCGCGCGCCGAGGACGGCGAGGTCGTGCTGGAGCTCGAGCGCGGCGAGCCGATCCGGGCGGAGCGCCTGCTTGTGGCCGTCGGCCGGCGGCCCAACACGTCCGACATCGGGCTCGAGAGCATAGGCCTCGAGCCGGGCAAGCCGGTCGAGGTCGGGGACGATCTGCGGGTGCCCGGGAGCGACTGGCTCTACGCGATCGGGGACGCGAACGGCCGCGTGCTGCTCACGCACATGGGGAAGTACCAGGCACGAGTTGCGGCGGACGTGATCCAGGGCAAGGACGCTCGGATCACCCAGGACGGCGTTCGCTCCCCGCGCGTGACGTTCACCGACCCGCAGGTCGCCGCTGTGGGGCACACCCTCGCCACAGCGCGCGAGGCGGGCATGAAGGTGCGCGCGGTCGACGTGCCCACCCAGGGCTCGGCTGGCGCCAGCTTCTATGGGCGCGACGTGCCTGGCACCACCCGGCTCGTGATCGACGAGGACCGCGCGGTGGTGGCGGGTGCGACATTCGTGGGCCCGGAGGTGGCGGACTTCCTGCACGCGGCGACCGTGGCCGTCGTGGGCGAGGTGCCGCTCGAGCGGTTGGCGCATGCGGTGCCCTCGTTCCCCACGCGCAGCGAGGTGTGGCTCAAGCTGCTCGAGGCCTACGGGCTGTAGTTCGGCCCCCAACGGCCCCGAATGTCCTGAGCGTAAGCTCCCATTCGTGGACGTCGTCGTTGCCGGAGGGCACGGGAAGGTGGCGCAGCGACTGCTCAGGCTGCTGACCGAGCGCGGTGATCGCGCTCGCGGGCTCATCCGCAACCCCGACCACGCCGCGGACCTGGAGGCGCTCGGCGCCGAGCCGGTGTTGTGCGACCTGGAGGCCGAGGACGACCTCGCGCCCTTCGTGTCGGGCGCCGACGCCGTGGTGTTCGCGGCGGGCGCCGGCCCCGGCAGCGGCCCGGAGCGCAAGCGGACGATGGACCTCGGCGGCGCCCTGAAGCTGATGCGGGCGGGGGTGAACCGCTACGTGATCGTGAGCTCCATCGGCGCGGCAAACCCCGAGCGCAGCTCGGAACAGATGCGCCCCTACATCGAGGCCAAGGCGGAGGCCGACCGCGCGCTCATGGAGAGCGGCCTGGACTGGACGGTGGTGCGCCCAGGACGGCTCACCGACGAGCCCGGGACCGGCAGGGTGAGCGTCGACGGCGGCTACGGCAGCATCCCGCGCGACGACGTGGCGGCGACCCTGCTGGCGGTCCTCGACACGAGCTCGGCGGTGGGCAAGGCGTTCGACCTCGTGGCGGGGGAGACCCCGATCGAGGACGCCGTGCGCGCGCTGTGAACCTCGACGAGGAGCGGGCCCGCAGGGTGCTCGGACTCATCCGCGCGGTGCCCGAGGGCTTCGTCACGACCTACGGGGATCTCTCGCCCGGCGCGCCGCGTTACGCGGGCGCGGTCCTCGCCGCCTGTGACGACGCGAGCGTGCCCTGGCAGCGCGTGGTGCGCGCCGACGGCTCACTCGCGAAGGGCGAGCGCCAGCGCCGGCTGCTCGACGCCGAGGGCGTTCCCTTCGACGGCGAGCGCGTGGACATGCGCACCGCCTGGGTGCCCGCGCTCAGTCCGTATGGACGATGAGCAAGTCGCAGGGGGCGCTGTGGGAGACCTTGTTGGGCACGCTGCCCAACAGTCGCCGCGCGCCGTGCATGCCTTTGCTGCCGAGCACGATCAGGTCGGCATTAACCTCTCGAGCCACATCGAGGATCCCGTCAGCGGGGTCGCCCCTACGTGCATGCGCCTCGATCTCGAGCCCCTCGCGGCGGACCGAGCCGGCCGCCCGCTCGAGCACGGCGTCGACCTTGAAGTCCGGGCCGAGATCCCAGTCGCGGGCCTCGGGCACGGTCGACCGGCCGCCGACGCGAGCGGCCGCCGGCTCGTACGCGCTAACCACGTGGAGTCGCGCGCCCACGGTCGCCGCCAGGTCGGCCGCCTTGCCCAGCGCCTGATCCGCGGTCGGCGAGCCGTCCGTTCCCACAACGATCGAGTCGAACAAAGAGCACCTCCTCCGGAGTCGCCGCGTTCCGGCCCGCATCTTGACGCCTCGCCGGCGCGTCCGTCAAAGTGAGAAGTAGGACTTCCCACTTTCCGTGATGCCCTACACAACGATCCGCTACGAGGTCGCGGACGGAATCGCGACGGTCACGCTCGACTCGCCCGAGAATCGCAACGCACTCTCGAACGAGCTCCTCGGGGACCTCATCAACGCCTTCGAGAGCGCGCGCGACGACGCCGCCGTGCGCTGCGTCGTCCTCACGTCCTCGCACGAGAAGGTGTTCTCGGCGGGCGCCAGCCTCGACCAGTTCGCCGCCGACGTGTCGCTCGTCCACAAGCACTTCGGCACCGAGCGCTTCCCGCGCCTCTTCAAGCTGATCGGCCAGCTCGGGAAGCCCACCGTGTGCGCGGCAAACGGCCACGTGTTGGCGGGGGCGCTCGGGCTCGCGCTCGCCTGCGACCTGATCGTGGCCAAGGACACGGCGACGTTCGGCACGCCCGAGATCAACGTGGGGGTGTTCCCGTTCATGATCATGGCGCTGATCTATCGCAGCGTGCCGCGCAAGAAGACGAACGAGATGCTCCTGCTCGGCGAGCGGCTCTCGGCCCGGGAGGCACTCGAGGCGGGCATCGTGAACAAGGTGGTGCCGGCCGAGGAATTCGAAGAGGCGGTGAGCGACTGGGCTCGGCGGCTCGCCGCGAAGTCGCCGGTGCTGATGAAGCTCGGCAAGGACGCCATGTACCGCCAGATGGACATGCCCTTCGACGACGCGCTCGACTTCCTGCGCTCGCAGCTGTCGCTGGCCTTCACGACGGACGACATCCAGGAAGGGGTGAAGGCCTTCTTCGAGAAGCGCGAGCCCCAGTGGACGGGTCGATGAGCGTCTCGATCGTGGCGCTCCGCTGCCGCACCTCCGACCGCACGCCGGGCGGGGAGCGGGGTGTCGAGGCGCTGGCGCCGCTCGTGGGCAAGCGGCTCGGCAGCGAGCCGCGCTTCATCGGCACCCCGGGCGAGCCGCGCGCCGCGGGCTTCGCGGAGGACCTCGAGCGCTCGCGCGGCTGCCTGCTCGAGGCCGGGGGCCAGGTGGACGACGCGCTGTCCGGCGGCAACCTGCCCGTGCTGCTCGCGAGCGACTGCTCGATCTGCCTCACCACACTGCCCACCGCGCTGCGCCACCGGCCGGAGGCGAGGGTGCTGTGGCTCGACGCCCACGGCGACTTCAACGCGCCGCACACCACGCCGAGCGGTTTCCTCGGTGGCATGTGCCTGGCGGGGGCATGCGGGATCTGGGACCCGGGCCTCGGCGAGACGATCGACTCGGGACGGGTGGTGCTCGCCGGGGTGCGCGACCTCGATCCACCCGAGCGCGAGCTGCTCGAGCGCTCCGACGCCACCGTGATCGGGGCCAGCGTGGTCGAGACCCTGGTGGCGGTGAAGAACGCCCTCGACGGCGCGCCTGTCTTCGTGCACCTGGACCTGGACGTGCTCGACCCAGAGCAGTTCCCCGCCCAGTTCCCGGCGCCCGGGGGCCTCGACTCCGAGAAGCTCTTCGACCTGCTCGAGGCGGTGGTCGAGGACTGCGAGCCGATCGGGCTCGAGGTCACCGCCTTCGAGGCGCCTGAGGACGAGCGCGAGCGCGGGCGGGCTGCGGAGACGGCCATGCACGTCCTCGAGCCTCTCCTCGACGCCACCTCCGAGGGAGCACGTGTCCACGGCTGAGCGGGCCGCGCCCGACACGATGCTGGCCCGGCCGCCGCTTCGCTCGCTCGTGGAGGACCTGCACGAGCGGCGGGCGCTGGCCAGGCAGGGTGGGGGTCCCGACAAGACCGCGCGCCAGCACGAGCAGGACAAGCTGACCGCCCGCGAGCGGCTCGCGCTGCTCTTCGACGGGGCGGAGTTCACCGAGCTCGGCATCCACGGCCGCCCGCACTTCTCCCAGCGGGGGATGGAGGGCAAGGAGGCTCCGGCCGACGGGGTGATCACCGGCTACGGGAACGTGGACGGGCGGCTCGTGGGCGTGGCGGCCTACGACTTCACGGTCATGGCGGGCTCGATGGGCATGACCGGGGAGCTCAAGGTCTCGCGGCTGCGCGAGCTGGCGCTCGGCAAGCGCATCCCCATGATCTGGCTGCTCGACTCGGCGGGCGCGCGCATCCAGGAGGCGGCCGGGTCCCTGTTCGCCGGCTCCGGGCATCTGTTCCGCGAGGAGGTCGTTGCCAGCGGAGTGATCCCGCAGGTTGCCGCGCTGATGGGCCCCTGCGCGGCCGGCACGGCCTACATCCCCGGCCTCGCCGACTTCGTTCCGATGGTGAAGGGGCGGGGGTCCATGGCGCTGGCCGGGCCCCACCTCACCCGCGCGGTCACCGGCGAGGACGTGACCCAGGAGGAGCTCGGGGGCTCCAAGGTGCACACCCGCATCTCCGGAGTGGGCGACCTCGAGGTGGGCTCGGACGAGGACTGCATTCGGGCGATCAAGGACTACCTCTCCTTCTTCCCGCAGAACTGCGAGGAGCAGCCGCCGCGGCGCGAGATCGCCGACCCCGTGGACCGAATGGACGAGGAGCTCCTGGACATCCTGCCCGACTCCCCTCGGCACCCCTACGACATGTACGACCTTATCCGGCGCATCGTGGACGGCGGCGAGGTCTTCGCCCTGAAGCCCCGCTTCGCGCGCACGATCATCACCTGCCTGGCGCGGATGGGTGGCCGGCCCGTAGGCATCGTGGCCAACCAGCCGAAGCACCTGGGCGGGATCCTCGAGAACGACTCGGCCGACAAGGCGGCGCGCTTCATCAACCTGTGCGACGCCTACAACATCCCCCTGCTCTTCCTCCAAGACGTGCCCGGCTTCATGGTGGGCACGAAGGTCGAGCAGGCGGGGATCATCCGCCACGGGGCGAAGATGCTCTACGCCGTCTCTCGCGCCACGGTGCCGAAGGTCACGGTAATCGTGCGCAAGGCGTACGGCGCCGGCTACTACGTGATGTGCGGCAAGGCGTACGAGCCCGACCTGATCGTGGCCTGGCCGAGCGCGGAGATCTCGGTGATGGGGCCCGAGGGCGCGGTGAACATCATCTTCCGCAAGCAGATCGAGGCCTCGGATGACCCCGACGCCACGCGCGCGGAGATGATCGGGGGGATCCGCAGGACGATCGACCCGTACGTGGCCGCGGGCAACGCGATGATCGACGACGTCATCGATCCCCGCGAGACGCGCCCCACGGTGATCAAGGCGCTCGAGATGGCGGAGACGAAGCGGGTGTCGCGCCCCTGGAAGAAGCACGGAGTCATGCCCGTATGACGCCAGCGCGCTGCCCAAACGCTGTCGACGGCGAAGCCGTATACAGCGTGGCTGCGCCGGGCGGCGTCATCGGGGCTCGCCGTGCAAAGCACTTGCTCGCCCCTGCTTCCCTGGCGACTGTCGACGGCGAAGCCGTATACAGGAGCGCCGGCTTGGTTTTCGCGCGCTGGGCGTCGTACGGGGAACCGGTATGAGGGCCGTCCAGGTCACCGACCTCAGTGGCCCGGACGGGGTGCAGATCGTCGATGCGCCGGAGCCGAGCGCGGACGGCGGCGTCGTTATCGAGGTGCGCGCCGCCGGCATCTCGTTCCCCGATCTGCTCCTGAGCCGAGGGCTCTACCAGGTGCGGCCCGATCCGCCGTTCACGCTCGGGAGCGAGGCGGCGGGGGTCGTGCGCGAGTCGCCGCAGGGGACGGACCTGTCGCCGGGCGACCGGGTGGCCGCGATCGTCTTCGGCGGCTTCGCCGACCTGGCCGTGGGACAGCCGCCGGTCACCTTCCCGCTACCGGACGGGCTCTCGTTCGAGCAGGGCGCCGCGCTCGTCATGAACTACCACACCGCCCACTTCGCGCTGCGGCGCCGGGCGGGCCTCCGTGAGGGCGAGACGGTGCTGGTGCACGGCGCGGCCGGAGGCGTGGGGACGGCCGCGATCCAGGTTGGCAAGGCCCTCGGCGGGCGCGTGATCGCGGTCGTCTCGAGCGACGAAAAGGAGCGGATCGCACGCCAGGCGGGAGCGCACGACGTGATCCGGAGCGAGCGCGACTGGAAGGCCGCGGTGCGGGAGCTGACCGGCGGTGCCGGGGCCGACGTGATCTACGACCCCGTCGGCGGAGATCGCTTCGACGAGAGCGTGCGGGCGCTGGCCACCGAGGGCCGGCTGGTGGTTATCGGTTTCACCGAGGGACAGATCCCGAAGGTGGCGGTCAACCGCCTCCTGCTGCGGAACGTCAGCGTCGTCGGCGCGGGCTGGGGCGCCTTCGCCTTCGAGCGCCCCGAGTACCTGCGCGAGGTCGGCGAGGACCTCGAGCGCATGGTGCTCGCGGGCGACGTCAACCCGATCGTCGGCAAGACCTACGCGTTCGACGAGGTGCCGCAGGCGCTGCGCGACCTCGACGAGCGCCGCGCGGTGGGCAAGCTCGTGCTCGAGGTTGCCTCCTCATGAGCAATGTCGAGGTCGTGCGTCGCCTCCTGGACGC
>JBKPFJ010000052.1:0-5740 GCA_046728795.1 Actinomycetota bacterium | reverse complement strand
GGGGGCCGGATCGACGCTGGACGCTTCCCGCACTTCGCCCAGCTGGCCCGCCTGTCGACCTGGTACCCGAACGCTACGACGGTACAGGACGCGACGACCAGCGCCGTCCCGGCGATCCTCGACGGCCTCCTGCCGCATCGCCTCGTCCAAGCGGACGCGCACAATCACCCGCACAGCCTCTTTCGCCTGCTGCACCGGCACGGCTACGAGATGCACTCCACGGAGGAATTCACGAGCCTCTGCCCCTATCGGGGCTGCCGCCGGCTCGGGCCGCACGGGTTCTTCAACCTGGTGAAGGGGGACCGGCTCGGCCGCTTCGGAGACACGCTCGCCGCGATCCGCCCCCGCCGCCGTCCCGCCCTCTACTTCCACCACGTGCTTCTGCCCCACGCGCCATGGGTTTACGTGCCATCGGGCAAGCGGTACGACCGCGCCGTCGCCGACTGGAGCGAGGGCTTCGCCAGTACCCCCGGCTTCCACGACCCCTTCCTGACGATGCACAACGAACAGCGCTACATGCTGCAGGTAGGGGCGGTCGACGGCCTGATCGGCCGGCTCATCCAGCGCCTGCGACACGCCGGGCTGCTCCGGAGGTCCGCGGTCGTCGTGACCGCGGACCATGGCCTCTCCTTCGAGGTCGGCGTGCGAGCCCGGCGCGCCGTGACTCGCAGCAACTTCGCCCAGGTCGCCCCCGTGCCCTTGTTCATCAAGGCGCCGGGTCGGCTCCACGGCAGGATCGACCATTCGCTGACGCGGACCATCGACGTGCTGCCCACGCTCGCGCGGATGCTCAACCTGCACCTCCCGTGGCGCGTGGACGGCCGCCCCGCCTCGAGCCCCGGCGGTCACCGGGCGCACGCGCGTTGGTGTGATCAGACGCGACTTCGACTCGGTCGTTCGCATGTCGGGACGCGAGCTCGCGCACCGGCGTAGTCTCGACGTCGAGCGCCGCGCCGCGCTGTTCGGGACAGGCAGCTGGAGCCGCCTCTACCGGGTCGGGCCGCACCAGGAGCTGCTCAGCCGGCCCGTCGGCGAGCTGCCGGTGGAGGACGGCGGGCCGCGCTACCGGCTGCGCGGGGGCGCCGACCTGGCCGCTGTCGACCTCCGCTCGGGTTACCTGCCGAGCTGGGTGGCCGGCGACGTGCTCGCTGGCGGGGGGCCCCGCGACCTGGCCGTGGCTCTGGGCGGGCGGATCGTGGCGACCGGCCGGAGCTTCCATCTCGAGGGGCGTGGCGAGGAGTTCTTTTCGGTGATGGTGCCGGAGGGGGCGATCCGCCAGGGCCGCAACGAGCTCGAGCTGCTCGAAGTCGCGGCGAACGCCGGGCTGCGGCGGATGACCCGCTAGTAGGGCGGGAAGTCCGCGTACCAGTCGCCGAGGGCCCGGAAGGCGCGCCAGAAGGCGCGCTTCGCGCTGTCCTCGTCGAGCGCGCGGTCGATGTCCGGCACGTAGAGGGCGTCGCACGACGGGGTCAGCTTCTGGAGCTCGCCGGGGCGCGGCTCGACCTCGGCCGCGAGCGGAACGCCCAGCCCGTTCAGCTCGGCGAGCGCCTCCTCGCCCATGACCACCACGATGCGGGGCTGCACGATCGCCAGCTCGTCGAGCACGCGAGCGCGGCACTCGGGCGCCGACTCGTCCGTGTCGTGGACGGGGCACTTGACGAAGACGGTCCCGTAGACCGTGAGTGGGTCGATGCCGAGCCGCTTGAAGCTCTTCATGAGTGCGCTCCCGGCGCGGCCGTAGAACGCCACCCCCTCCTCGATCTCCGCCGGGACGGGGGCGAACTTGAGCAGGAAGATGTCGGCCTGCGGGTGGCCCGAGCCCAGCACCGGCATGAGGTTCCCCCGCGGGCAGAGCTCGCAGGATTGGATCTCACGGGTGAGGCCGTTCAGCTCGCGGATCGCCCGCTCGAGGTACTTCTCCTTGATCTCGTCGTCGGTGGCGGGCATCCGCCCCGAGAGCTTTGACGGCCCGTCCGGCGCTCCTCTTGCCTGCATCACCTCTTGCCGCTCCGCCGGCGACCGGCGGGCCTGCCGCCCCTGCGCCGCGCCGGGGGGCCGCCGGCCCGAGTCTGGATGAACTTCAGCGCCTGCACGTACAGCAGGCTCTGCTTCTTGCGCACGATGTCCGCGTCGCGCAGCGATTCGAGGAACTCTTCGGGGCCGTCGAAGTCGCGCATGCGGATCTTCACCGAACCGAGCCCTTGCGCCACGTGCGAGTCGGAGCCCGCGCCGGCCACGATCCGGTACTTGGCCGCGAAACGCGCGGCCTCCTCGTTGAACGCCGAGAAGGCCACCCGGGGGTTGAAGACCTCGATCGCGTCGATCTCCTCCACGACCTCGAGCAGGTGCTCGTAGTCGGGAACGGAGTGCATGCGGTCGAACGGGTGCGGCACGTACACCAGCCCGCCCTGGCCGCGGATTGCGGCGATCGTGTCCTGGAGCGTCATCCCGCGCGGGATCTTGTCCTCGATGAAGAGCCCGATTACCTCGCCCTGGTCGGCTGTCTTCACCTCTTCGGCCACGATCACCTTCACCCCGTCCGCCTTCTCGCTCGCCTCGTGGGCGCCCGAGACCTCGTTGTGGTCGGTGATCGCCACGGCCCCCAGCCCGACCCGCTCGGCGGTCGCGAGCAGGGTGTCGACGGGGGTCGCGCAGTCCGGCGAGTGGTCGGTGTGCATATGCAGGTCGACGTGGATGAAGTCGCGCGAGCGGAGCCGCTTGCGCACGTCCGGCTTTCCGTTCGGGTCGTGGCGGCGAGCCGCAAGCTCGTGGTACAGGTCCTCGACCTCCGCCGCCGCCCGGCTCCACTCGAGCTCGGGATGAATCGCCTCGATGCGCTCCGCGAACGCCTCGCGCAGCCCGGGCTCCGTGATCAGCCGCTGGAGCTGGGCCGCCAGCGTGTCGGCGTCGCGGGGCTCGAAGAGGAGCCCCAGCTCGCCGTCGCGCACCGCCTCCTCGTACTGAGGCAGCCGCGAGACCACGGGCACGGCGCCACCCCCCATCGCGCGTAGCACGAGCTGCGGCGCCGGCGCGGGGCCGGTGGATGCCGCCACCACGATCCCGGCCGAGGCGAGGAACTGCCCCTCCGACCCGTCGGCCGGCCCGCAAAGGGACACCCGCCGGCGCAGGCGCCGTGGCAGGGAGATCGCCGGCGCGGAGCCGGGATCGCGGAGCCAGATCGCAGCGTCCCAGTCCATGTCCACTGGGAGCCGGCGAAGGGCGCGCAGGAAGAGGCGCAACGCCCCGCGCTCCTCCTCCGCCGAGAAAACGATGTGCAGGCGCTCGCGCTGGCCCTCTGGGCGGTGGATCAGGTCGGTACCCGGCCGGATGACCCGGTAAGTGCCGGGGAAGTAGCGCTCGACCAGGTCGCGCGTGGCGGCGAAGGTGGCCGTCCGCCCGTCCAGGCGTCCAAAGAGCAACGTGACGATCGGCCGCGCCACCTGGGTCGAGACGAATCGCTCGGTGGTCGAGTGGAAGGTGCCGACGTTCAGCGCGCGAGAGTGGCGTAGCGCGGCCGAGGCGGCGCTCGGCGCGAAGGGCTCGTGGACATGCACGAAGTCGAAGGACGCCCGCTCGAGCAGCTCCTCGAGCGTGCGCGAGACGTCGAGCGGCAGCGCGACCGAGCCGGCCCGGCGGAAGGGAAGGCTCTGCCCGACGGCAAGCACGCTGGCGCAGCCGGGCACGTCGAACACGGCGTCGGGATCGTGGCGCAGCTCCTTCACCTTGCGGCGCCCCTCGCGCACCAGCTCGCGCGAGTCGGACGGCGCGACTACCACCACGCGGTGCCCGAGCCGGCACAACTCGTCCGAGACGCGCTCCACGTAGCGGTTCACCTCGTGGTGCTGCTCCCAGGGATAGGGCGTCACCTGGGCGATGGAGTAGCGCTCGGAGGCCAACGGGGGCAGGATACGCGGGTATGAGCGCCTTCCCGACCGTGCGGGTGGCCGCCATTCAGGCCACTCCCGTGATCCTCGACGCCGAGGCCTCGGTGGCCAAGGCGGCTCGGCTGTTGGGCGAGGCGGCGGCCCAGGGAGCCCGGCTCGCGGTGCTGCCGGAGACGTTCGTGTCGGTCTATCCCTCGAACGCCTGGGCGCGCCAGGCGGCTTCCTTCGGCGGCTCGGACGAGCTCTGGGAGCGCATGTGGGAGAGCTCGGTGGACGTGCCCGGGCCGCTCGTCGACCGGCTCGTGGACGCTTGCCGCGAGCACGAGATCCACTGCGGGATCGGCGTCAACGAGCGCGAGGCGGAGCGGCCCGGCAGCCTCTACAACACGCTCCTGCTGATCGGGCCGGAGGGCCTCATCTCGAGGCACCGGAAGCTGATGCCGACCATGCACGAGCGACTGTTCCACGGGGTCGGCGCAGGCGACGACCTGGGCGTCGCCGACACGCCCCTCGGGCGGGTGGGCGGCCTGATCTGCTGGGAGAACCGCATGCCCGTGGCGCGCTACGCCGTCTACCGCGGCGGCCCGCAGATCTGGCTCGCGCCGACGGCCGACGACAGCGACGGATGGCTGGCCACGGTGCGACACATCGCCATCGAGTCGGGCGCGTTCGTCGTCTCCGCGCCTCAGTTCATCCCGCGCTCGGCGTTCCCGGATGACTTCCCGCTCGAGCTACCCGACTACGAGGTGTTCGGACGGGGCGGCGCCGCGGTGATCGAGCCCACCGACGGAGAGGTGATAGCCGGCCCGCTGTACGACCAGGAGGGCATCGTGATCGCCGACTGCGACCTGCGCGAAGGGCTGCACGCGAAGCGATGGTTCGACGCGGTGGGCCACTACTCCCGCGAGGACGTGCTGGCGCCACCGGCGCACCTGGAGCCGGCGGCGCCGCACGAAGAGGAGGACGCTAGGCCGACTCGGTCGTCTTGACCGTCGCCTTGCCCGGCAGCTTCGGCGCGCCCGAGCGCTCCGCGATGAACGCCTCCGTCATGTCGCGCGCCACCGGGTCGGGGTACTGCTCGGGCGGCGACTTCATCAGGTAGGCGCTGGGGCCGACGAGCGGCCCGCCCTCGCCGTGGTTCAGCGCGAGCTTGCAGCAGCGCACGGCGTCGATGACGATGCCCGCCGAGTTGGGTGAGTCCCAGACCTCGAGCTTCGCCTCGATCGTCAGCGGCACGTCCCCGAAGGCCTGGCCCTCGAGCCGGATGTGGGCCCACTTGCGGTCGGTGAGCCACGGAACGTAGTCCGAGGGACCGATGTAGACGTCGTCGGCCGGCAGCTCCTCGTCGAGCAGCGAGGTCACCGCCTGGGTCTTCGAGACCTTCTTCGACTCGAGCCGCTCGCGCTCGAGCATGTTGTAGAAGTCCATGTTGCCGCCGACGTTCAGCTGCGACGTGCGCGCGAGCTTCACCCCGCGGTCCTGGAACAGCCGCGCCAGGGAGCGGTGGACGATCGTCGCGCCGACCTGAGACTTGATGTCGTCGCCGACGATAGGCAGTCCGGCCTTGCGGAAGCGCTGCGCCCAGTAGTTCTCCTGTGCGATGAAGACGGGGATGCAGTTGACGAACCCGCAGCCCGCCTCGAGCACCTGCTCGACGTACCACTTGGTCGCCTGCTCGGAGCCGACCGGCAGGTAGGACACCACCACGTCGGTCTTGGTCTGCATGAGGATCTCGACGATGTCGTCGGTCTCGCCCGGCGCCTTCTCGATCTTCTCCTTCAGATACCTGCCGAGCCCGTCGTGGGTCATGCCGCGATGGACGGGCACGTCCAGCCTCGGCACCTCCGCGAACTTGA
>JBKPFJ010000094.1:0-8999 GCA_046728795.1 Actinomycetota bacterium | reverse complement strand
CCTGGTCGCGGCGCTCGAGCGCGCCGCCCGCCACGGCGCGCCGCTGGCCGACACCCTCGCCGCGCAGGCACGCGGCGCGCGCTCCTCGCTGCGCCGACGCGTGCGCGAGGAGGCGGCGAGAGCCGGGCCGAAGATCCAGCTCGTGGTCGCCCTGCTGCTGGTGCCGTCGGTGCTGCTGCTCGTGGCGGCCGCGCTCGCGGCCGCCCTACTGGATGGCCGCGGCGCCGGGCTGGTCGGGGCGTAGCCGCTTAACGTCGCCCCGGCCTCCGCGGATCTCCGAGCGCCGTTGCAAGGGTCCTTGCGCCGGCGGCGCCGACCGGCGCCGCCGCTCCCACCGTCGGTCCGCGCGTGGCGCCGCTCTGGGATGCGGATTGCGGCGGAGCGGCGCCCCGGCTACGCGCCAGGTCGGACGGAACTGTGGGAGAAGGTGTTGTCAAGTGGGAGAAAGTGGGGTAATGTGGCACCAGTCATGGACCGGAGTGGCGGGGCTCCTCCCACTCCGCCACTTCGGTCCGCTCACTTCACTCGACCGGGGCGACTTGGCATTTCGCGGCCACTACGACCACTCGCTCGACGCGAAGAACCGCCTGAGCATCCCGGCGAAGTTCCGCGCGGCATTCTCCTCGGGGGTTGTTCTCGCCAAGGACGCGGAGCCCTGCGTGGCCGTCTGGACGCCCGAGCGCCACGAGTCCATCATCGAGCGCGCCCTCGCGGGCCGGAACCCGTTGGGCTCCGAGTACAAGAAGATCGCGCGCTTCTTCCAGGCGAACTCCTTCGAGGTCGAGCTGGACGCGACGGGCAGGGTGACCCTGCCGGCGCCGCTGCTCCAGCACGGGAAGATCGAGAAGGAGGTCGTGGTGGCCGGGGTCGGGGATCACCTCGAGGTCTGGGGCCGCGAGCGCTGGCAGGCGGAGCAGACCGCCCTCGACGCGCAGATCGGGGAGGTGACTGATCGACTTGGCGATCCTTCTTGACATGACGCGCACGCACGTCCCCGTGCTGGCCGGCGAGCTGATCGACCTCGTCGCGCCCGCGCCCGGCGAGACCGCGGTCGACTGCACCTTCGGCGCCGGAGGGCACGCCCGCCTCGTGGCGGAGCGACTCGGCCCGGCCGGGACGCTCGTCTGCATCGACCGCGATCCGGCGGCGGAGGAACGGTTCCAAGAGCTGGAGGGAGAGCTCGCCTGTGAGGCGCGCTTCCTGCGGATGGACTATGCAAACGGCCTCGAGCTGCTGCATCAGGAAGGGCTCGCGGCGGATCTCGTGTACCTCGACCTCGGCGTCTCATCGATGCAGGTGGACGCACGCGAGCGTGGGTTCTCGTACTCCTACGACGCGCCCCTCGACATGCGGATGGACCCCGCGCAGGAGCTCGACGCCCGCGAGCTGGTGAACACCTGGGACGAGCGGAGGCTGGCACAGACGTTCCGAGCATTCGGTGAGGACCCGAACGCACGCCGGATCGCGGCGGAGATAGCGCGCCGCCGGCGCCGCGCCCCGATCGAAACGACTGGCGAGCTCGTGACGGCGATCGAGGCCGCCCTCCCCGCCGCCGTGCGCCGCAGCTTCGGCGGCGGGCATCCGGCGAAGCGCGTCTTCCAGGCGATCCGGATCGCGGTCAACGGCGAGCTCGACTCCCTCGACCGCGCCCTGCCCGAGGCGTGGGCCCTGCTGCGCCCGAGCGGGCGCCTCGCGGCCATCTCGTTCCACTCGCTCGAGGACCGCCGCGTGAAGCGCTTCCTCGCGGACCGGGCGCGCGGCTGCATCTGCCCGCCCGACTTCCCGGTTTGCGCCTGCGGGCGCACCCCGGAGGCCGAGATCCTCACCCCTCGCGCCGTGGCACCCACGCCCGGCGAGCTCGCGCACAACCCGCGCTCCAAGTCGGGCCGGCTGCGCGTGGCGCGGAGGATTGCGCAGGAGGAGGGGCCCTGATGCCGCGCACCGCCGCCGCTCCTGCCCGAGCGGCGCGCGCCCCAACGCGCCGGTCCGCTCGGCCCCGGCGCCGCGCTCCGAGTCGGCCTCGGCTTCCGCGTCGCCTGTCCGGCCCCATCCGCGTCCAGCCGGTGAGCCGCGGGGCCGCGGGCGCGGTCGCCCTCCCGGGCCGGCTGCTAAGGGCGCCCTTCGCCCGCATGGCCCGGGCGCGCGGCACGAGCGTGCTCGACGCCCTCCTCCGGGGGCGCGCGTGGATCGCGCTGGTCGGGGTCCTGCTCGTGGGCATCGTGTTCTTCAACGTCGACCTGCTGCGTCTCAACCGGGAGATTGCACGCACCAGCGAGCAGTCGGCCGGGCTCAAGCGCATGAACAGCCGCCTGCTGCTCGAGCTCGCCAGGCTCGGCTCGAGCGAGCGCATCCAGGAGGCCGCCGCCGCGCGAGGCCTGGTGTTGCCCGCCCCGGGCGACGTGCGCTACCTGCGAGCCCGGCGGCACAGGGACGGGCGCCTCGCCGCGCGCAGGATGACCGCCCCGGACCCGATGGCCCAGGAGCCCATCGCTCCAGTGACGCCCTCCACGACCGCGCCGGCCCCGGTGGCCTCCACCACGAGCGCACTGGCCCCACCGGCGCCCACTGCGAGCGCGCCCACGCCCGCGACGACCACCCCCGCGCCGCCGCCGGCAGACCCGGCGACCACAACGACCACGCCCGTCGAGCCGCAGGCCACCAGCGGAGCGCCCGCTCAGTGAGCGGGCGCCCCGACACGACCGCCGCCGGGTGAGCGTGAAGCTCGTCGAGCGACGCATCGGCCTACTCTTCGCGCTCTTCCTCCTGCTGTTCCTGGTTGTGAGCTTCCGGGCCACGTGGCTGGGCACGGTCCGGGCCGGGGCGCTCAAGCACCGAGCCGTCACGCAGCAGGTCGAGGACCTGGGCGTGCCCGCGCGGCGCGGCACGATCGGTGACCGCCGCGGCGTGGAGCTCGCCGTCTCCGAGGACGCCACAACGGTCTTCGCCAACCCGTTCCTGATCAAGAATCCGGCCCGGACCGCGGCGCGCCTGGCGCCGCTCCTGGGCCGCCGGAGGGACGAGCTCCTCCGCAAGCTGAGCGACCGCCGGCACGGGTTCGTCTACCTGGTGCGCAAGCTCGACGCCACGCGCGGAGAGCGTGTCAAGCGCCTCGAGATCGAGGGGATCGGCACGGTCGTGGAGCCGAGGCGGACCTACCCGCAGGGCGCCCTGGCCTCGCAGGTGATCGGCTCGGTGGGCACGGACAACTACGGCCTCTCGGGTCTGGAGCAATCGCAGGAGGACAGGTTGGCGGGTGACGACGGCCAGCGACGGCTCGTGAAGGACGCGCTCGGGGAGCCGGTGAGCATCGTCGAGACCAAGCGAGCCGTGCCCGGGGAGGACCTTCGCCTCACGCTCGATGCGGCCATCCAGGAGCGAGTGGAGGCGGTGCTGGCCGATGTGGGTCAGGCGTACCGTCCGCGCGGGGCCACCGCCGTCGTGCTCGATCCGCGCACGGGGGCGATCCTCGCGCTCGCGAACTGGCCGCGCGTCGACGCTGGCGACGTCTCCGCCGCGCCGGCCTACGCCCGCCAGAACCGCGCGGTGGCTGCGAGCTACGAGCCCGGCTCTACCTTCAAGGCCTTCACCGTCTCCGGCGCCCTTCAGGAGGGGCTGATCACCCCCGCGACCGAGTTCACCCTCCCGCCGCAGCTCCAGGTGGCCGACCGGACGATCGAGGAGGCACACCCGCGCGGCACGGTCACCCTCACAACCGCGGACATCCTGGCGCAGTCGTCCAACATCGGCGCGGTGACGATCGGCCTCAAGCTCGGCGCGAACCGCTTCGACAGGTGGGTCCGGCGCTTCGGATTCGGGCGGCCGACCGGGATCGACCTGCCGGGCGAGCAGGGCGGGATCGTCCCGCACCCAAAGGACTACTCCGGCTCGACGATGGGGAACCTCCCGATCGGCCAGGGCCTGGCTGTGACCCCGATGCAGATGGCGGCCGCGTACACCGCGATCGCAAACCACGGCGTGCTGCACGAGCCATACGTGATCGACGGCGATCGCAAGCGGGGGCGGCGGATCGTCTCCTCCCGAACCGCCGACCGCGTGTCGCGCATGCTCGAGGGCGTGCTCGCCGCCGGCGGCACGGCCCAGGAGGCCCAGGTGCGCGGCTACAGGCTGGCCGGCAAGACGGGCACCGCCGAGAAGCCGGACCCCGTCACGGGCGGTTACTCGAAGACCAAGTTCGTGGCCTCGTTCGTCGGCTACGCGCCGGCCCGCGACCCGAGGCTGCTCGTGGCGGTGATGGTCGACGAGCCCAAGGGGGCGATCTACGGCGGCGTGGTGGCCGCGCCCGCCTTCGAGAAGATCATGGAGTTCGCGCTCCCCTACCTGCGAATCCCGCCGGATTAGGGTCCGGCGAGGCCGCACCCGGTCGAGGACGCCCGGTGGCGTCCAAGCATCAGAGTGCAGGCCGGATGTCCGCACGGGCTAGACTCGCCCGGCACGTGCTCCTCCGCGAGCTGATGGGCAACGGGCCGCCCGAGGTCGAGATCACGGGGCTGGCGTACTCGAGCGAGAGTGTCGTCCCGGGGGCGCTTTTCTTTTGCGTGCCCGGCTTCACCGCCGACGGGCACGACTTTGCTCCCGATGCCGTCGAGCGCGGGGCGGCGGCGCTCGTGTGCGAGCGGCCGCTGGGGCTCGGCGTGCCCGAGCTGATCGTCGACGACGTGCGCGCGGCGATGGGCCCGGCGGCCGCCCGCTTCTACGGCGATCCGACCGCCGAGCTGCGCGTCGTGGGGATCACCGGGACGAACGGGAAGACGACGACGGCCTTCCTGGTGCGCCATCTGCTGGAGGCGGCCCGGGTGCGCTGTGGCCTGCTCGGCACGGTGAAGCGCGTCGTGGGGGAAGAGGAGGAGGAGGTCGAGCGCACCACGCCCGAGGCGATCGACCTCCAGGCGACCTTCCGGCGAATGCTCGACGCCGGCGACCGTGCCTGCGCGATGGAGGTCTCCTCGCACGCGCTCGAGCTCGGGCGCGCGGCGGGGATCCGCTTTGCGGTGCGGGTCTTCACCAACCTGACCCAGGACCACCTCGATTTCCACGAGACGATGGACGCGTACTTCGCGGCCAAGCGGCGCTTGTTCGAGGAGCCGGGCACCGCCGTGGTCAACGTGGACGACGAGTACGGCCGCAGGATCGCGGCCGAGACGGGGGCCACCACCTTCGCCATCGACCGCACCGCGGACTACCGCGCCCGCGACGTGCGGTTCGACCTGACGGGCTCGTCCTTCACCTGCGACACGCCCGACGGCCGGCTCGAGCTGGAGTGTCCCCTGCCGGGGCTGTTCAACGTCCAGAACGCGCTCGCCGCCGTGGCCGCGACGCGCGCCCTCGGGGTCGAGCCCGACACGATCCGGGACGCCCTGCCGAGCTTCGGTCGCGTGCCGGGCCGCTTCGAGCCGGTCGACGAGGGACAGGAGTTCGGCGTTCTCGTGGACTACGCCCACACGCCCGACTCGCTCGAGAACGTGCTTCGGGCGGCGCGCGAGCTCACGAGCGGGCGCCTGCACGTGGTGTTCGGCGCCGGCGGCGACCGCGACCGTGGCAAGCGGCGGCTGATGGGCGAGGCCGCCCGCCGGTTCGCCGACCGCGTGATCGTGACGTCCGACAATCCGCGTAACGAGGATCCGCAGGCGATCGTCGAGGAAGTGGCCGAGGGGGCGGGCGGGGACGCTGAGCGCGAGGTCGACCGGCGCCGGGCGATCGCGCTCGCGATCGACACCGCGGAGGCGGACGACGTGGTGGTGATCGCGGGCAAGGGCCACGAGCAGGGGCAGGAGTTCGAGCGCGGCAGGAAGGAGCCCTTCGACGACGTGACCGTGGCGCGCGAGGCTCTGAGGGCCCGCGCCGCGGCCGCCGCACCGTGATCGATACAAGCGCGGAGTGGGTCGAAGAGGCGGCCGAAGCGTCCCTCCTGCGCCGCGAGCCCGAGACCCGTGGCGGCCCTCGCCGCGCGGTGATCGACTCGCGCGAGGTGGCGCCGGGCGACCTGTTCGTGGGGCTCCGCGGCGAGGCGGTCGACGGCGGGGAGTTCGCCGAACGGGCGCTTGAGGCGGGTGCCTGGGGTGTGCTCGTCGCGCCTCCCCACGCGGAGCGCGCGGTGGCGAATGCCCCGACCGGCTTCGTGCTCCAGACCGACGATCCCTTGCGCTCGCTCCAGCGGCTGGCCCGCGCCCGGCGGCGCGGGCTCGGCGCGCGGGTCGTGGGGATCACGGGGTCGACGGGCAAGACCTCCACGAAGGACGTGCTGGCGGCTCTGCTCGCGCCGCAGCGGCGTACCCACGCCAACCGCGAGAACCTGAACACCGAGATCGGCGTCCCGCTGTCGATCCTCGAGGCGGGGCGGGGGACGGAGGTGCTCGTCCTCGAGATGGCGATGCGCGGCGAGGGCCAGATCGCCGAGCTAGTGGAGATCGCCGAGCCCGACGTGGGCGTGATCGTGAACGTGGGCCCGGTGCACCTGGAGCTGCTGGGCACGGTCGAACGGGTGGCGGCCGCGAAGGCCGAGCTGATCCGCGACCTCCAGCCCGGCGCCGCCTGCGTGGTGCCGGCCGGCGAGCCCCTGCTCGACGCTCACCTGCGCGACGACCTTGACAGCTGGACCTTCGGCCCCGGTGGCCAGGTGATGCTGCTCGCGTTCGACGCCGGCCGCGCGGAGATCGAGGCGCGCGGGGAGCTCGTGACGCTCGAGCTGTCCTACGCGGAGCCCCACAACCTGCTCAACACGCTCGCCGCCGTCGCGGCGGCGAGGGCTCTCGGCGTCCGGCCGGCGGGTAGGGTGGACGCCCGGTTCTCCTCGCTCCGCGGGGAGATCGTGGAGCTTCCGGGCGGGGTGACGGTCGTGAACGACTGCTACAACGCCAACCCCATGTCGATGCGGGCGGCCCTCGAGCACCTGGCGGCGAGCCCCGCGGAGCGCCGGATCGCCGTGCTCGGGACGATGGCCGAGCTCGGCCCGGGCTCGGCGGGCTACCACCGCGAGGTCGGCGAGCGCGCGGCCGCGCTGGGGATCGACCTGCTCGTCACGGTAGGCGAGGAGGCGCTCGCCTACCTCAACGGCTTCGACGGCGATCATCACGCGGTCGCGACGCCCGAGGAGGCCGGCGCGCTCCTCGAGCAGCTCGTCCTCCCGGGTGACCGTGTGCTCGTGAAGGGATCACGCTCGGCGGGACTCGAGCGGGTGCTGGCCTAGGACATGGGTGAGATCCTGATCGCGGGGATGGCCTCGCTCCTCATCTGCATCTTCCTGGGTCCGAAGTTCATCGACTACCTGCGCGAGCAGGAGTTCGGCCAGCACATCCGCGAGGAGGGCCCGGAGGGTCACCACGGCAAGGCCGGGACGCCGACGATGGGCGGGCTCGTGATCTTCCTGGCCGTGTCGGTGCCCTTTCTGATCCTGAGCGACTACCGCGCGGCGAGCGTGGCCGTGTTCGGCACCGCCCTCGCCAGCGCGGGCCTCGGTTTCGCCGACGATTGGATCAAGCTGAAGCGAAGGCGCTCGCTCGGCGTCTCCGGCCGCTCCAAGCTCGTGGTGCAAGCGCTGACCGCCATCGGCCTGTGGCTGATCGTGACCCAATGGGTGGGGCTCGACGACAGCCTGCGGCTCCGCATCGTGGACGCGAGCGTGGACCTGGGCCTCGGCTATCCGATCCTTATCTTCCTGGTCCTCGCGGGCGCGACGAACGGCGTGAACCTCACCGACGGCCTGGACGGCCTGGCCGCGGGCTGCTCGGCGATCGTGCTCCTCACCTTCACCGCGATGACGTTCATCACCCGGGGCCAGGAGGACCTGGCGCTGCTGAGCTCGTGCCTCGTCGGCGCCTGCGTCGGTTTCCTGTGGTTCAACTCGTTCCCCGCCGCCGTGTTCATGGGCGACACCGGCTCGCTCGGGCTCGGCGGGGCGATCGCGGCCCTGGCCGTGCTCACGAAGACGGAGATCCTGCTGGTCCTGATCGGCGGGATCTTCGTGATCGAGGCGCTATCGGTGGCGATCCAGGTTTTCGCCTTCCAGCGCTTCCGCAAGCGGGTCTTCCTGATGGCGCCGATCCACCATCACTTCGAGCTCCTGGCCTGGTCGGAGACCAAGATCATCCTGCGCTTCTGGATCGTCGCGGCGATCTGCTCGGCGATCGGCTTCACGCTGTACCAGCAGTCGATCTCGTGAGGCCCCCACTCCCGGAGGGACCCTACCTCGTCGTCGGGCTCGCACGATCGGGCGCTGCGGCGGCGCTCATGCTGCGCGAGCGGGGAGAGGTGATCGCCTGCGACACCGGCCGGCCCGAGCCGGTCGAGGGGATAGAGCTGCGCGCGCCGAGCGACGGGCTCGAGCTGCTCGACCGCGTACGCACCGTGGTGAAGAGCCCGGGGGTGCCGCGCGAGGCGCCAGTGGTGGCGGCCGCGCTCGAGCGGGGCCTCCCCGTGCTGGGGGAGCTCGAGCTGGCCTGGCGCCTCCTGCCGAACCGCTTCATCGCGGTCACCGGTACGAACGGCAAGACCACGACAGTCGAGCTTCTCGGTGCAGTGCACCGCGCCGCCGGAATCCCCGCGGCGGTGGCCGGCAACGTGGGCACTCCGCTCGGGTCGCTCGTCGGTCGCGTGGGGGCCGACGTCGTGGTCGTCTGCGAGGTGTCGAGCTTCCAGCTCGAGGACTCGGCGGCGTTCGCGCCCGAGTGCGCGGTCCTCCTGAACCTCACCGAGGACCACCTCGACCGGCACGGGAGCTTCGCGGCCTACAGGGAGGCGAAGCTGAGGATCTTCGAGCGTCAAGGGCCGGAGCACTTCGCCGTTGTCCCGGCGGGCCTGGACCCGCCGGGGGCGGCGCGGGTAGTGACCTTCGGGCCGCCCTCCTCGGACCTCGGGGCGTCCGAGGGCGAGCTGCGCTGGCGCGGCGAGGGGCTCATGCCGGCGGCGGAGGTGCGCCTCCGCGGCGAGCACAACCTCGAGAACGCCATGGCCGCCGCCGCCGCGGCCCTCGCCACCGAGGTGCC
>JBKPFJ010000095.1:0-15756 GCA_046728795.1 Actinomycetota bacterium | reverse complement strand
GATGTGTATAAGAGACAGGCGCCGGGGACCGCGAGGCCGCGGGGGCAGCGGAGGCCGTGACCGACCGCCCTGCGCTCGTGGCGCTCGCCGCCGAGCGGGCCCTGGTGGCGGCGCTAGAGGCCAGCTGCCGCACGCCGCTGGGCGCCCACGCGGAGCTCCGCGACGGCCGCCTGTCCATCGCCGCCTTCGCCGGCCTCCCCGACGGCAGCGAATGGCTGCGCGATCGCCTCGACGGCGACCCCGCGGAACCGTCCGCCCTCGGGCGCGAGGTGGCCGAGCGGATGCTCGCTGCGGGCGCCGCCCGCATCCTGCGCCTGGCGGAGCGGGCCGGTTAGCGTTCCCCCCATGGAGGAGGGCGTCGTCTACCTGGTCGGCGCGGGGCCCGGCGACCCGACCCTCGTGACCCGCCGGGCGCTCGATCTGATCCCCGAGGCGGACGCGATCCTCTACGACAGGCTCATCCCCGCCGGGCTGCTCGAGGGCGCGAGGGCTGGCTGCGACCTGCGCTACGTCGGCAAGCGCCCGGGAGAGCCGAGCATGCCCCAGGGCGAGATCAACGCTCTCCTCGTCGAGCTCGGGCGCGCCGGCAAGCGCGTGGTGCGCCTGAAGGGCGGCGACCCGTTCGTGTTCGGGCGCGGCGGGGAAGAGGCGGAGGCGCTCGCCGCGGCGGGCGTGCGCTTCGAGGTCGTGCCGGGAGTCACCGCGGGCGTGGCGGCGCCGGCGTACGCCGGCATCCCGGTGACCCACCGCGATGCGGCGTCGGCCGTCGCCTTCGTCACGGGCCACGAGGACCCCGACAAGCCCGGGGGCACGCTCGACTGGGACGCCCTGGCGTGCTTTCCCGGCACGCTCGTGCTCTACATGGGCGTTCGGAGCCTGGCGCTGATCGCGGAGCGCCTCGTGGCCGCCGGACGCGACCCCGAGGAGCCCGCCGCGGTCGTGGCGCGCGGGACGCTGCCCGCCCAGCGGACGGTGGGCGGCCCCCTACACGAGATCGCGGCCCGCGCGAGCGAGGCCGGACTCGACCCGCCGGCGGTGACCGTCGTGGGGCCGGTCGCCGGCCTGCGCCAGGTGCTGGCCTGGCTCGAGCGGCGCCCCCTCCATGGTGAGGTCGTCGCGGTCACGCGGGCCCGCGCTCAGGCCAGCGGGCTGGCCGCGCGGCTCGCGGCGCTCGGCGCCGAGGTCGTGGAGACGCCGGCCATCCGGATCGAGCCGCGGCGCCCAGAGCTGCCCGACCCGGCCGGCTACGACCTCGTCTGCGTCACGAGCCCGAACGGCGTGCGGCTGCTCTTCGAGTCCCTCGCAGAGCTCGGCAAGGACGCCCGTGCCCTCGCCGGAGCCACCGTCGCGGCCATCGGCCCCGGCACCGCGCGCGAGCTCCAGCGCCGCGGCATCCGCGCCGACGTCGTGCCCGAACGCTCCGTGGCCGAGGCGCTGGTGGAGGCCCTGGGCGAGGTTCCTGTCACGCGTGCGCTGGTGGCCCGCGCGGCCGCCGCCCGCGACGTGCTGCCCGACGCGCTACGCGAGCGCGGCGCCGAGGTGGACGTGGTGGAGCTGTACGAGACGGTGGCGGAGCCGCTCGACGGCGAATCGCTCGCCCGCGCAACCTACGTGACCTTCACCTCGAGCTCCACCGTGCGCTTCCTGCTGGAGGCCGGTGGGGCGGTCCCGGACTCGGCGCGGGTGGTCTCGATCGGCCCCGTCACGAGCGCCACCGCGCGGGAGCTTGGGCTGCGCGTGGACGTGGAGGCCGAGCGGCACGACATCGACGGCTTGGTGGACGCCCTGCTTCGGGACGCCACGCGGTGATCGTGACGCTGCTCACCGACTACGGCCGCGACGACGACTTCGTGGGCGTCTGCCACGGCGTGATCCGCCGGATCGCCACCGAGGCGCAGATCGTCGACATCACGCACGGGATCCGGAAATACGCCGTGCGCCAGGGCGCGCTCGTCCTCCGCAACACCCTCCCGTACATGCCGATCGGCGTGCACGTGGGGGTGGTGGACCCGCAGGTCGGCACCGAGCGTCGCGCGGTGGCGCTCCGCTGCGGCGACGGTAGGCTGCTCGTGGGGCCGGACAACGGCCTGCTCTCGCTGGCCTGGGAGGCCTGCGGGGGGATCGAGCTCGCCGTCGACGTCACCCGCTCGCCCCACCGGCTCGAGCCGGTCTCGGCCACGTTCCACGGGCGCGACGTGTTCGCGCCCGTGGCCGCCCGGCTCGCCTCGGGCGCGGAGATCGGCGACGCGGGCGAGCCCGTCGATCCCCAGACGTTGGCCACGGTCCAGCTTCCGCAGCCCCGGGTGGAGGACGGCACGCTCGTCGCCCACGCGCTGATCATTGATCGCTTCGGCAACGCCGGGCTCAACGTCGGCCACGAGGAGCTCGCGGGCACCGGCCTGACGTTGGGGGGCACGGTGGAGGTGGAGGTGGCAGGTGAGCGCTACCTGGCCACCTACGCCCAGACCTTCGCCGACGTCCGGCCGGGCGAGCTGATCGTCTACGAGGACGCCTACCGGAGCCTCGCGGTGGCGATCAACCGCGGCGACGCGGCCGCGACCCTCGCCCTGGCGCCGGACGCCGAGGTGCGGCTGCGGCCCCGATGATCGGGACGCCCCACGCGCACCATCGCGTGACGGACTCCACCAACGAGCGCGCGAAGGAGCTCGCGCTCGCCGGCGCGCCGCACGGCACGCTCGTGACCGCCGACGAGCAGACTGCCGGCCGCGGCCGCCAGGGACGGAGCTGGAGCGCACCTCCGCGCTCGGCCGTGCTCATGTCGCTCGTGCTGCGCGACCCGCGCGAGGGCCTCCCGCTCGCAGCAGCGGTGGCGGTGTGCGAGGCGCTCGAGCCGCTCGGGGCCAGGATCAAGTGGCCGAACGACGTGTGGGTAGAGGGCCGGAAGCTCGCCGGGATCCTGGCCGAGGGCCGCCCGCAGGACGGCTGGGCCGTGCTCGGGATCGGCCTGAACGTGTCGAGCCATCCCCCCGACCTGCCGGCCACGTCCCTGCGGGCCGAAGGGCTGGAGCGCTCTCGGGACGCGGTGCTCGACTCACTCCTCTCCACGCTGGGTCGCTGGATCGAAGCGCCGACGGCCGAGGTGCTCGAGGCCTGGCGCGCGCGAGACGCCCTGCGGGGCGAGCCGGTCAGCTGGGCGGACGGCGAGGGCACTGCAGCCGGCATCGACGACACGGGCGCCCTCCTGGTGGACACCGGCTCCGGGCGAGTCGCCCTCGACGCCGGCGAGATCCACCTATTGCGCTAGGCGGCCTCCTCCGAGCCGGCTTCCTCCGAGACGGCCTTGGCCTCCGTGGGCTCGGCCTTCGCCTCCGCGGGCTGCCCGCCGTCGTCGTCCCCGCCCTTGCGGCGCCGGCGGCGCCCACCGCGACGGCGGCGACCCTTCGGGAAGTTTCGGAGCAGCTCGCGGGCCAGGGCCGACGGCTTGCGGGCCATGCGCGTGCGCGCCCCGCGAAGCACCTCCTCGGCCTCCGGCGTGTGGGCCAGTGCCGCCGCGAGCAGCGCCGCGGAGAGGCGGCGGTCCTGCTTGCGCGCCGCCTGCACCAGACGGCGGGCGTTGCGGGCGTGCGCGCCTCCCGACGAGTTCACGAGCAAGCCGAGCAGCCGCTTGGTCTCCGGCCAGCGCTGCACCGCATATTCCTCATGCACCTCGCGCGAGTACTCGGCGAGCCGCCAGAGCCAGGCCGTGGCCTGGTCGCGACGGCCGATCTGGCGCTCGGCCAGCGCCTGGAGCAGCACCTTGACGCCCTCACGGCGCTCGTCGCGCGACCAGCCGCCGACGATCTCCACCGCCTCGTCGAACGCCTCCGGGTCGCGCAGGCTGCCCACCTCGGAGAGCGCCCGCAGCCGAAGCTGGGAGTTCCGGTTTCGCTGAAGGCACGTGAGGAGAAAGCGCCGCCGCAGCTCCCCGGTCGAGTCGAAGTGGAGCATCGCCTTGGCGCGCCGCCAGTTGTTCGACGCCACGCGCGCGCCGGCCAGCGCTGCCCACACGTGCTGCTCGGACCAGGACAGGTGCTCGACTGCGATCCGCCACAGCTCACGCTCGAAGACCTGCGCCCGGCGGTCGGGGTCGGCGGTCACCGGCAGCACGCGCCGCTCGACGCGTAGCCGCCGGCCGCGTCCGCGCCTGACCGGGCCCACCACGATCGCGCCCCCCCGGTAGACGTCGCGGTCGAGCAGCGAGTGGAGCGTCACCACCGGGTCGTCGTTTGGCGTGGCCGGGTGGACGAAGTCCACGACGATCCCCGCCTCCTTGCCGGCGTTGCGCCGCGTCACGCGGCCCACGCGCTGCTGGTAGACCCGCCGGGAGGCCGTGGGCGCCAGGTGCATGCAAACCGTCGCCTTGGGCGAGTTCCAGCCCTCGGCGAGGAGCTGCGCGTTGACGAGCACGTCGATGTCGCAGCGCTCGTAGCTCGCGAGGACGCGCATGAGCTCCCGCTTGGGGGTCTCACCGGAGACCGCCTTGGCCTTGATCCCCGCGTCCCTGAAGGCCTGAGCGACGTTGTGGGCGTGGCGCACCCCCGCCGCATAGACCACGCCGGGCAGGTCCTTGAAGCGCACCTTGTAGAGGTCGGCGACCGCGGTATTGAAGGGCGTTTGGTCGAGCAGTGCGGCCAGCTCTTCCTGGTCGAAGTCCTGGTCTACCTCGCCTCTTCGGAGCGGAACCTTGGCGATCGAGCGCACACCCACGCCCGGGGGAATGCGTACGCAGCGAAGCGGCGCGATCACACCGCGCCGGGCGGCCTGGGCGAGGTCGAAGCGCGACGTCTGGGTGGGGAACAGGTCCGTCACGTGGCGCGCGATGAGCGCGCCCGTGGCGGTCATGCCGATGAAGACCGGGCCCTTCCACCGCCGGATCGCCGCGCTCGTCTTCTCCCCGAGCGCGGTGTGGGCCTCGTCGCAGATGACGATCGTGTAGGCGTCCGAGACCTTGCCCGCGTTGCGCACGAACCACTGGTAGGTCTCGACGGTCACGGGCCCGGCCGCCGGAGGCTCGGACTTCCGGTCCAAGAGGGGCGCCGAGATGCGTTTGCGGTAGCCCCGATCGCGGAGCTCGCCGAGGAACTGATCGACGAGGTTCCGCCGGTGCGTGAGGATCAGTACGCCGCCGGTTCGCGAGGCCTCGACGAAGCCGAGCGCGGCAACGGTCTTGCCCGCTCCAGTGGCGTGCTCGAACCAGAAGCGCCTGGCCGCCCCGGGATCCTCGGCCTCACCGAGTGCGGCCGCCGCCGCTTCCTCCTCGGCCTCCTCCGCGGCATCCCAGTCGAGCGGCTCCTCCTCGTCCGAGAGCTCCTCGTCACCTTCCAGCTCGAGCTCGTCCGAGGGGAGCTCCTCGACCACGTCGGGGGTCGAGCCGTTGCGCGACGCCTGCACCTCGGAGGTCAGCGCGATCAGCGTGCCGGACAGGGCGTCCACCTGGTGTGCCGAGAGGACGGTCCCGTCCGCCAGGTGCGGCTCCTCCTCGGAGAGCAGCCGCTCGAGCCCGAGGATCAGCGAGTAGGTGCGCCGCCACTCGATCGACGGATCGCGCCGACCCTGCTCGATCTCCCGCAGGGCGGCTTCGAGCGCGGCCCGGCGGGCGCTGCCGCCGGCGAGGACGTCGGCCGGGTCCTCGCCGTTCAGGATGAAGGGCTCGCGGGCGAAGCGCTCTGCGCGCGCGAGGTCGGCGCCGGGGACCGGCGTCGGTGCGGCAAGGGAAGTGCTGTCAGCCACTGTGGCGAGCGTTCCTGTAGGGAAGTCGGGCCGAGCTGCCCTCCCGCGGTCTGGGTGGGCCGGCGCGGGGGCAGCGGGTCCGCCCGGTCTGCACGCCGCTGAGCGCGTCCCGCAGTCGGCGTGCCGCCGAGCGCACGGAGGCGTCGGCGTCCCGTCTATTACAGCACACGGAACGTGGAACGGGGCCCCCAGCCGTGTGCCACCCTTCACCCGAGCATGCGACGCCCCTTGGTGCTCCTCGCCGTCGCGCTCGTCGCCGGCTGCGGCTCGAGCCAGCCGGAGAGCGCCGCGCCCTCGGAGGCGACGGTGAAGAAGCAGCTGGCCGGTGCCCCCGCCCCTCTGTCGCGCCTCCACTCCCAGGCGAACGAGCTCCTCGGCGGCGGCGAGCACGCGTTCGAGGCGCGCCTCAAGGCCCTGAGGGGCTACCCGATCGTGGTGAACAAGTGGGGCAGCTGGTGCGGGCCCTGCCGGGCGGAGTTTCCCGCGTTCCAGAAGCAGTCGCTGGAGCGCGGCAAGCAGGTGGCCTTTCTCGGCGTGAATGTGCAGGACAGCGAGGCGAGCGCCAAGAGGTTCCTGGCGCAGTACCCGGTCAGCTACCCGAGCTATGTCGACGGCGATCTCTCCATCTCCGCCACCTTCAACGCCGTCCAGGCCTCCCCGACCACCGCCTTCTACGACGCCGGCGGCAAGCTCCGCTACGTGCATGCCGGCGCTTACGCGACCGGAGCGAAGCTGGCTCAGGACATCGACCGCTACACGCGCTGACGCTGACGTGGAGGTCCGGCCAGCGCGTACGCCCGACGAGGTGGCCCAGGCTCTCCGCCTCCGCCAGCGGGTGTTCGCGGACGAGCAGGGCGTGCCGGTGGCGGCCGACCGCGACGGGCGAGATCCCGAGGCCCTGCACGTGGTGGCGGTCGAGGACGGTCGGGTGATCGGCACCTGCCGCCTCGTCTTCGACGGGAGAGTGGCGCGCCTGGGTCGGATGGCGGTCGAGGCGCGGCGCCGCCGCGCCCGGGGGGGCCCGGCGGTGCTCGAGGCGGCCCAGCGGCGGTCGCGCGAGGCCGGGGCCGTGCGAATCGCCCTCCACGCGCAGACCTACGTGAGCGAGCTATACGCTCGTGCCGGCTTCGTGGAGCGCGGCCAGAAGTTCTTCGAGGAGGGAATCGAGCACGTGGCGATGGAGAAGCGGCTTGCCTGAGCTGCGCATCGACCCCCTCTCGGGGCTCAAGGTGATCGTCGCCGGCGAACGCTCGGACCGCCCCGGGGCCTTCCTCGAGGTGGACGAGCGGCCCGCCATCGATCCGGAGCGGGACCCCTTCATCGAGGGACACGAGGACCAGACCCCGCCGGAGGTGTACGCCGTGCGCCCAGACGGCGGCGGCGAGAACGGCCCCGGCTGGACGGTGCGCGTCGTGCCGAACCTCTATCCCGCGCTGTCCGGTGATGATCCGCCATCCGCCGCCGGCGAGCTGGAGCTCTTCGCCAGCAGTCCCGCTACTGGCGCCCACGAGGTGATCGTGAACTCCCCGCGCCCAGTCTCCTCGCTGCTCGAGCTCGAGCCCGTCCAGGTGGAGGCCGCGATGGCCGTCTGGCGCGAGCGCATGCGGACGCACGCGGAAGCGGCCTACGTGCACGTGATCGTGAACGAGGGCCAGGAGGCCGGCGCCTCGCTGGAGCACACCCACGCGCAGCTCTATGCCCTCCCGTTCGTGCCCGCGGCGGTGGCCCGCGAGCGCGAGCGCTTCACCGCCTACTCGCACAGCACGAACGGGCGCAACCTGCTCGAGGACCTGGTGCAGGAGGAGATCCGCCGCCGTGAGCGCGTGGTGGCCGTGGACTCCGAGGCCGTGGCGCTGTGCCCCTTCGCCGCCCGCGTGCCCTTCCACGTGATGCTGGCCCCACGGCGACCGGCGGCGCGCTTCGAGGACGACGGCCCGCTCGGGGCGTCCCTACTCCACGACGTGCTCGGGCGCCTCGCCGCCGCCCTCGGCGCGGCGCCCCCGCTCAACATGTGGGTGCGCACCGCCCCCCGGGGCGCCGAGCGGTTCTGCTGGCGGATCGACGTTCTCCCGCGCCTCGCTCACCTCGCCGGCCTCGAAATCGGAACCGGCGTACACCTGAACGTGCTGCCGCCGGAGCGCGCGGCGAAGCGCCTGCGCGGATAACCTCCGGCCGCCTCATGCCGCCCTCAGAGCGACCCGTTCCGATGTTCGCGGCCGAGCCGCCGCAGGAGCCGCTCCCCTACGGGCGCTGGGCTGAGACGCTCGCCGAGCGCTTCCTGGCCGCCGCCGACGAGGAGCCGACCGGCGAGCTCGCCTGGTTCCCGGACCGCTCCTTCGGCGGCCGCACATACGTCCCGGTGACCGCCCCCACCGACGAGGGCGAGGTCTGCGGCTACGTCTCCTACCGCCGCGAGCACGAGGGCGCGCAGGCCACCGACTTCACCGCCGACGCCTTCTCCACCGACGACACCGCCGACCAGAACCCCGACTGGAAGCTCGATTTGAACGACCTCGAGATCGGGCACTGGCGCGGGCCCCAGGGTCGGCGCGGCCGCATGACGCTCGTCTGGGGCCGCGCCCTGGTCCCGAACGGCGCCCTGGTGACCGCCGAGCTGGGACCCACGACGACCGACCAGTGCGAGCTGATCGAGGACCGCTTCACGCTGGTCTCGCTCGACGACTTCACGGGCGACTACGTCGAGGTCCGCCTGTACGGCCCGCGCGGCATGGAGCTGGCGGCGGAGCCCCTCTACGAAGAGGACTAGCGGACGCGAGCCGGCTTCACGCGGAAGCTGCGGCGGCTGCCAGCGCCCCGCGTGAAGGTGCCCGTCTTCGCGTTGAGCACCCACGGGCTCGGCAGGTCCCCGTTCGGATCGTCGAGGAACTGGCTGAACAGCCTCGACGCCGAGCCGCACGAGATTCTGTTCGAGAGGGTCGTGATGACGTATCGCCCGGCGGGGAGCCTCAGCCGACCGATCCGGTCCCGATGCAGTACGCGGAACGTGCCCGGGCATCGGGTCTGCCCCTTCGACGGGTAGCGCCTCGCGCCCCGCTCGGGTTGTGAGGGTCGCCCGTGGGCTTGATGCGGAAGCCTACGTCGCGGCTACCGCGCATGAAGCTCCCGGTCTCCGTATCGAGCACCCACGGCTGGGGCAGCCGGCCGTCGAAGTCCTGCAGAAGGCGGGCGAACAGGCGAGATGCCCGCGCGCACGTGAGCCGGCCAACCGATGGAGGGTGATGCGGTACTCGCCGGCCGGCAGCCTGAGCCTGCCGATGTGATCGTTGTGCAGGACTTCGAACAACCCCGGGCAGGCCGGTGGCGGTGGCGGGGTGATGTCCGCCGTCAGGGACCAGGGCCGTTGCAGCCTCCCGTCGAAGTCCTCCAGGAACTGGCGAAACAGGTCCGCGGCGCTCGCGCAGCTGAGTTGGCTGGAGTCGAGCACGTCGATCACGTAGTGCCCAGCTGGCAGCGACAGCCGCCCGATGTGATCGTCGTGCAGAACCTGGAACTGTCCGGGCAGCGTGCTGGGGCGGCCCGGGCCGTCGTCGGCAGGGCGAGCCCTACCGAGAGCAACCCAGCCACGAACGCCACAGACCAGAGGCGGCGGAGGCGAGCCTGCATCCACGCCGAAAGCTGACTGCGACCCATGGCCGCGTGCAACCGCGAGGGCTATCGTCTGCCCCAGCCCCGATAGCTCAGCTGGATAGAGCGACTCCCTCCTAAGGAGTAGGTCGCAGGTTCGAATCCTGCTCGGGGCGCTTCCTCACGTAGCGATCCGGTAGCGCGGGCACGCGGCAGACGATCGATAGCGCTGCGCATTTGCCGTCCGGGGCTGTGACCGGTGCCTTGCATCACTTGGTCGACTCAGCGCGCCGCACGGGGCGGCGCCGGGCCGGCCCGGGTCCGGGGACCGACCAAAGAAGCCTCAGACTGCCTGAAGGGCTCGCCGGAAGTTGTCCTGCGCGAGCCATGCGTGGCGCTCGGAGGCTGCACGATGACGCTGCGCCGCCTCCGTTTCGCCTTGCCGGGCAAAGAACACGGCGGCGTGAAGTTCGAGCGCCGACGCTCGCTCATGCGTGCGAGCGGCTCGCTCGTGGGCGTCTCGATGTCGCCGCTGCTGTTCAGCGGTGGGGGCCAGACTCTAATCATCTCACGCCCCGTCCAGTGGCGCTCGGTGTCGTGTCGTCGACGCGCGTCCCAAGTCCCGTAGACGCGGCTGGGAGCGGCGACTACCTTCTGGGTGACGGCGGGTACTCGGTCGAGGCACCCGCCTCCGCCGAGGCAGCGTTCCCGAACGCTCGGTCGGCTTCTTGGGAGCAGTGAATGAAACGGCGGCGATCGCCCCGCCGCACTTCGACGACAGGAGAACGACACACATGCCAATCGCCGCAAACGGTCGACACTCGACCGACAGCACACTGACCGAGCGCCGCGAGGTGATCGTGGTAGGTGGCGGCCAGGCCGGCCTGGCGATCGGATACTTCCTCGCCCGGCAGGGGCGCGACTTTACGATCCTCGAAGCCGCGGAGGAGCCGGCCGCAGCATGGCGCGAACGCTGGGACTCCCTCAGGCTCTTCACGCCGGTGCGCTACAACAGCCTCCCCGGGCGCCCGTTCCCGGGCGATCCCGACCGTTACCCCGGTCGCGACGAGGTCGTGGCCTACCTGGCCGACTACGCGCGCGGCTTCCGGCTCCCGGTCGAGCTCGGCAGCCGCGTGCTTTCGATCCGCAAGGCCGATGGCGGCTACCTCGTCGAGCTCGACGACCGGGCGTACGAGGCGGACCAGGTGGTCGTCGCCACCGGGCCGTTCCAGGTTCCGTTCGTGCCCCCGATCGCCGAGCGTCTCGACCCAGAGGTCGTGCAGTTCCACAGCAGCGCGTACCGATCGCCGCATGCGATCCCGGAAGGACCCGTCCTCGTGGTTGGTGGTGGCAACACCGGCTTTCAGATCGCGGAGGAGCTCTCGGACTCCCGGGAGGCCCATCTGTCGATCGGCTCCCGTCAGATGCCCTTGCCCCAGCGGATCCTCGGCCGCGATCTGTTCTGGTACCTGGAGGCCACCGGTCTGATCCGTAAGACGACGGCGTCGCGGATCGGGCGCCGGCTGTCAGGGCGAGACACGCTCATCGGCTCGACCCCTAGGGCAATACGCCGGCACGGGGTCAAGCTGCACGCCCGGGCCGTCGACGCGGCAGGGTCGACTGTGAGCTTCAGCGACGGCACGAAGCTCGATGTCCGCAGCGTCATCTGGGCCACCGGTTTCCGGGTGGATCACTCGTGGATCGATGTGCCCGTGTTCGACGAAGACGGCCGCGTCGTCCACCAGCGCGGGGTGACGGCGTCGCCGGGGCTCTACTTCCTTGGGCTGACCTGGCAGCACACCAGAGGATCCGCATTGCTGGGCTGGGTCAAGGACGACGCGGAGTACATCGCGCAGGAGATCGGCGCGCTCCGACCGGGACAATCGGACGAGGCAGGAGCGCCGGAGCGCGTGGGAACCCCGACCTGACCTTCGAGATCGCAGGAGAACAGAATGAGCACAACTAGAGATCACTTCCCGACTGACGTCGAGGGCCTTCCCGAGGCACACGCGCCCGAGGCGGTCGAGCTCGCCGACGGCGACCGCTTCGACCTCCGCATAGCGCCGGTGGCGAAGCGGCTCGGTGACGCGACCGTGCGGATGCTGGCCTACAACGGCTCGATCCCGGGACCGACCCTGAAGGTTCGGGAGGGCTCGGAGGTCGTCGTCGACATCGAGAACCAGGGCGACCTCGAGGGCACGGTCCACTGGCACGGGCTGCGGCTCGAGAACCGCTACGACGGCACCCATCAGACCCAGCAGCCGATGCCCGTGGGGGGGAAGTTCTCCGCCCATGTCAGGTTCCCGGATCCCGGGGCGTACTGGTACCACCCGCACATCCGAGAGGACTACGGCCAGGAGATGGGGCTGTACGGGAACATCTTGGTGGAGCCGGCCGACTCCGACTACTGGCCGCCCGCCCACCGGCAGATCCTCCTGACCCTCGACGACATCCTGCTCGAGGACGGCAGGGTTGCCGCCTTCAGCCGCTCCGAGACGACCCACGCCGCGATGGGCCGCTTCGGCGACACGCTGCTGGTGGGCGGTGAGACGGATCTCTCGCTGAGCGCGAAGCTCGGTGAGGTCGTCCGCGTCTACCTGACGAACACGGCCAACACCCGGGTCTTCAAGGTGGCGCTGCCCGGGGCGCGCATGAAGCTGGTGGGCGGCGACAGCGGCCGTGCGGAGCACGACGAGTTCGTCGAGGACGTGGTCCTCGCGCCGTCGGAGCGTGTGGTGGTCGACGTGCTGTTCGACCGCCCCGGCGACCTGACGCTGGAGCATCGCACTCCGGCGAGGATCTACCCGCTGGCCGCAATCCGGGTGAGCGAGGAGCGCGTCGAGCCGGCCCTCGACCAGCAGTTCGAGACCTTGCGGACGAACGCCGACCTAGTGGCCGAAAGGGAACGGATCGGCCCGTATTTCGACGCCGAGCCGGACAAGATCCTCGCCCTCATCGCGGAGATGGACATCGGTGCCCCCGAAGGGGGCGGCCCAATTGTGTTCACCTGTCCGATGCACCCCGAGGTCGTCAGCGAGGCGCCCGGCCACTGCCCGCAGTGCGGGATGAAGCTGCTGCCGGTCGAGGCGCCGGCGACGAGCTACATCTGTCCGATGCACCCCGAGGTCGTCAGCGACGAGCCCGGCCACTGCCCGCAGTGCGGGATGAAGCTACTGCCGGCGGAGGTGGTCGCCGAGGCCGGGGGCGGTCACGAGCACGAGGGTCACGACCATGCCGCAGCCGACGGGATCGAGTGGGAAGACGACATGGTCGAGGTGAACCGGCTGACGACCCCGGCCAACATGCGCTGGAAGCTGATCGACCGTGAGACCGGCGCCGAGAACGCCGCGATCGACTGGCGCTTCCGGGTCGGCGACCGGATCAAGATCCGGTTGCTCAACGAGATGGCCGGAGACCATCCGATGCACCATCCCTTCCACGTCCACGGCGCGGGCCGCTTCCTGATCCTCAGCCGCGACGACGTGGTCGAGTCCAACCTGGTGTGGAAGGACACCGTGCTGGTTCGGGCCGGCGAGACGGTCGACATCCTGTTGGACGTCACGAACCCCGGCCTGTGGATGGCACACTGCCACATCGCCGAGCACCACGAGAGCGGCATGATGTTCAGCTTCAGCGTCGAGGAGTAGCTGAAGCTCGCTTCATTCGATCCGAAATCATCTTGACCTCATCGGCCGCGACCTTTGTCTTTGCCGACATCGCCGGGTTCACCGCTCTGACGGAGGCGCACGGGGACGAGCAGGCAGCGAGCCTCGTGGCGGACTTCTGCGCCGCGGTCCGAGGCGAGCTGCCCCCCGGCGGCGCTCATGTGAAGACCATCGGGGATGCCCTGATGCTGCGCGTCCCCGACCCTGGCGAGGCGGTCCTGTTGGGCTTGAAGATCACCCAGGGCCTGATGCGGGGCCACGGGGCCCCGGCCGTGCGCGTCGGCCTCCATCACGGGAATGCCATCGAACGGGATGGCGACTACTTCGGCGCGACGGTCAACCTCGCGGCGCGCGTGTCCGGGCTCGCAAGCGGTGGTGAGGTCCTGTTGACGGGAAAGACCGCTGCGCTCGCACCCCAGCTCGGAGGCGTGTTCTATGAGTCCCGGGGTCGCGAAGTGCTGCGCAACGTTCGTGAGCCGGTGGAGATCTTCGCGGCAATGCGCAAAAGCGAATCAACACAGGGCGAACTCCCAGTCGATCCCGTCTGTCGGATGGCCGTCGACCCGGACCGCGCGGCCGGCAGGCTCCGGCATGAAGGCGCGGTCTACTTCTTCTGCACGCTCGCCTGTGCTGGCGAGTTCGCTCGTGAGCCGGAGCGCTTCGTGGCCTGAGCCGAGCTCTTGCGCCCGGCCAATCGCGCGCGGGCGGGAATGAAAAGAGGTGGTCCTGGGTATTGGATCGAGCCCGCCGGGGCGGGTCCGTCACGCACCACGAGGTTTGGACGATGGCGCTTCCACAGGACGAGCGGGTGATGCAGCTGCGGCGACTGGCGCGACAGATCGAAGCGAGCCCGCCGTCGCCCCAGCGTGACGAGCTGCTCGGCCGTACGCGACTGCGGGTGGTCGAGATCGAGGCGGCGGAGGAGCTCGGTCCGCCGTCGTCCTTGCCGGCGCTCTCCGACGAGGCGGGCTGAGCCCCCGCGTACGTTCACGCCGTCCCTGGCGCCAGTCGCCTTGCCGGGGGACGCTGAACGACGGCAGAGTGATCCGCCAGCACGACGTCCTGGACCACGCCGAGGCCCTCGAGGCCGCGGGACTGAGGGAGCCCCCCTGATCGACCCCAAGCGTGGGGCCGGCGCTTCCAGGACGGCGGGACGTCGGTCATACTGCGCGCGTGGCCGAGGAGAATCGGGGCCGCACGAGCCGGGGAGATCGGCAACCGCCGCCGACACTAGAGCCGCGCTCACGCGGCCAGGGCCGGGTGCCGGCCGATATCCGGGACGTCTCCTTCCCGACGGCGGTGGGCGGCTACAGCCGGCGGGCGGTGGACGCATACGTCGAGAAGGTCAATCGCCTGATAGCCGAGCTGGAGGTGAGCGCCTCGCCGGAGTCCGCCGTGAGGCACGCACTCGACCGCGTTGGCGAGCAGACCAGCGGCATCCTCCAGCGGGCCAGGGAGACGGCGGAAGAAATCACCGTCACTTCGAGGTCCGAGGCCGAGGAGACGACTGCGCGCGGGCGCGCCGAGGCCGCCGACATCATCGCCCAGGCCAAGGGGAAGGCCCAGAAGTCGCAGGACGAGGCCAAGGAGGCGACCGGCCGCGCCCGGCAGGAGGCGAGCGAGATCATTGCCCAGGCCAAGGCCCAGGCGGAGCAGATCGTCGCCCGGGCGGAGGAGGAGGGAGCGAAAAGGCTCGCGCGCCGCGAGCAGGAAATGGCGGTGCTCCAGGGCAAGGCCGAACAGCGGGTGAATGAGCTGCGCTCGGACACCGACGCGATCGAAGAGGAGAGGCGAAGGCTGTTCGACGAGATTCACCGGCTCGCCACTCACCTCGAAGAGCTGGTCGGCGGCGAGCCCGCCGGGCGGGCGGAGCCCGGTGAGTCCGACGGCCAGGGCGCCGAAGCGTCCCGCAGCGACGTCGGCCACTAGGTACTGCGCCAGGACGTGCGCCGCCTGTCCTGGCTTCCGCTGTTGGCCGTCCTAGCGGCCTGTGGCGGCGGGGAGGACGGGGCTGACACGACGCCGCAGCAGAGCTCCGGCCCCTCCGAGCGGCCGGTTCACCCCCCGCCGGGCTGGCACAGCGTCGAGAACGCGCAGGCCGGATTTACCATGGCCGTGCCGGATCGCTGGGACTCACGGACAAAGCGCGGCGCAACGCTCATACGCTCCCGCGACCGGCTGGTGGCGATCTCCATCGCGGATCGAAGCGCGGCCGGCAAGGACACGCTGCCCGCCAGCTACGCGAGACGTACCATCGCGGCGCTTCCGGGCTTCGAGGGACGGATCTCCCCGCGCGTCCTGGTGGTGCGCGGAACTCCATTCCGCGCGACGCGCGTCGACGCCGCCGGCAAGGTGCGCACGAGCAGGCGTGCGCAGCGGATCAGCCTGGCCGCCTTTCAGCAGCCCGGCGTGGTCACGTTCGCTGTGGTGGTGTTCCGCAACGCGCGAGCCCGGCTCCGGCGGGACGATCGCATCGTCGACCGGATGCTCCGGACGCTCCGGGCTCAGCGGTCGGGGCGCTCCGGGTAGACGTCGTCGATCGTGGTGAGCGCCACGTAGGGCGCCTCGGTCGCGGCCTCGATCGCCTCGGCCCCGCCCGCCAGCCGGTCCAGCACGCTCACGACTCCCGCCACCTCGAGGCCCTCCTCGCGGACCCGCTCGATGGCGGCGATCGTGGAGCCGCCGGTGGTGACGACGTCCTCGACGATCAGGCAGCGCTCCCCCGGGTCGAGCTCAGGCCCCTCGATCCAGCGCTGGAGTCCATGCTCCTTCTTGT
>JBKPFJ010000097.1:0-17464 GCA_046728795.1 Actinomycetota bacterium | reverse complement strand
GGGGGTGTGGGTCAAACGCCCACCGCGGCCCGGGGGTCCAGGGGGGCGCCCGGGCCCCCGGGGTCCCGGGGGGGCGCCGGGGCGGCCCCCCCGGGCCCGCCCGCGGCCAAGTCCGTCAGGAGGGATGAGATGCGATGACTGATCACACGACAGCCGCGGCGCCGCCGCCGACGCCGCCACCGACGCTCGACGTCGTCGACGATCGGCTGGCGCACGTAAGGCTCCTGACGCGCATGCTGCGGCGTCCCGAGCTCGGCGCCCTGCTCGCGGCGATAGCCGTGGGACTCTTCTTCGTCGTCACCACGTCCGAGTTCGGCAAGCTCGACGGCGCCGCAAACTGGACCGACGTCGCTTCGACGCTCGGAATCCCCGCTGTGGCGGTGGCGCTGCTGATGATCGGCGGCGAGTTCGACCTCTCCGCCGGCGTCATGACCGGCAGCGCGGGCCTCTTGATGGGGATCCTGGCCACGGAGCTCGACATGAACATGTGGGTGGCGATCCTCCTGACCCTCGTGTTCGCCGCCGCCGTGGGCTTCATCAACGGGATGGTGGTCACGCGGACCAAGCTGCCCAGCTTCATAGTCACGCTCGCGACCTTCTTCGTTCTCCAAGGCGTCAACCTCGGCGTCACCAAGGCGATCACCGGGACCGTGCGCGTCGCGGGGCTGTCCGACGCGAGCGGCTACGACGGGGCCTTCAAGATCCTCGGCGGCTCGTTCTGGTCGCCGCACGACTTCCGCGTGACCGTGCTCTGGTGGATCGGGATCACGGCGCTGGCCACGTTCGTCCTCGCGCGCACGCGCGTCGGGAACTGGATCTTCGGCGTCGGCGGCGACGCGAACGCGGCCCGCAACGTGGGCGTGCCGGTCAGCAAGGTGAAGATCGGCCTGTTCATGACGACGGCGCTGTGCTCAGCCCTCGTCGGGATCATGATCGCCCTGCGCCTGGCCTCGATCCAGGCGAGCCAGGGGGTCGGAGACGAGTTCACTTACATCATCGCCGCGGTGGTGGGCGGCTGCGTGCTCACCGGCGGCTTCGGCTCCGCCGTCGGCGCGTCGATCGGGGCGCTGATCGTGGGGATGGCCTTCATCGGCATCCAGTTCTCGGGCTGGAACACCGATTGGCGCTTCCTCTTCCTCGGCGTGATCCTGCTGCTGGCGGTGCTGGTGAACAACTTCGTACGACGTAGCGCGGAAGGAGCGAGGAGATGACGGGCAACGGCCACACCCCGCTGCTCGAGACGCGCGGCGTCTCGAAGCACTTCGGCAGCGTCAACGCGCTGCAGGACGTCTCGGTCCGGGTGCTCGAGGGCCAGGTGACCTGCGTGCTCGGCGACAACGGAGCCGGCAAGTCGACCTTCATCAAGATCCTCTCGGGCGTGCACCAGCACGACGAGGGCGAGCTCCTGATGAACGGCGAGCCGACGAAGCTCCACTCGCCGCGCGACGCGCGCTCCCGAGGGATCGCGACGGTCTTCCAGGATCTAGCCACCGTCCCGCTGATGTCGATCTGGCGCAACTTCTTCCTCGGCTCCGAGCCGACGCGCCAGCTGGGCCCAGTGCGGATCCTCGACGTGGGGGCGGCGCAGCGGATCATGCGCCAGGAGATGGCGAAGATGGGTATCGACGTCCGCGACCCCGACCAGCCGGTAGGCACGCTCTCGGGCGGCGAGCGCCAGGCGGTCGCCATCTCGCGCGCCATCTACTTCGGCGCCAAGGTGCTGATCCTCGACGAGCCGACGTCTGCGCTAGGCGTCAAGCAGTCCGGCATCGTGCTCCGCTACATCGCCCAGGCCCGCGACCGCGGGGTGGGGGTGATCTTCATCACCCACAACCCGCACCACGCCTTCCCGGTCGGGGACCGGTTCGTCGTACTGAACCGCGGCCAGCTGATGGGCTCCTGGGAGCGCGGCGAGATCAGCCGCGACGAGCTGGTCACGATGATGGCCGGCGGGGCCGAGCTCGAGGGGCTCACGCACGAGCTCGAGCGGTCGCTGGACGGCCCCGGCAAGACGTGACCGCAGGCGCTCGGCAGCCCGGCGCCGCCGTGGCCGAGCGGGGCGCGGCGCGTCGGCGGATCGGCGTGGGGCTCGTGGGCTTCGGCTGGCTCGGCCAGGCGCACAGCCGCTCGCTGCAGCGGATCCCCACCCTGTTCGCGGAGCGGGCCTTCGAGCCGGAGCTCGTCATCTGCGCCGACTCGACGCCGCAGCGCTGGCGCGACGCGGTCGACTCGTTCAGCTACGGCGAGGGCACCGACGACTGGCGGCGCGTCATCGACGACCCGGGCGTCGACGTGGTGTTCGTCGCCGCCCCCAACATGCTCCACGTCGAGCTGGTGGAGGCGGCGGCGGAGGCCGGGAAGCACGTCTTCTGCGAGAAGCCGGTGGGCGGCACCCCTGAGCAGACCGTCCGCGCGGAGCGCGCCGCGCGCGGGGCCGGTGTGATCAGCGGCGTTGGGCACAACTTCCGCTGGGCGCCGCTCGTGCGCTACGCCGCCGAGCTGATCGCGGAGGGTCGGCTGGGAGAGCTCACGAACTACCGCGGCCGCTTCTTCTCGATGTACGGGAACGACCCGCTCGGCCTGCTCTCCTGGCGCTTCCTCGTCGACGAGGGCGGCTACGGCGTGACGAGCGACCTGCTCTCGCACGCCGTCGACCTCGCGCTCATGCTCGCCGGGCCGATCACCCGTGTCGTGGGCACGACCGAGACCTACATCCGCGAGCGCCCGTTGCCGAAGCCCGGCGAGGGTACCCACTACGGGCGCGGCGATCCCGAGGACCCGCGCGGAGCGGTGACCAACGAGGACTATGCGGCCATGCTCTGCGAGTTCGCGTCGGGAGCGCGCGGCAGCTTCGAGGCCAGCCGAACCATGATGGGTCCCGAGAGCCAGATGGCGTTCGACGCCTACGGCACGCGGGGCGCGCTGGGCTGGAATCTCGAGCGCATGAACGAGTTGGGGCTCTACCTGGCCTCGGACGAGCGCCATACCGGGTACACGACCGTCTTCGGCGGCGACCGCTTCCCGTACCACGGGCACTTCGTGCCCGGTAGCGCGAACCCGATCGGCTTCGAGGACCTCGTGGTCATCGAGGACTACGAGTTCTGCCGGGCGGTGGCCGAGGAGCGCCCCTTCGAGCCGGGCTTCGCCGAGGCGGTCGAGTGGGTCTCCGTCCAGGCTGCGCTGCTGCGCTCGGCCCAGTCGGGCCAGTGGGAGGACGTCGTGTCCCTGCGGGAGGAGTGATGACGACGGCGGCCAGGACGCTGAACGTTGGCGTCATCGGCGCGGGCCGGATCGGCCGGATGCACGCGGAGCTGCTGGCGTCGCGCGTGCCGGGCGCCGCCCTCGCCGCGGTGCACGACGTGCGCGCCGACGCGGCATCGGCGCTGGCCGAGGAACTCGGCGTGTCGGCGCCGCGCAGCGCGGACGAGCTGATCTCCGACCCGGACGTCGACGCCGTGGCGATCTGCTCCAGCACCGAGACCCATGCCGAGCTGGTCGTGCGAGCGGCGAGAGTGGGCAAGGCCATCTTCTGCGAGAAGCCGGTCTCGCACGACCTGGCGGAGGTGGACCGGGCGCTGAAGGCGGTGGCCGACGCTGGCACGCCCTTCCAGATCGGCTTCAACCGGCGCTTCGATCCGGCCCATCAGTCCATCCATGACGCGGTGGCCGACGGTAGCGTGGGCGAGCCCCATCTCGTGCGCATCTCGAGTCGCGACCCGGTCCCGCCGCCGGCCGAGTACGTTCGCGTCTCCGGCGGCATCTTCCTAGACATGACGATCCACGACTTCGACATGGCCCGCTACCTGACGGGGAGCGAGGTCGTGGAGGTCTACGCGCGCGGCGCGCTGCGGATCGACCCCGCCTACCGGGAGGTGGGCGACGTGGACACCGCGCTCGTCGTGCTGACGCACGGGGACGGCTGCATCACCGCGATCGACAACAGCCGCCGCGCCGCCTATGGCTTCGACCAGCGCGTGGAGGTCTTCGGATCGCTCGGCATGGCGGCCTCCGAGAACCCGCTGAGGCACTCCGGCGTGGTGTGGACGGAGGAGGGCACGCGCATGCCGGCGCTGCCCTACTTCTTCCTCGAGCGCTACATCCCGAGCTACCTGCGTGAGTGGGAGGCCTTCGTGCGCGCCGTCCTCGCCGGGGAGCCCACGCCGGTCGGGCCGGAGGACGCCCGGGCCCCGCTGGTGATCGGCCTGGCGGCGGGACGCTCCCTGCAGGAGCGACGTCCCGTGCAGATCGAGGAAGTGGACGGCCGACCATGAGGGTCTACCTGACGGGCGCCACGGGCTTCGTCGGGTCGAACTTGGTCCGCGTGTTCGCGCAGCGCCACGGCGTCGAGCTGTTCTGCCCGGTCCATCGCCGCCGCCCGCCCGAGGGCGTGCCCTACGACTGGGCCCCGGTGGACCTGACCGACCCCGGGGCCGTGCGGCGCAGCGTGCTCGACTTCCGGCCTGACGCCGTGCTGCACGGGGCGATCCTGAACGACTTCGGGGCGCTCTACACCGACCGCCGCCACGCCTGGGACAGCTACGTGGGCGCGACAGGCAACCTCGCCGAGGCCGCCAATGCGGCCGGCGCCCGGGCGCTGCTCATCTCGACCGACTGGGTATTCGACGGCACGCAGGGCGGCGCCACCGAGGACACACCCCCGAACCCGATCAACGCGTACGGGTTCCTGAAGGCCGCGAGCGAGCTGGTGCTCCTGGAGCGGGCCGACCGGGGCGCGGTGGCCCGCATCTCCGGCGTGAACGGGGTGCACTGGGCCCGCCCCGACGCGCCCCGCCGCCAGGACGCGGGCTTCGGCTACTTCGTGAGCTCCCTGGTCGACGCCCTGAGCGCCGGAGAGCGCTTCATGGTTTGGCGGAGCCCGACTGTCAACATGGTCGCCACGCCGACGCTCGCGAGCGACGCGGCCGACCTGATGTGGCGGATCCTCGACCGTGGGCTGGACGGCACCTTCCACTGTTGCGGCGGTGAGACGATCGACCGCGTGGAGCTGGCCCGGCGAGCCACGGACGCCTTCGAGCTCGACAGCGGGCTGCTCGACTTCGGCCCCCCCGAACCCGCGGACCTGCCGCCGGCTCCGGTGCCGTACGACACGAGCCTCGGCGCCCGCGCGACCGCGCTCGCCCTGGACGTCGAGCTGCCGGGCGTCCGCACGCTCCTGGCGCGGATGCGCGCTGAGCGCGAGACCGGGCGCATCGCAGCCTGGGAGGAGGCGAGCGCATGAGCGACGGGCGCTTCGACCTCATCACCATGGGACGGGTGGGCGTCGACCTCTACCCGGAGCAGTCCGGGGTCGCGCTCAAGGACGTGCGCAGCTTCGCGAAGTCGCTCGGCGGGAGCGCCACCAACGTGGCGGTTGCCGCCGCCCGGCTCGGCGCGCGCGCTGGGGTGATCACGAAGGTGGGCGACGATCCCTTCGGTCCGTACGTGCGGGAGGCGCTGGAGGGCTTCGGCGTCGAGTCGCGCTTCGTCGGGACCCACCCCAGGCTGCGCACGCCGGTGGTCTTCTGCGAGATCTTCCCGCCAGACCACTTCCCGCTGCTCTTCTACCGCGAGCCCACCGCGCCCGACATGACGATCGCGCCGCACGAGCTCGACCTCGAGGAGATCCGCCGGGCGCGGGTCTTCTGGACCACCGGCACGGGGTTGTCCGCCGAGCCGAGCCGCGCCGCCACGCTGGCCGCGCTCGCCGCGCGCGACGAAGCGCCGGAGGGGGGAGGTCCGGCCGAGCCAGACCGGTCACGGGAGACCGGCGGTCGACCGTCATCATCAGACCGCGGGGCCGGACGCCCCGCGGAGCGAATCACCATTCACGACCTCGATCACCGGCCGATGTTCTGGAGCGACGCGTCCGAGGCGACGCGCTGCGCACGCGCGGCGCTCGAGCACGCCACCGTGGCGGTGGGCAACCGCGAGGAGGCCGAGATGGCCGTGGGCACCCGTGACCCGCACGAGGCCGCCGCCGCGTTGCTCGAGCTGGGCGTCGAGGTGGCGGTCGTGAAGCGCGGTCCCGAGGGCGTGCTGGCGGCCACCCGCGAGCGGCTGATCGAGGTCGAGCCGGTGCGCCTCGAGGTGGTCAACGGGCTGGGCGCGGGCGACGCCTTCGGCGGCGCCCTCGTCTACGGGCTGCTCCAGGGCTGGGAGCTCGAGCGCGCGCTCCGGCTGGCCAACGCCGCGGGCGCGCTCGTCGCCTCGCAGCTCGCCTGCGCCGACGCCATGCCCACGCTCGCGGAGCTCGAGCCGCTCGCTGCCGAGGGGGCCCGGGCATGAGCGTCAGGCTCACCGTGGCCCAGGCGCTCGTGCGCTTTCTCGGCGTCCAGGAGGTCGAGCGCGACGGCGAGCGGAGGCGGTTCTTCGCCGGATGCTTCGGCATCTTCGGGCACGGCAACCTGGCCGGGCTCGGGCAGGCGCTCAAGCAGCACCAGGACCTGCTGCCCTACCGCCAGGCGCGCAACGAGCAGGCCATGGTGCACGTCGCGTCGGGCTACGCACGCCAGCTGAATCGTCTGGGGGCCTTCGCATGTACCAGCTCGGTCGGCCCCGGCGCCACCAACATGGTCACCGGGGCGGCTCTCGCCACTATCAACCGGCTGCCGGTGCTGCTGCTTCCAGGTGACACATTCGCCTCCCGCCTGCCTCATCCGGTGCTCCAGCAGCTCGAGGCGCCGCAGGACGCCACGGTCTCGGTGAACGACTGCTTCCGTCCCGTGTCCCGGTTCTTCGACCGCATCGAGCGTCCGGAGCAGCTCGTCCCGGCGGCCCTCGAGGCGATGCGGGTCCTCACCGACCCGGCGGAGACGGGCGCCGTCACGCTCGCCCTGCCCGAGGACGTGCAGGCCGAGGCGGTGGAGGTCCCCGAGGCCTTCCTCGAGCCACGGGTCTGGCCCATGTGGCGCCAGCCGCCCGACCCCGCCGCGCTCCTGCGCGCGGCCGAGCTCGTCCGCGGCGCGAGCAGGCCGCTGATCGTGGCCGGGGGCGGGGTGATCTACGCGGAGGCGACGGAGGAGCTGCGGGCGCTGGCCGAGGCCACTGGGATCCCGGTCTGCGAGACCCAGGCCGGCCGCGGGGCCCTGCCCTCCGAGCATCCGGCGGCGCTCGGCGCGGTGGGCGCCACCGGCACCGCCGCCGCGAACCGGCTGGCGCGCGAGGCGGACCTCGTGATCGGCGTGGGGACCCGCTGGAGCGACTTCACCACCTCCTCGAAGTCGGCCTTCCAGGATCCCGGCGTGCGCTTCGTGAACGTGAACGTGACCGCGTTCGACGCCGCCAAGCACAGCGGCCTCGCCGTGGTGGCCGACGCGCGTGTGGCGCTCGAGCAGCTGCGTGGCGCGCTGGCGGGGCATCGCGTCGATCCCATGTGGGAGCGGCGGTCCGCCGACGAGGCGGCGGCCTGGGCCCAGGAGGTGGAGCGGCTCGTGAGCGCACGGCACTCTCCGTTGCCGAGCCAGGCCGAGGTGATCGGCGCCGTGAACGCGGCCGCCGGGCCGAAGGACGTCGTGGTCTGCGCCGCGGGATCGATGCCCGGCGACCTGCACAAGCTCTGGCGAGCGCGCGACCACAAGGGCTATCACGTCGAGTACGGCTACTCCTGCATGGGCTATGAGATCCCCGGCGGCATGGGCGTGAAGCTGGCCGCGCCCGAGCGGGAGGTCTTCGTGATGGTCGGGGACGGCTCGTACCTGATGATGCCCGGCGACCTCGTGACGGCCGTCGCGCTGGGGGTGAAGCTCGTGGTGGTGCTGGTCGACAACCACGGCTACGCCTCGATCGGGGCCCTCTCCCGCTCCGTCGGCTCGGCCGGGTTCGGCACCCACTACCGGGGGGCAGCCGACGGCGCCCAGCCGCTCGACGCGCCGGGCGGCGACGGGCCCGCCGGCGAGCTCGAGCCGCTTCCCATCGACCTGGCAACGAGCGCAGAGGGGCTCGGCGCCAAGGTGCTGCGGACAGGCTCGATCGACGAGCTGCGCGGCGCACTGGAGCGGGCCCGCGGAGAGACGGGCACGGTCGTCGTGCACATCGAGGTTGACCGCTACGCGGGCGTGCCGAGCTACGAGAGCTGGTGGGACGTGCCGGTGGCTGAGGTCGCCGACGACCCCGCCGTGCGCGAGGCGCGCTCCGAATACGAGCGCGCCCGCCGCGCGCAGCGCCAGTACGTGGAGGGGAGCGGATGAGCGCCCTGCTCGTCCGCTCGGCCACCGTGACCCCGGGTTCGGCCGGCTGGGACTACGTCGGCTTCGAGGTAGCGCAGCTCGAGCCAGGTGAGACGCTGGAACGGGAGACCGGCGACCGCGAGCTGTGCGCGGTTGTGGTGGCGGGCTCCATCGACGTGCGCTCCGAGCAGGGGAGCTGGCCCGACCTCGGCGGGCGTCCCGACCCGTTCTCCGGGCTGCCAGACGCCGCGTACCTGCCCCCGGGGACCGCCTACGCGCTGGAGGCCGGCGGCAGCGGCGCGGAGCTCGGTCTCTGCACCGCTCCCGCCGCCGACGGCGCCGAGGCGCGCGTGCTCCCGGCCGAGGAGGTGGAGGTCGAGATCCGCGGGCACGACGCGCACGAGCGGCGCATCCACCCGATCCTGATGAACGACCGGGAAGCCGACTCGCTCCTCGTCTGCGAGGTGCTCACGCCACCCGGCCACTGGTCGAGCTATCCGCCCCACAAGCACGACCGCGACGCCTTGCCCGACGAGTCGCTGCTCGAGGAGACGTACTACCACCGCATCGAGCCCGAGCATGGCTTTGCGCTGCAGCGCGTCTACACCGGCGATGGCGAGCTCGACGAGACGGTCGCGGCGCGCGACCGCGACATCGTGCTCGTGCCGCGCGGTTACCACACCGTGTCGGCGCCGCCCGGGTACGCGGTGTACTACCTGAACGTGATGGCCGGCCCCCGGCGCGCGTGGGCCGTGGCCACCGACCCCGACCACGAATGGACGGTCACCCCATGACCACGACCCCGACTCAGACCCGCCTGCTGGACAACTACATCGCCGGCCGCTGGACGCCGTCCGGATCATCGGAGGCGCTCGACGTCACCAACCCCGCAACCGGCGAGGTGCTCGCGCGGGTGCCGCTCTCCTCGGCGGGCGACCTCGACGCCGCCGTGCGCGCCGCCCGCGAGGCGCTCCCCACCTGGCGCGCGGTCAGCGTGATCGAGCGCGGACGCCGCCTGTTCGCACTACGCGAGGGGCTCGACTCACGTCGCGAGGAGCTCGCCCGCTCCGTCACGACCGAGATGGGCAAGACGCTCGTGGACGCCCGTGCGGAGGTGGCGCGCATGATCGAGATGGTCGAGTGCGCCTGCGCGGTTCCCACCACCATGCAGGGGCGCATCCTCGAAGACGTCTCGCGAAACGTCGACGCGGAGACCGTCCGCCAGCCCGTCGGCGTCTGCGCGGCGATCGTGCCGTTCAACTTCCCGGCGATGGTGCCGTTCTGGTTCCTGCCGTTTGCTATCGCGTGCGGGAACACGTTCGTCCTAAAGCCCTCCGAGCAGGTGCCACTGACCCAGCAGATCGCCTTCGACGTGCTCGACTCGCTCGGGCTGCCGCCCGGCGTCGTCAACCTCGTCAACGGCGGCCGCGAGGTGGTCGAGGGCATCCTCCACCACCCGGGCATCGACGCCGTGTCGTTCGTGGGCTCCGCGCCCGTGGCCAGGATCGTCTACGAGCGCGCGGCCAAGGCCGGCAAGCGGGTGCAGGCGCTGGGCGGCGCGAAGAACCACATGGTCGTGATGCCCGACGCCGTCGTCGACAAGACGGTCGCCGGGATCATCGGCTCCGCCTTCGGGGCGGCGGGCCAGCGTTGCATGGCCGGCTCCGTCGTCGTGACCGTGGGGGACGCCCACGATCGCCTGCTGCCGCCGCTGCGGGAGGCCACGCAGGCGCTGCGGGTGGGCGACGGGCTCGACGAGAGCGTGGACGTGGGGCCGGTGATCTCGGAGAAGGCGCGCGATCGCGTCGAGGGCGCGATCGGACAGGCCGCCGACGACGGCGCGACCGTCGCGGTCGACGGCCGCGGCGCGGGGCAGGCGCCGGGCTGCTTCGTCGGGCCCACGATCATCGACGAGGTAACGCCCGAGATGGATGCCGCCCGCGAAGAGATCTTCGGTCCGGTCCTGTCCGTCATCCGCGCCGGCACGCTCGACGAGGCCAAGGAGAACGTGGGGCGCTCGCGGTTCGGCAACGGCGTCTCGATCTTCACCGAGAGCGGCGCGGCGGTGCGCCGCTTCCGCCACCAGGTCGAGGCCGGGATGATCGGAGTGAACATCGGCGTGGCGGCGCCGGTGGCGTTCTTCCCGTTCTCCGGCTGGAAGGACTCCTTCCTCGGCGACCTGCACGCGCACGGCCCCGACGCGGTCGAGTTCTTCACTCGCAAGAAGACCATCACGAGCCGCTACTTCTCGAGCGGCCAGGGCAGCGGCGCCTACTTCGTCGAGAACTGAGCCCATCGTCCCGCGCCTATGACGTCACCGGCCGCGAGGCCTTCACCCTCGAGGAGGGCGCCGACCAGCTCTCGCGCTACGCCGGCCGCCCGGCGAGGTACGTACCGGAGACCCTCGAGGAGGCGCGCGCCTCGCGGGCGCCCGGCGCGGCGCGCCGGTTTGGATGATCGAGGGTGGGGTCACGACCTACGCTGCGATCGCGGCCGGGGAGCTCGAGCGCGTGAGCGACGCGGTCGAACGCGTGGCCGGGCACCCGCCGCGCTCGTTCGCCCGCTGGCTCGAGGGGAACCCCGACAGCTACCGCCACCCCTCCGGATGAGCGCGGCTGTGTCCGGCGCGGGGACGTGCGGTCAATCCCACGAGGGCGTGCGGCAGGCGTGCCGTGCGGGAAAAGTATGCCGTTCAAGAGCCTTACCGATCGGCCGCCGCCCGGCCTCGGGCGCTACAGGCTGAAGATCGTCGACCCGAGCCGAGAGAGTTCGTCCTCACGAGGAACAGGGCCTTCGACATCCCGGGCATCGAGCCGGGTCGCACGGACAAGATCACGGGGGTCGTGCGCGGCAGCGTGCCCCGCATGACCCAAGACGTGATCGACGGGCGTCTCGACTTCATGACCGAGCGCGTGAGCGCCGACCCTGCTACCGGAGGTGAGGGCGAAGTACGGAGACCGGTATCGCGAGGATCCCACTCCGCCCAACGTCTACTACTTCTTCATGAACGTGCGGACGAAGCCGTTCGACAGCCGCGAAGTGCGGGAGGCCGTCAACTACGCGCTCGACAGCCGGGCGCTTCAGCGCATCTTCGGCGGACGGTTGAGGCCCACGTGCAACTTCCTGCCGCCAGGGTGCCCGGCTACAAGCCGAACGAACGGTGGCCATTCGGCGATCCCGACGGCCCCGGCGACGTCGAGAAGGCGAGTCGCTCGTCGACAGGTCCGGCTACAAGGGCATGAAGGTCACCGCGTGGACGGAGAGCACACCCCCCGCACCCGCGATTGGCGAGTACTACCGCGACCTGCTCGACCAGAGCGGGTTCGAGGCCAGCACCAAGCTTCTCAGCGACCAGGTCTACTTTCAGGCCGTCGGAAGCCGGAAGAGGAAGGCCCAGACCGGGTTCACCAACTGGCTGCAGGACGTCCCGCACCGGCCGACTTCTTCGGCCCATTGATCAGCGGTGACGCGATCACGGAGAGCAGCAACCTCAACCTGAGCAACAGCGACGACCCCACATCAACAGGAAGACCGACCAGCTCAAGGCGGAGCCGGACGCCGACAAAGGGGCCGGCGAGTGCGCCGCGCTCGACAGGGAGCTGGTGACGAAGGCCTACATCGCCCCCTACGGCAACGAGGAAGCGTCCTCCTTCTTCTCGGAGCGCATGGACTTCGAGAACTGCGCCGGCGTCCACCCGGTGTATGGGAACAACTGGGCTCTGTTCTGCCTGAAATAGTGCGCCGAGCCCGAGGGTCGGCTTCGGCCCGCGGCTCGGCCATGGACAGGGCGGCGCCGTGCGGAGATACTGCGCAGCGCAATGATTGCCACGGTCGCTGTCGGCACGGACGGCTCCCCCACGGCCGGCGAAGCGGTGAGGGTGGCGGCGGACATGGCGCGCCGCTACGACGCCGAGCTCGTGCTGCTCAGCGCCTACCACGACTCCGGTCACGCGCCGGTGGCGGCGACTGAGCTCGAGTGGGCCCAGAACCCGGCCGCCCGCCTGCGCGAGATCGTGGCGCGGATCGAGGACGACCTGCGCCGCCAGGGCGTTGGCTGTCGGACCCTGATGGACGAGGGCGATCCGGCCGAGGTCCTGGTGCGGCTGGCGGAGGAGTGCAGTGCCGACATCCTGGTGATCGGCAACAAGGGCATGAAGCGACGCGTGCTCGGCAGCGTGCCGAACACGGTGACCCACAAGGCTCCGTGCTCGGTCTTCGTGGTGAAGACGACCTAGCCGCCGCAATGGCGGGCGACGACGAGAAGGTCCACCATCCGATCTTCGCTCGCCTCTTCACGTGTCTCAGGCCCCAGGGCGAACGGAAGGGCAAGGCCGATCACCGCAGGGCGATGCTCCACGGGCTCTCCGGCCGCGTGGTCGAGGTGGGCGCCGGGAACGGCCTGAACTTCGGGAATTACCCCGGCACGGTGGACGAGGTGGTGGCGGTGGAGCCGGAGGCCTACCTGCGCGAGCAGGCCACGCGCGCGGCGGCCGGCGCCCCGGTGCCCGTGCGCGTCGTCGACGGCCTGGCCCATAGGCTCCCGCGCGAGGAGGGGTCCGTCGACGCCGGCGTGGCGTCGCTCGTCGTGTGCTCGGTGCCCGACCAGGCCGCGGCCCTCGCTGAGCTGCGACGCGTGATACGCCCGGTGGCGAGCTCCGCTTCTGCGAGCACGTGGTCTCCGAACTACCGCGACTCGCCCGCATCCAGCGGATCGCGGACCGAACCGGGTTCTGGTCGCTCGTAGCCGGCGGCTGGCCACCCGGCGCGCGACACCGGCGCGGCGATCGAGGCCGCCGGCTTCCGGATGGAGACCTGCGGCCGCTTCGACTTTCGCGCGGCGCTCCCCGAGGATGGTCGAGCCGAAGATCCTCGGCATGGCGCGGCGGAACTAGGCCCGCCCCAGCGGGCGGAGCACGCGGCCGGGTCCCACCTGGAACAGCCGCACCCGGTTCCTCCCCTCGTGCAGAGCTCCCTCCGGCACCATCAGGGAGAAGTGCTCGGTCCCATCGCCGTGGAGCCGGAAGCTGCGGCCCACGGCCTCGATGCGGCCATTCACCGAGACGGCCACGTTCCGCGTGGACCCCCTCCGGCTTCCCAGCACGTCGCCGGCGATCTGGGCGGGGAGCGTTCCGCCGGCGCGACGCACGTGGCGTAGGCTGCCGGAGCCGAAGAAGTGGGCGCGGCAGTGCGTGCGGCGCCCTGCGCGCAGGCTTCGGGCGCGCCGACCGACGAGCTCGTGGTGGGGGCCGATGCCGTCGTAGAGGCCTTTCGGCCCTTCGCCGAAGAGCCTCAAACGAAGCCTGACGGCCTCGAAGCGGCGCTGCAGGTAGGTCGCCGGCGGAACGCCGACGACATCGGCCAGGCCCGCAGAGCGGCGTTGCCTCACGGCGGGATCGGTCACCGGCCGCCCTGCGGTCTGGTACCCCAGGGGCACGTGCAGCAGTTCGGCGATCGTCGGTGTCACGTCCAGGTTGCTGGCGTAGGCGCCATCGATGCGGCCCTGCGTCTGCCCGGGAGCCTTGATGAAGAGCGGCACAGGCGCGATCTGATGTACGTTCGCTGCGCCCAGCGCGCGATGTTCCACGGCCCCCCGCACGAACGAATAGCCATGGTCCGCCACCACGACCACGAGCGACTCCTCGAGCATCGCGCGCGCAACGAGCCTGTGCAGCAGTCTCGCCACGAGGCTGTCGGTGAACTGAAGCTGGAGCAGGTGCCGCTGGTAGTTGTGCAGCTCGAGGAAGCGGCTCTGGCGCACGCCCTGCCGGTTCATCCCGTGTATCGGGCCCCGGAGGCCGGGCGTGTTGCCCGTCCGCAGGCCCGAGGGCAGGTACACCCACGGACGGTGCGGCAGCAGGAGGTGCTTCATCCAGAACGTGGGCTGAGCGCGGGGCCGGATCGTGTCCAGCCAGCGCTCGAAGCGCTGGAGCCGGCCCTCGCCGAGGAACAGGCAGTGACGGATGCGGCACGCCGGGTGCCGGATCTCCGCCGCCCGGCACCAGCGAGGCGGGCAGAGGTGGGTCGACTCCTCCGAGTCGATCACTTCGTAGCCGGCGTGAACGAGCGCACCGTACAGCGAGTGCGGGTGCCCGCCCCGGGTCGGCGGCACGCCCAAGGCGGGCTGCACGCCGTCGAGGATCCCCGGGACGGCCTTCGAGGTCCACGCGTTGGCGGTCGAGGCGTTCGGGAACCAAGTGGCCCGCGCCGCGAGCGCGGCGAAACCCGGGTAGCGGAAGGCGTCGATGCGGCCGTCGCTCGCGAGCAGGTTGTCGCCGGGGAACTCATCGAGAATCAGGACGACAACGGGCGGCGCCGCGGGGGTCGCTCGCGTGGCGCTCACGGCGACCAAGCCGATCAGCGTGACGCTCCCGGCCGCCAGGATGAGTGCGCATGCTCGCGCGAACATCGGCGAGTCTTTCTGGCAGGGGATCCAGAGCAGATGTCCCCCACTCTGGCGAGCGTACACCCGATCGGGGCGTGTGGAGGGCGCTCGTGGCCACGATCGAGCTGACCGGCACCGGCCTGACGCCGGCCGACGTGGTCGCGGTGGCCCGGGAGGGCGCGCCCGTCGTGCTGGCCGACGAGGCCCGCCGGGCCATGGAGGAGAGCGCCGCGATCGTGGACCGGCTAGCGGCTTCGGACGAGCCGGTCTACGGCGTCTCCACGGGGTTCGGGTCGCTCGCGAACACTCCGATCCCCCCGGATCGCCGCGAGGAGCTCCAGCGCGCGCTCGTTCGCTCGCACGCGGCGGGGATGGGCCCGCCCGTCGAGACGGAGGTGGTGCGCGCGCTGATGCTGCTGCGGGCGCGCACGCTCGCGATGGGATTTTCGGGCGCGCGGCCCGTCGTGGCGGAGTCGCTGCTTGCACTGCTGAGGGCCCGCCTGACCCCGGTGGTTCCCGAACACGGCTCGCTCGGCGCAAGCGGCGACCTGGCGCCGCTCGCCCATTGCTCCCTGGTGCTGATCGGGGAGGGGGACGCGCTTGACGAGCAAGGCCGCCGCGTCCCCGCCGTCGAGGCGCTGCGTTCCGCGGGGATCGGGCCGGTCACCCTCACCGCCAAGGAGGGGCTCGCACTGATCAACGGCACGGACGGCGCGCTCGGCATGCTGCTTCTCGCCATGCACGACCTTCGCCGCCTGCTGCGGGTGGCGGACGTGACCGCTGCCATGTCGGTGGAGGCGCTGCTTGGGACGGACCGCGCCTTCGCAGCCGACCTGATCGACCTGCGGCCCCAGCCCGGGCAGGCGGCGAGTGCGGCCAACCTGCGCCGGCTGCTGGAGGGGTCGCCCATCGTGGCGAGCCATCGCTACGACGACCCGCGCATCCAGGACGCCTACTCCCTCCGCTGCGCGCCCCAGGTCCACGGAGCGGCGAGGGACGCGCTCGGGTACGCGGAGGCGGTCGCCGGCGCGGAGCTGCGCTCGGCGATCGACAACCCGATGATCCTGCCCGACGGGCGGGTCGAGTCCTGCGGGAACTTCCACGGCGCCCCGCTCGCCTTCGCCTGCGACTTCCTGGCCGTCGCGGCCGCCGAGGTGGGTGCGATCGCCGAGCGGAGGACCGACCGCCTGCTAGATGCGAGCCGCTCGCACGGGCTGCCGCCCTTCCTCGCCGAAGACCCGGGCGTGAACTCCGGGCTGATGATCGGGCAGTACACGCAGGCGGCGATGGTGGCCGAGAACCGCCGCCTGGCCGCACCGGCCTCGGTCGACTCGCTCCCCACGAGTGCCATGCAGGAAGACCACGTGTCGATGGCGTGGGGGAGCGCGCGCAAGCTGCGCACGGCGATCGGGAACGTGGGCCGCATCCTGGCCGTGGAGCTTGCCTGCGCGTCCCGCGGGCTCGACCTACGGGCCCCGCTCGAGCCAGGGGCAGGGACCGCCGCCGCCCGGGCCGCGGTGCGGGAGCGGACGCCCGGACCGGGAGGGGACCGGTGGCTCTCGCCGGAGCTGGGCATCGTCGAGGAGATCGTGACCTCGGGACGGGTGCTCGAGGCTGTGGGGGTCGCGGTGGGAGAGCTCGAGTGAGGACCGTCCGCGCCCCGCGTGGACCGGAGCTCTCTTGCCGCGGCTGGCCGCAGGAGGCCGCGCTGCGGATGCTGATGAACAACCTCGACCCCGAGGTGGCCGAGCGGCCCGAGGACCTCGTTGTCTACGGCGGCACCGGGCGTGCCGCGCGCTCTTGGGAGGCCTTCGACGCGATCGTCAGCACGCTGCGCACCCTCGCAGGCGACGAGACGCTGCTCGTGCAGTCGGGCAAGCCGGTCGGCGTCTTTCGCACCCACGAGTGGGCGCCGCGCGTCCTGATCGCCAACTCGAACCTCGTCCCCGACTGGGCCACCTGGGAGGAGTTCCGCCGGCTCGAGTCGCTCGGGCTGACGATGTTCGGTCAGATGACCGCCGGGTCGTGGATCTACATCGGAAGCCAGGGAATCGTCCAGGGCACCTATGAGTGCTTCGCGGAGATCGCCAGGCGACGCTTCGGGGGCACGCTCGCGGGGACGATCACGCTCACCGCCGGCCTCGGCGGGATGGGCGGGGCCCAGCCGCTCGCCGTGACCATGAACGACGGCGTGGCCCTGTGCGTGGAGGTCGATCCCGAGCGCATCGAGCGGCGGCTCGAGACCCGCTACCTCGACGAGCGCGCCGACGACCTCGACGACGCGGTCTCGCGCTGCGAGCGCGCCAAGGCCAAGCGCCGGGCGCTGAGCGTGGGGCTGTGCGCGAACGCCTCGGAGGTGGTGCCCGCGCTGCTGGAGCGGGGCTTCCACGCGGACGTGGTCACCGATCAGACGGCCGCCCACGACCCCCTTGTCGGCTACGTGCCCGGCGGTCTGACCCTCGAGGAGGCGGCCGAGCTGCGGGAGGCCGACCCACAGGAGTACGTCGCGCGAGCACGCCGCTCGATCGCCGCACACTGCTACGCCATGGTCGCCTACAAGGACGGCGGCGCCGAGGTGTTCGACTACGGCAACAGCCTGCGCGCGGAGGCGAAGCTCGGCGGGTTCGAGCGCGCCTTCGACTACCCGGGCTTCGTGCCGGCCTACATCCGTCCGCTGTTCTGCGAGGGGAAGGGACCGTTCCGCTGGGTGGCGCTGTCGGGCGACCCGGCCGACATCGCCGCCACCGACCGAGCGGTCGTCGAGGAGGTGCCGGGCGACGAGTCGCTCGCCCGCTGGCTGCGCATGGCGAGCGAGCGGATCTCGTTCCAGGGACTGCCGGCCCGCATCTGCTGGGTCGGCTACGGCGAGCGGCAGCAGCTCGGAGTCCGCTTCAACGAGATGGTGAAGAGCGGCGAG
>JBKPFJ010000112.1:0-9905 GCA_046728795.1 Actinomycetota bacterium | reverse complement strand
GCCCGAGCACGTTGAACCAGCCGGTGAACCACGACCAGCCCGTACCGCCGAGCCGGTGAGCCCACCAGTAGGGGCCGCCCGCCGTGGGATAGGCGGAGGCGAGCTCGGACATGCTGAAGGCGACGGTGAGGATGATCGCCGCGACGACCGGCCAGCCGATCGAGAGCGCGCTCGGCCCGCCCAGGTTCCACGCCTGCCCGTAGACCGTAAAGCAGCCGGCCAGCACCGAGATGATCCAAAACGAGATCGCGAAGTTCGCGAACTGCGACCAGCCGCGGCTCAGCTCCTGTTTGTAGCCGAGCTCGGCGAGTTTCTGCTCGTCACGGTCCTGGATTCCGCCGCCTTCGGCCATCGCTAGCCCTCCTCCGCTTGCGGACCCACCCCATAAGGTGTGAGGATCCGACCTATGTGCGCCGACGCCGACAATATTCCGGGCACCGGCCGGAAGTCAACTCGCGGGCGTGGATGAAATCCCGCTGATTACGGCTCGCATCGCCGGTCTCCTCGGCGAGCACGCGGGCGAGGCGGTTCCGCTGGCCGGAGGGATCACGAATCGCAACTTCAAGGTCCCCTTCGGCGAGCGCGACCTGGTCGTGCGGGTCCCCGGCAAGGACACGAACCTACTCGGCATCGACCGCGACGCCGAATGCGAGGCGAACCAGCTCGCCGCCGAGCTCGGCGTGGCGCCTCCCGTGGTCTTGATGCTCGAGCAGCCGCAGGTGATCGTCACGAAGTTCGTCGAGGGCGAGGGCATGACCGAGGAGGAGCTGCGCGAGCCAGCCGCAATCCAGAGAGTGGCGACCGCGCTGCGCGCCGTACACGACTCCGGTCGCCAGCTGGCCTCAACATTCGACTCCTTCGCGATCGTGGAGCGCTACGCCGAGACCGCGGGAAAGCGGGGCGTGACGCCGCCGGGCGAATACGAGCCGGCGCTCGCTCGTGCCCGGGCGATCAAGCGGGCGTTGACCGGTCCCGAGCACGAGCCAGTGCCCTGCCACAACGACCTGCTCGCCGCCAACTTCCTGACCGATGGCACACGCATTCACATCGTCGACTGGGAGTACGCCGGCATGGGCGACCGATACTTCGATCTCGGCAACTACAGCGTCAACAACGGGCTGGACGAGGACGCGGAGGGGGTCCTGCTCGAGGCCTACTTCGACGATCTCCCCACCTCCCGCCAGCGCGCCGCACTGCGGCTGATGCGCTTCATGTCCGACTTCCGTGAGGCGATGTGGGGCGTCATCCAAACCGGCATCTCCGAGCTCGACTTCGACTTCGAGGGCTACGCGACGAAGCACTTCGGCCGCCTCACCGAGGCTGGGGCGGACCCGCGCTTCGAGGCTTGGCTCCGGGAGGCGGATGCCTCCCCGGCGTGAGCTGCCCGGCGCCGCCCGCTGCGTGATCATCGGGGGCGGCGTAGGAGGGACTTCGATCGCCTACCACCTCGGCCAGCTCGGCTGGTCCGACGTGGTGCTGCTCGAGCGCAACCAGTTGACGTCCGGCTCCACGTTCCACTCAGCGGGGCTCGTGGGGCAGCTGCGCGGCTCCGTGTCGCTCACGAAGATGATGATGTACTCGGTCGAGCTCTACCGGCGCCTCGGCGAGGAGTCGGAGTTCGATCCGGGCTGGACCGAGTGCGGCAGCCTCCGGCTCGCCTCGAGCGAAGCGCGCATGGAGGAGCTGCGGCGTCAGGCGGGCTGGGCCAAGACGTTCGGCCTTCCGCTCGACCTGATCTCCGCGGAGGAAGCCGCCGAGCGGTTCCCGCCGATGTCGACGGACGGGGTGCTCGGAGCCGCCTGGCTGCCAACCGACGGGTACCTCGACCCCTCGCAGCTCACCTTCGCCCTGGCCGACGGCGCCCGCCGCGGCGGCGTGGAGATCTTCACGGGCACGCGCGTTACCGGGATCCACGTAGAGGGCGGTCACGCGAGGGGTGTCGAAACCGAGCGCGGCGACATCGAGGCGCCGCTGGTGGTGAATGCGGGCGGCATGTTCGCTGCCGAGATCGGGCGCATGGCGGGCGTGCGCGTGCCCGTGGTGCCGATGTCGCACGAGTACTTGGTCACGCAGCCGTTCCGGGAGCGCGATCCCGCCAGGCCGCTACCGACCCTGCGTGATCCCGACCTCTTGATCTACTTCCGCGAGGAGGGCGGTGGCCTCGTGATGGGGGGCTACGAGCGCCACAGCGCGCCGGCCTTCCTCGCGGGTGGCGACAGCGGGCTCGACGCCATCCCGCCCGACTTCAATGGCCGGCTGCTCCAAGACGACTGGGACCGCTTCGAGGAGATCGTCGAGAACTCCCGCCGACGCGTACCGGCGATGGAGGACGTCCGGGTGACCCGGCTGATCAACGGACCTGAGGGATTCACCCCCGACAACGAGTTCTGTCTCGGGGAGACCCAGGTCCGCGGTCTGTTCGTGGCGGCGGGGTTCTGCGCCCACGGACTGGCCGGAGCCGGGGGGATCGGCAAGGTGATGGCGGAGTGGATCGCGGAGGGCGAGCCGAGCCTCGACCTGTGGGAGATGGACGTGCGCCGCTTCGGGACCCACTACCGCTCGCCCTCGCACACGCTCAAGCGGATCCGCGAGACCTACGAGACGTACTACGACATCCGCTACCCGAACCACGAGCGCCAGGCCGGGCGGCCGTTGCGGCTGTCCGCTGCCAACTCCTGGCACTGCGAGCACGGGGCGGCGTTCGGCGAGAAGTCGGGTTGGGAGCGCGTGAATTGGTACTCCTCGAACGAGCCGGCAGGCGATGGGTCGCTGCGGCCGCGCGGCTGGGCGGGCCAGCACTGGTCCCCGGCAATCGGCGCCGAGCACGAGGCCACCCGCGAGGCGGCGGCGTTGTTCGACGAATCCTCCTTCGCCAAGATGGAGATCGAGGGGCCGGGGGCGGCGGCTCTGATGGAGCGGCTGTGCGACAACCGGGTCGCCCGCGACGTCGGCCGCATCACCTACACGCAGATGCTCAACAGCCGCGGCGGGATCGAGTGCGACTTCACGGTCGCCCGCCTGGGCGAGGAGCGCTTCTCGATCGTCACGGGCACGGCCTTCGGCAACCACGACCGCGAGTGGATCCGCAAGCACCTCCCCGAGGACGGCAGCGCACAGGTTCACGACGTGACCTCCCAGTGGTCCTGCTTCGGCATCTGGGGCCCGCGGGCACGCGAGGTGCTGCAGCCGCTCACTCCACAGGCCCTCGGGAGCGAAGCCTTCCCCTATATGAGCGTGCGCGAGACCACGGTGGGCGACGTCCCCGTGCGTGCGCTGCGAGTGACCTACGTCGGCGAGCTGGGCTGGGAGCTCTACTGCCCGGCGGAGTACGGCCTGGGGCTCTGGCTCGCGCTGTGGGAGGCCGGTCGGCCGCACGGCATGGTCGCGGGCGGCTACCGGGCAATCGACTCGATGCGCCTGGAGAAGGGCTACCGCGTGTGGGGCGCGGACATTACGCCCGACGAGACGCCCTACGAGGGGGGCGTCGGCTTCTGCGTGAAGCTCGACAAGGACGGCGGATTCATCGGCCGCGAGGCGTTGATCGAGGCGAAGGAACGGGGCCCGCGAACCAGGCTTTGCTGCCTGCTACTGGACGACGCGCGCTCCGTGGCGCTCAGCAACGAGCCGGTTCGGATCGCCGGCCAGATCCGCGGCCGCGTCACCACGGGCGGGTATGGCTACACGGTGGGGCGTTCGATCGCATATGCCTACCTGCCGCCCGAGCGAGCGGAGCCCGGCACTGCCGTGGAGGTGGAGATCTTCGGCCGCTGGGTCGGTGGCGAGGTCGCCGCCGAGCCGCTCTTCGACCCCAAGGGAGAGCGGATCCGCGCTTAGCCGGACGAGCCGGGTGCCGACCGAGCGCTCGTTGAAGTGGTCTCTCGCGCGAGCTAGCGTTCCCTCGTGGCTCGTGACGATGCACGGTCGCGGGCGACTGATCGAGGTCGCGCTCCCGCCCGAGTAGTCGTTCTGGGCGGTGGCTTCGGCGGCGTCTATACGGCGCTGTACCTCGAGCGCCTCGCCGCCAAGGGCGCTCCGGTAGAGGTCTCGCTCGTCAACCGCGAGAACTACCTGGTCTTCCAGCCGATGCTTCCGGAGGTGATCGCGGGCGACGTGGGCATTCTCGACACGGTCACCCCGCTCCGGCAGCTCTTGAAGCGCGAGCGTGTGTTCGTGCGAGAGATCGAGGGAGTCGATCTCGATCGGCGCGTGGTGAGCCTCGCCGCCGGGCTCACGCCGCGCACGCTTGAGCTGCCGTTCGATCACCTCGTGGTGGCGCTCGGGAATGTCACCGACTTCAGGGGCGTCCCTGGCTTGCCCGAGCACGCCCTCCCCTTCAAGACGCTCGCCGACGCGGTGCGCATCCGCAATCACGTCATCCACGTGCTGGAGCAGTCCTCCGTGGAGCGTGACCCGGAGCTGCGCCGGACGATGCTCACCTTCGTCGTGGCGGGCGGCGGGTTCTCGGGCACGGAGGTCGCGGCCGCCCTCAACGGTTTCCTGCGACGGGCCGTCCCCAGCTACACGTCGATCCCGCCGGGCGACGTCCGGGTCGTGCTCGTGCACAAGGGGACCAAGGTGCTCGAGCGTGAGCTCACGCCACGGCTCGCGAGCTACGCGACCGCCGCGCTCGCCGAGCAGGGCATCGAGCTCGTGCTCGGCGAGCGGCTGGTGGCTGCAAGTCCCCACGGCGCCGTGCTGTCGGGCGGTCGCCATCTCGCCACCCGCACGCTCATCTCGACGGTGCCGTCGTCACCGAACCCCGTCGTGGAGCAGCTCGCGCTGCCGAGCGCGCGCGGCCGCCTCGACTGCGATGCCACCATCGCCGTCAAGGGCCGCGATGACGTGTGGGCGGTGGGGGACTGCGCGCTGATCCCCATGCCCTCCGGGGAGCCGTCCCCGCCGACGGCGCAGCACGCCATCCGGCACGCCAAGCTCCTCGCCGCCAACATCGTCGCCCGCCACTCCGGTGCGCCCCTGCGCCGGTCCTCGTTCACCGGCCTCGGAAAGCTCAGCGCCCTCGGCCACCGGCGCGCGGTGGCCGAGCTCCCGGGTGGGGTGCGCCTCCAGGGCTTGCCCGCGTGGGTCATGTGGCGCGGCGTCTACTGGTCAAAGCTCCCGGGAGTCAGCCGCAAGACCCGTGTCGCAATCTCATGGTTGAGCGACCTGGTGCTCCCGCCAAGCCCGGTGCAGCTCAACCTTGGCGGCGGCAGCGGCGCCACCCAGGGCCACTACGAGGAGGGTGAGATCGTCTTCGACGAGGGCGATGTCGGCGACAGCCTGTTCATGATCCTCTCCGGCCGGGTCGAGGTGCTGAAGCGAGTCGGCGGGGAGCTCCGCGCGGTCCGCACGCTCGGGCCCTGCGAGTACTTCGGGGAGATGGCGCTGCTCGGGCGTCATCCCCGCAGCGCCACGACGCGCGCGCTGACCCCACTTGACGTGCTGGTGCTTCCGGGGTCGGACTTCGCGGCGCTCTCGGAGAGCCTCTGTGAGTTCCGGACGACATTCGAGGAGAGCGCGCGTCTCAGAGCCGAGTCGGACGCCGCCCTGGCGGCGCCGGATCGACAGGACTGAGCGGCGGCGACTCTAGACCAGTCCGGCAAGGATGTGCTCGGTGCCCTCGATGTGCTGGCGCATCAGCTTCACCGCCGGGCCTGAGTCACGCCGACGCAGCAGCGCTACCAGGCGGCGGTGCTGGTCGTTCGAGCGCGTGAGCACCTCCTCGGGGTGCGGGATGCGCGCGATCAAGTCACTCATGTGGCCCTGCACCTCGGTCATGGCCGTCACCAGACGAGGCGAATTCGCCGCCTCGGCAACGCCGATGTGGAAGCGAACGTCGGCGCGGCGGTAGTCCTCGAATGCGCTCGCGGCGGCCATCCGCTCGACCAACTGGTCGAGGAGGTCGAGGTTCGCCGGCTCCGCCCGCTCCGCCGCGAGCAGCGTGGCGCCGGCCTCGATCGCGACCCGCTCGTCGAGCACCGCGCGGGCCTCGTCGCCCAGGGGCTCCTCCTCGCGACCGACCGATAGGGGCGGCGCCTCCGCCACGAAGGTACCGCCGGCCCGCCCGCGCATGGACATCAGGTGACCGCTTTGGACGAGCGTCGTCAGCGCCTGGCGCAGCGTGGAGCGAGAGATGTGGAGCTGCCCGGCGAGGTCCCGCTCGGGGGGAAGCTGGCTCCCCGGCGCGAGCAGGCCGAGGCGGATGGCGGTGCCCAGGCGCTCCACCGTCTCCTCGAAGGTGGTCGCCGCCTCGACGGGCTTGAACACTGCCTCCAGGGCCGCGCTCCGCTGCACGTGGGTGAAGGTACACCCGGCGGGCCTTTCCGGGGAAGGGCTAGGCTGCGCGCCCGTGGACCTGCGCCGGGAGAAGATCGTGGTCGAGACCGACCGCTACCGGATCGAGGGCGACATGACGCTCCCGAGCGAGGGCTACCGCAGCCGGCTCTCCGACCACATCAACCGCCGCGACCACGAGTTCTTCACCCTCCAGGACGCCACCCTCACCGCCCTGGACGACTCGGGGCGCCACTGGGAGGCGCGGGTGCTGATGCTCGCCCGCCGGCACATCCGGCTGATCGTGCCCGCCTCGGAGCTGCCCTGATGCGGCTGCGAGCGGTGGGGCTCGCCGCGGGCGCGGGCGTGCTCGGCGCCGCGCTGTGGTGGCGCAAGAACCCATCCGCGTGCCCCTACTCTCAACGCTTCTGGGTCGAGGCGCCACACCCCTTCATCACGCGTGCCCGGCTGCACGAGGCGCTCGATCCGAAGCCCGGGGAGCGCATGCTCGAGGTCGGCCCGGGCACCGGCTACTACTCCCTGCCGGTGGCGGATTGGCTCGGCCCCGACGGCCGGCTCGACATCCTGGACCTCCAGCAGGAGATGCTCGACCACACGATGCGCCGCGCGGCCGAGGCGGGCGTCGACAACCTCGTCCCGGCGCGAGCCGACGCCCGCGCGTTGCCCTACGAGGACGAAACGTTCGACGCGGCCTACCTGGTGACCGTGCTCGGCGAGATCCCGGACCAGGCAGCCGCCCTGCGTGAGATCCGCCGCGTGCTGAAGCCGGGCGGCCGCGTGGTGGTGGGCGAGCTCTTCGGGGACCCGCACATGGTCACGGCCCCCGCCCTCGAACGCCGCGCGCCGGAGGCGGGCCTGCGCGTTGAGCGCCGCCTCGGCGGCCGCCTCTGGCACTTCACGCGCCTCGCGCCGGCCTGACTGCATTCCGTCCGCTACCGCTCCCAGCATGGCCGCGGTGCTCGTGGCCACCCTCATCTGCTCCGACCCGGTCTGCGCGGAGGAGCACGAGGCGGTCGTGGGGCGGGAGCCGCTCGACGGGTTGATGTGCGACTGCGGCTGCGCGCTGGTGGCGCTGGCCTTCTACGAGCGGAGTGATCAGCCAGACGGCCGGCGGGACCCGTCGGCGAGAGCGGCCGCTACGCGCGCGTAGATCGCCGCCGCCGCGGGGAGGTTCTCGATCGGGACGTCCTCGTCCGGGCCGTGCATGCGCTCGATCAGGCCGGGTCCGAATGCAGCGGCCGGGATGCCGAGCCGATCGTAGACGCGGATCTCGAGTACCCCGGGGCAGCAGGTGACTGTTGGTTGCGTGCCGGTGATCGCCGTGACCGCGGCGGTCAGCGCGCGGACGAAGCCGCCGTCCGCCGGCGTCACGGCGCTCGGCGCGTCCTGTAGGACCTCCCAATCGAGGTCTACGCCGCGCTCCCTGGCCGACCCGAGCAGTGCGAGGAGCTCCCGCTTGGCGTCCTCGTAGTCCTCGTCGGCGTTCGGCCGGCGATCGATCGTGAAGCTGAACTCGTCGGGCACGATGTTGAAGTTCGTGCCGCCGCCGGACTGGCCGCCGACGAGCATGATCGACTCGCGGGCTCGCGGGTCGGCCGAGGAGAAGCGGAGTGCGCTCCTGCGCTCGCGCAGGGCCCGCTCGTGCTCCCGGAGGGCGAGAGTGACATCGACGGCTGCGTCGAACGCGTTGACACCCTCGTAATGAAGCCCCACGTGCGCCGCCCGGCCGCGAATGCGGACGCGCAGCGTGAAGGCGCCGCGACAGGCGTGCCAAACGGTGCCCCAGGTCGGCTCCGCGACGATCGCGCCGGCGGCGCCGGGATCGACGCGCCCGAGCGCCGCGAGGCGCTCCGCGCCAAGGCGGCCACCCGTCTCCTCGTCGGGGACGATCACCAGACCGATTCGCGCGCCCGCCTCGGCGGCCGGGCGCGCCGCGTGGACGATCGCCGCCAGGCCGCCCTTCATGTCCGACGCGCCCCGCCCGATGAGCCGCCCGCCCTCGACACGCGGGTCGAACTGAGACCGCCTGAAGGCCGGGACCACGTCGTAGTGGCCGTGTAGGTACAGAAGCGGCCCCTCGTCGCCGATCTCGCCGACGATCGCCCGCCGGTCCAGCACCCCGTCGCCGGTGTCGACGACGTCGTATTCGATCGCCAGAGCGCTCAGCTCGGCGCAGATCCGCTCGACGCACTCGTCGTAGGCCGTTCCAGGCGGATTCTCGGTGGGGATCGCGATCAGGTCGCCAGCGAAGGCGACGATCTCGTCCACGCGAGCGTCGGCCGGCCCTGGGGTCACGAGCGGAACCTAACGCGGCGTTCGGAGACGGAGAGGGTGGGTTCAACTCGGTGTGCAAACCGCTGCACCAAGCCGGTCCGTCCCGCCCCGTGTGGCGCCGAGCTGGCGGATTCGCCGCTGGCTCGGTCCCACGGCCTGACGTTCCAGCGCGCCGTGGCCGCCGCGCCCCAGACTTGGACGCGCCGAGCGATCGGAGCGTCACGACGACGCGCGCGACACTCCTCCGTTCGTCGAGGAGCGGCAGTCTCGACAATCACGCCTGCTGCTCGTCCCTTGCGAAAGCCTCGGCCTGCCGCACCGAGAGTGCTGCTTTGTGGAAAGCAGTAGTCCTAAAAAGCGTGCCCTCAGCTACGAGAGGGGGCCGTAGAAGCCATCTTCTCGTTGACGAACCTCCCGGCAACCGACCAGAGCTCCACCTCGTCCTTGATGCCGAGTTCGTCAAGCGCCTCGACAAAGGAGTCGTCTGACATCTGGCTGGAGATGCCGGAGGCGATCTCGGGACCCAGACCTGTCGCGTCGTACTTTGCCCACGGATCGTCGTACCAACCTGAGCAATGAGAGCCATCAGGACGAGTAGCTCCCGCGCGGCTGACCGGGAGGCCCTTTCAGGTCGAGCAACAGGCCGAGTTCGACTGCGAGCTGCTTGAGCGTCGCCCCGAGATGAGTGACCCCGAGCTGCTCGAGTCGATGACGAGGATGACCCTCGGTCGCGAAACCCTGCGCCACGTCCAGAAGCGGAACACGCTCTCCGAAGACGAGGCGATCGAGCTTGGCGTGAAAGCCGTGCGCGAGGCGCGGCCCGAGCGTCGAGCGGCCCGTTGAAGCCGACTCGTAGTCGACGCAAGCACGTTGGCCCGGCGTAGCTCTCCAGAGTCGGCGCATAGTCGCCGTTGCCGATTATGGTTAGTGGCATGGCGGGGCCAATCGCCATCACCGGCGCCTCGGGACAGGTTGGAGCGCTCCTGCAGGAGCGGCTCGCCGAATCGCAGGGCCGGGTCGCCGCTGAATCGAGATGGGGATTGGGCCACACCCATCCGCGATGCGGAGGTCGTCGTCCACCTGGCCGGCACCTTGCAACCCAAGGGCAAGGACACCTACGAGTCTGCGAATGTCGCCACTACAGAGGTGGTCGCCGCGGCTGCGCGTGGCTCCAGCGTCAGACGGATCGTCTTCCTCAGCTATGTGGGCGCAGCGGCGGATTCGCCCAACGCCTACCTCCGCGCCAAGGCCGACGCGGAGAAGACGCTGATCGACTCAGGCGTGCCAACCATCATCTTCCGCTGTCTGCACATCTATGGACCCCCTGAGCGACCCGGGCC
>JBKPFJ010000201.1:0-8110 GCA_046728795.1 Actinomycetota bacterium | reverse complement strand
CGCATCGGCATCGAGACCGATCTCCGACGCGCGGTGGAGCGGAGCGAGTTCGAGCTCGAGTACCAGCCGATCGTCGAGCTCGCGGACGGGCGGATCGTGGGCATCGAGGCGCTTCTGCGCTGGAACCACCCCGAGCGGGGGCTGATCGAGCCGCTCGAGTTCGTGCCCGTCGCCGAGGAGACCGGCCTGATCGTCTCGATCGGCCGGTGGGTGCTGACGCAGGCGGCAGCCGCGGCGTCGGAATGGCCCGAGCTCACGCTCTACGCAAATCTCTCCGCGCGGCAACTCCAGCAGCCGCGCCTGCGCCTCGTCGACGAGGTGGCAGCGGCCCTCTCGGGCGTCGGTCGCCTGCCGTGCGCCACCTGCCTCGAGATAACGGAGCGCGCCGTCGTTCAGGACGTGGAGGCCGCCACGGCGAGCATTCGCGACCTCAAGTCGCTCGGGGTGCTGCTCGCCCTCGACGACTTCGGCACCGGCTATTCGTCGCTCAGCTTCCTGCGCCGCTTCCCGCTCGACGTGGTCAAGCTCGACGGCTCGTTCGTGCGGGAGCTGGGCGACGGCGGGGAGGGGGAGGCCATCGCGCGGGCGCTCATCGACGTCTGCCACGCGCTCGACGCTCGCGTGCTGGCCGAGGAGGTCGAGGACGTCGGGCAGGCCGACAGGCTGCTGTCGCTCGGCTGTGACCTCGCCCAGGGGTCGCGCTTCTCGCCGCCGGTGTCCGCGGACGAGCTGGCGACGCTGCTACACGGATCGCCGGGCCCGCGTCCAGGGGTGCGCGGCGCGTAGGGCGGCGAGGATCGCCCGCGTGGCGGGCGAGCGGTTCAGCGTGTAGAAGTGGATCCCCGGCGCGCCGCGCGCCAGCAGGTCGGAGCACTGGAGACTGGCGTAGGCCACGCCGAGCTCGGCCACCGCCTCTGGGTCGTCGGCGCGCTGCACGAGCTCGCGCTCGAGCTCCGATGGGATGGTAGCCCCGCACAACCCGGTGATCGTCTTGATCTGCTTGAAGTTGGTGATCGGCATGATGCCCGGGATGATCGGGACGTCGATGCCGGCGGCCCGGGCCTGCTCCACGAAGTCGAAGTACAGGTCGTTCTCGAAGAAGAGCTGGGTGATCAGGAACGACGCCCCGGCCAGGATCTTCTGACGGCAGAACTCGAGGTCGCTCGCCAGATCGACGGCCTCGGGATGCACCTCGGGGAAGCAAGCCGCCCCGATGCTGAAGTCGAAGCGCTCGCGGATCAGCGAGATCAGCTCGGTCGAGTAGTGGAGCCCTCCAGGGTGCGGCCTCCACTCCGTCTCCCCGCGGGGCGGATCGCCCCGGAGGGCGAGGATGTTCTCGATCCCCACGGCCTGGAGCTCCTCGAGGATCTCAACGATCCGCTCTCGCGGCTCGCCCACACAGCTGAGGTGGGCCATCGCCTCGACGCCGAGGTCCTGCTTGATCCACTTGGTGATCTCCACCGTGCGCTCGCGCGTCGAGCCACCCGCGCCGTAGGTCACGGACACGTACTCCGGCTCGTCCTCCTTCAGATCTGCAAGCGCCCGCTCGAGGTTCTCCTGCCCCTCGTCCGTCTTGGGCGGGAAGAACTCGAACGAGAAGACGGGACGCCGCTCCTCGAGGATTTGCTCGATGCGCATCCGCGGAAGGGTACTCACGGCCCATCCCGAGCGGGATGGGCCCTCAGCCGTCTCGCGGGGGAATGATCTCCAGACCTGTGGCCACGGCGTCGCGGCCCCTCACCGTGTACTGCACGTCGACGGAGTCGTTCTTCCCGTAGGAGCCGAACAGGCCCAGGAAGATCGCCACCCAGCGCCCCATGCCGAGCCGCTCCTTCTCGAGGGGTCGGGCGAAGCGGAGCTCGCGGCCGACGACCTCGTAGTCGTCGCCCTCCCGCTGCGGCACCCCGTTTACGAACACCCGATATGGCGGCTCCGCGGCGGGCGGGAGCGGAACGCGCCAGCGCTTCATGGCGAGAGCTCCCGGCGAAGCGCGTCGTACGCGGACTCGCCGCGCCGCTGCTGGATCAGCCGGCGGCGCAGCCAGCCCGTGTAGGCCTCGCTCGAGCCGTCGCCGCGGACGTCGATGCCCGCGCGGGGCCGGGAGAGCTCGAGGCGCGCCACCACCTGCTGTGCGGGGTCGATACGGCGCATCAGGGCGCCCCCGACGGGCCTCGCGTCGGTGCTCCCCTCGAGCTCGCGGCCGCTCGACTCGATCGCGTCAAGGGCCTCCGCGAGCCGCTGGTAACGATTCCGCTCGACCTTGGGGCCGCGCCGTATCGTCACCATGTACGGCATGGCCGGCAGCGTACTCGCCGTCAACGTGGCCGAGATCAGGCTGCTCACCCGCCGCGGCCGCAGAGTGCCCACGGGAATCTGGAAGTTCCCCGTGGAAGGGCGGGTGCCCATCCGCGGCGTGAACGTCGAGGGCGATCGACAGGCGGACCGCAAGGTGCACGGCGGGCCCGACAAGGCGGTCTACGCGTACGCGCGCGAGGACATCGACTGGTGGGAAGGGGAGCTCGGTCGGGAGCTCGGGCCGGGCACCTTCGGCGAGAACCTGACCCTGCGCGGGATCGACGTGACCGGGGCGCTCGTGGGCGAGCGGTGGGAGGTGGGCTCGGCGCTGCTCGAGGTCTCCGAGCCCCGCCTTCCCTGCTGGAAGCTCGGCGTGAAGATGGGCGATCCGCGCTTCCTCAAGCGCTTCGCCAAAGCGCTCCGCCCGGGGGCCTACCTGCGGATAGTGGAGGAGGGCCACGTTGCCGCGGGCGACGTCGCACGGGTGGTGGAGCGACCCCGGCCACGGCGTCACCATCACCGACGTGGCGCGCTCGTACCTCGACCACGGGGCCGGCGTCGAGCGGCTTTTCGAGGTGCCGCAGCTCTCCGAGAGCTGGCGGGAGTGGGCGCTCAGCCGCCGATCGCGGACATCGTCCGAGCGGGCTGGCGAAATCCCTTCTCGCCGACGTGGTGCTTGAGCTCCTTGCGCCAGACCGCGTCGCGCACGATCCGCTCTAGCTCGCCGTCGCCGGCGCCGGTTCGCAGCGGCTCGCGCAGGTCGGTCTCGTGCAGCGAGAACAGGCAGGTGCGCAGCTTGCCGTCGGCGGTCAGGCGCACCCGGTTGCAGTCCGCGCAGAATGGCTCCGAGACCGGATTGACGAAGCCGATCTCGCCGCGGCCATCGGCGAATCGGTAGACGCGCGCCGTGGAGTGGGGCTCGCGCGGGGTCGGCTCGAGCGGGTACACGGCGTCGATGATCGCGCGGAGCTCCTTGCCGGTCAGCACCGCGTCGGGGGTCCAGGCGTGGTCGGCGTCCAGCGGCATGAACTCGATGAAGCGAACCTGGAAGCTCGTCGAGCGCGCGAAGTCGGCGAACGGGAGCGCCTCCTCTTCCGTGAAGCCGCGCATCGCCACCGCGTTCACCTTGATCGGGCGGACGCGCTCGTGACGAGCGATGGCCTCGAGGCCGCGGAGCACCTGGGGCAGCGAGTCGCGGCGCGTGAGCTGGAAGAAGCGGTCCCGCTGCAGCGAGTCGATCGACACATTGACGCGACCGATGCCGGCGGCCACGAGGGCGTCGGCGTCGCGCTCGAGGAGATAGCCGTTCGTGGTAAGCGAGAGGTCACGCACGCCCTCGATGCCCGCGAGCATCGCCACGAGGCGCGGGAACTCACGCCGCACGAGGGGCTCGCCCCCCGTGAGCCGCACGTCCTCGACGCCCATCGAGGCCATCACCCGGACCACCCGCGCGATCTCCTCGAAGGACAGGATCTCGGACCGCTCGAGCCAGGGCAGCCCGTCGGCCGGCATGCAGTACTGGCAGCGGAAGTTGCAGCGGTCGGTGACCGAGACCCGCAGGTCCGAGATACGGCGGCCGTGGCCGTCCACGAGGGGCTCGCGGCTCATGCGATACAGGCTACTCACGCGTCGCCGCGGCGGAGCGAATCCCGCTACAGGGACGCTTTTTTGTCGTCCTGCGACAATTTTTCGCCCCTGCAGGCTGATTCGAGGCTCGCGTGAGGAAGGCGAGGCTCTTACCGGGCGTTTACGAAGCGCCCGTAGCCTGGCGCCGATGCGCGTGCTGGTGGTCGACGACGAGCCCGCCGTTCGAAGAGCCCTCTCGCGCGCCCTGACGCTCAAGCGCTGGGACGTCGACACCGCCGCCGACGGCCGCGAGGCGCTCGACGCGCTCGGTCGTGGCGGCGTTGACGCGGTCGTGCTCGATCTCATGATGCCGGGTGTGGACGGGATCGAGGTGTGCCGGCGGCTCCGCGCCGCCGGGGATCGCACGCCTGTGCTGGTGCTAACCGCCCGGGATGCCGTCGAGGACCGGGTGAGCGGCCTCGACGCGGGTGCCGACGACTACGTGGTCAAGCCGTTCGCCCTGGAGGAGCTGCTGGCGCGGCTGCGCGCGATCGTGCGCCGCACCGGCGACGGCAATGGCCAGCCCGGGCCGCTCCGCTACTCGAACCTCGAGCTCGACGCGCGGGCCTACGAGGTCTCTCGCGATGGGCGCCGGCTCGAGCTGACGCGGACGGAGTTCCTGCTGCTCGAGCTCTTCATGCGGAACCCGCGCCAGGTGCTCACCCGCAGCACGATCTTCGAGCGGGTCTGGGGCTACGACTTCGGCGCCTCGTCGAACTCGCTCGGGGTCTACATCGGGTATCTGCGCCGCAAGCTCGGCGAGCCCCGCCTCCTGCACACCGTGCGCGGCGTGGGCTACGTGCTGCGGGAGGAATAGGTGAGCCTTCGACGCCGGGTGAGCCTGGCCGCCGCGGCCGCGGTTGCCGTGGCGGTGTTGCTCGCGTTCGTCACCGCCTACCTCGTGGTGCGTGGCGAGCTCCGCTCGGAGATCGACGGCTCGCTGCACGACCGGGTCGGGGGGATTCAACGGCTCGCCACGAGGACGCCGGACGTCGAGCCCGCGCTGCCGGCCCCTCCTCCCGGCGTGAGGCTCGGCGGCCCGGCGGGCGCCGCCCAGTTCGTGGAGCCGAACGGAAGGGTCCTGCGGCCTCCGGAGGACCGCACGCGCTTGCCGGTCGACAGGCGCACGGAGCGGCTCGCGCGGCGCGGCGGAGACGCCTATCTCGCCGATGCCCACGTGGGCGGTCGGCACGTGCGTATCCTCACCGCGCCGCTGCCGGACGGCGGTGTGATCCAGATCGCCCGGCCACTCGACGAGGTGGACGGTGTGCTGGCGCGGCTGCGGCTCGTGCTGGGCGTGGTGTTCATGCTCGGCGTGGCCGTCGCCCTCGTGCTCGGCCGGATCGTGACCCGCACCGCGCTGGCGCCGGTCGCCCGCCTGACGCGGGCCAGCGAGCACGTCGCCGCGACCCGCGACCTCAGCCAGCGGATCGACGCGCAGAGCAGGGACGAGCTCGGGCGCCTCGCGTCGAGCTTCAACACGATGCTCGACGCCCTCGAGCGCTCGATGGCCGCCCTCGACGCCTCGACGGTGGCGCAGCGCAAGCTGGTGGCCGACGCATCGCACGAGCTGCGAACCCCGCTCACCAGCCTCCGCACGAACGTGGAGGTGCTGCGCGACCCGGACGGCCTGCCGGACGAGCCTCGCCGGCGCTTGGTGGAGGAGGTCGGCGAGCAGATCGACGAGCTGACCGAGCTTGTGGGCGACCTCATCCAGCTTGCCCGCGGCGACGAGCCGCTCGCTGAGCGCGAGGACGTCCGGCTCGATCACCTGGTCGAGGAGGCGGCCGAGCGCGCGCGCCGGCACGCGCCGGGCGTCGACTTCCGGCTCGCACTCGAGCCGGCGGTGGTTGACGGCGTGCCCGAGCGGCTCGAGCGCGCCGTGAGCAACCTGCTCGACAACGCGGCCAAGTTCAGCCCGCCCGGCGCGCCGGTGGAGGTTGGCCTGCGCGACGGTGAGCTGAGCGTGCGCGACCACGGCCCGGGCATCGACCCGCGGGACCTGCCCCACATCTTCGACCGCTTCTACCGCGCCGACACCGCGCGCGGTGTGCCCGGCTCCGGGCTCGGGCTCGCCATTGTCAAGCAGGTCGCCGAGGCGCACGGCGGGAGCGTTGAGGCATCCGCAGCGGCCGGGGGCGGCAGCGTCTTCCGCCTGCGGCTGCCCTCTTCGACAGCTCTTACGCCGCTCTTAGCGCTCTCTCAAGAACAGTCGCTGTGATGGTTGCCGCGCCCGGCGGGGCCTCCCTCCCCCGCCGGGCGTCGAAATGCCCCTACCGCCGCTCAGCGTGTCGGTGTGACCTTGGCAAGACCGGAGGGAGCGTCCGGCTCGATGCCGCTGGCGCGGGCGAGAGCGAGCGCGAGCTGCTGCGCGCGCACGCGGCGGGCACCGGCATCAAGGGCTCCGGCAGCCCTCGGGGCAAGGGCAGGTCGGCGCCGGGCCGGTCGGAGAGGATCCCCTCGCCACGAGGATTACGCCTTCGGGGGCTTTCGGCAGAGCGGCACGGAGCTCTGCAAGATCCGACTCGCGGCGCTCCGCTATACGGGCAAGCGTCGAGCGCTGCTCGGCCCTGTCGGCCGCCATGCCCTCCCCGAGGATCACGCCGCGAGGCTACCGCGCGGTAGCGTCCCCGCGATGGACCCGCTGACCCCGCGAGACGCGGTCGAGCCGATGGAGATCCGCGCACCCACGCGCGGAAACCGCCGCCTCGAGGCGCTCCTCGAAGCCGCCAACGGCGACGACCGGCTCAAGGGGTGGTGGCGGATGCAGGACGCCAGGGCGCAGCGGCTCGGGATGTCCGACCACTCCTGGGTGCACGTCCAGATCGTGGTGAACATCGCCCTGCGGCTGTTCCGCCTTCTGAACCGGCGCGGCGTCGACCCGGCGATGGTGAGCGATCACGGCATGTCGCCGCGCGACGCCGAGGTAGTGATCGCCGCCGGCTGCCTGTTCCACGACGCGGGGATGTCGATCCACCGCACCGACCACGAGGCGTACAGCCTCTTCCTGGGCGCCGATCGGCTGCCGCTCCTGCTCGAGGACGTCTACGAGGAGCCCGCGCTTACGATCGTGGCGTCCGAGGCGCTGCACGCAGTGATCGGGCACCGACGGCGGGGCGACCCGATGACGATCGAGGCGGGCATCGTCCGGGTGGCCGACGCGCTCGACCTGGCGAAGGGCCGCTCGCGCATCCCCTTCGAGACCCGGCGGCCGAACATCCACTCGCTGTCCGCGGCGGCGATCGACGAGGTGGGGATCGAGCCCGGGGAGGATCGGGCCGTGCAGATCGAGATCGCGATGAACAACTCCGCGGGCATCTTCCAGGTCGACGAGCTGCTGGCGACCAAGCTGCGCGGATCCGGGCTCGAGCAGCACGTCGAGGTGGTGGCTCGTATCGACGCCGAGCACGAGAAGCGGCTCGTGCCGGTGTTCCGGATTTGAGCTCTCAGGGCCCGGTGAGCCGAAGGAGCCGCCCCGAGCGGGTCCTCACGAACACCTGCCAGCCGTACAGCACGTAGTAGCTGCGGAAGTCCCGGCGCATGCGGTGGGCGTAACGCAGGACCGCGTCGACGTAGAGCGGCGAGGGGTTGTAGGCGTACAGCGCCCGCCTGTAGTCGCCCGGCGCGCCAGCGGCGTGCAGGTAGTTGGCGGCGCCCATGACCGCGTCGTGAGGATCGTCGATGTCCCCGCCCATCCCGTACCTCCGCCAGGTCGTGGGAATGAACTGCATGGGACCGCGGGCGCCAGAGGTGCTGTGGTTGCGCAGGCGGTTGAAGCCGCTCTCCACGAGGTTGACCGACGCGAGGACGCGCCTACTGACGCCGAATCGGCGCTCCGCCCGGCGGTAGAAGCGCATGAGGATGCGGGGCGGGAGCGGACGTCCCACCTCCCAGTGGCGGAGCGGTGGCGGGGGACCCGCGAGCCTGGCGAGGGCTCGGCGCGCTGCCACCAGGTCGCCCGCCTCGGCCCCGAGCTCGGCCGGCAGCCGGGCGATCACCGCCCGAGCGAGCCTGGGGCGGGCGGATAGCACGATGTGGACGCGCTGGTGATAGAGCGCCCGGAGCATGACCTCCCGCGGCGGGCTCCCAGGCGCACCGGCGCGTCGCCAGGCGTCGATCGCCGCGAGCAGGGCGTGCGTGTTGTCTGTGAGCGCGCGCGCCAGCGGCGCCGCGCGGCGCGGTATCGGCG
>JBKPFJ010000167.1:0-8298 GCA_046728795.1 Actinomycetota bacterium | reverse complement strand
GGACTCGGCGCCGGCACGGGCGGCTCGTCGCCACGGCGGCGCGGTGCGTGTCTGGGGTTCGAGTGGTCGCGCACCCGGCCCCGGCCGAGGCGCCAGCGCCCGAGCGGCAGGCGAATCCCGTCACCTCCGGGCCCGTCGCTCGTGGGTCGGGGCCCCGGGCCCTCACCGCCGCCGCCGCCGTCGTCCGACGAGTCGTCGTCATCGTCGCGCAGGCGGAAGAACCAAACCAGCCATAGGACGAGCAGCCCCACGTCGAAAACGCGGAACCCGACCATGAAGATCCACCCTTCGGTGGTCACTGCGTCGATGCTACCGCGGGCCGCGCGGCCGGAAAAGGGCGCCGACGCGCCTGCCTAGCGCGTGTCCGTGCGCCGGGGATCCGGGATGTAGAAAGCGGTGTAGAGCAAGCGCGCGCCGAAGTAGGTGCAGCCGTAGCGCGTCAGCTCGCCGCGCGTCTCCTGTTCGGCGTGCTGCGTGACGTCCTGGCACGCCCCGCTGCGACGGGAGGACCGCCACCAGTTGCCGCGCGGCAGGTTCGGGGCGAAGACTGGCGCCCAGGTCGGCACGGTCAGGGCCACGATGTTGCCCCTGTGGACCCGCAGCGAATGGCTGAAGGCGAACGTCGGGCTCGATCCGAAGTAGCGATCGACCCGATAACGCCGCGACTGGGCCAGCAGGCGGTGGTCCAGCCGGCGCCTGCGCTTCTTGCCCTTGCGCAGGATCGAGAGCCGCACGTACGGGATCGCGCCGTAGTTCCGCTTGAAGAAGAACAGCTGGGTGGCGGTCGTCCTCGGTCTCCCGACCTTGACCTTGAACGCCACGATCGCACCGTCGCGCGGAATCACGAACGGGCTCCTCAGCGCACCAGAGCGCCCCATGTACCCGGTCACCCGCGCGGCCACCTGACACTGGGCGGGCTCTGGGCAGTCAGGGCTGGCGTCCGGGGTCGCGCCGGCCCCGAGCTCGACGATCCTCGCAGAGGCGCCGGCCGGCAGGGCGAGCGCCGCGAGGGCCAGCGCCAGGAGGGCAAGTCGCTTCATGATCGGGCTACCAACACCCCCTTCGAGGGCAAGTTGCGGAGTCCTACCTCGGGTCCCTACTTGTATCTATAGGTGATCCGACCCCGGTCCAGGTCGTACGGCGACAGCTCGATCTTCACACGGTCGCCGGGCAGGATGCGGATGTAGTGCCTGCGCATCTTGCCCGAGATGTGCCCGAGCACCTCGTGGTCGTTGTCGAGCTTGACCTTGAACATGGTGTTCGGTAGGGCCTCCACGATCTCGCCCTCCATCTCGATCTTCTCTTCCTTCGCCACGGGCTCGCGCCTAGATGAGGCGGACGTTCACCGCCTTCGGTCCCTTCGGCCCGGCCTCCTCCTCGTACTCGACCTTCGAGTTCTCGGCGAGGGTCCTGAACCCGCCGCCGTCGATGCCGGAGTAGTGGACGAACAGGTCGCGGTCGCCCTCGTCGGGGGTGATGAACCCGTAGCCCTTCTCGTCGTTGAACCACTTGACGGTTCCGGTAGGCATGGGTGGCCATGCTCCTTCCTGCCGCATGCCCGCTCGGAACAACCGAACTACGGCACTGGCACTGTCACTTCACCGGCACCAGGGGACCGGCCTCTCCTTACGTCCCGGAGAAACTACCAAGAGCTGCGGTCAACGGCCTTGGAAGGTCGCCTTCCCGGGTCCCTCGGCCAGGAACGTCTCCACGGCCCGCTGGAGATCCTCGGTCCCGAACAGCGGCGCTCCGATGTCCGCCGTCCGGGCGTCCGCGCCGCGCACGCCCTCGTCGAGTAAGGCCCGTACCACGCGCTTGGTGGCGGCATTGGCGACCGTTGGCCCCTCTGCCAGCCGGCGGGCGAACCGGAGCGAGTCCGCGGCCAGCTCGGCGTCCGGCAGCACCCGGTTCACCACGTTCCAACGCTCGAGCGTGGCCGCGTCGTAGAGGTCCCCGCTCATCACGAGCTCGCGCGCGCGAGCGGGCCCTGCGCGCTCCGCGACCCGCTGCGTGCCCCCCATCAGCGGGGTCAGGCCGACCACGATCTCGACAAGGCCGAAGCGGGCGGATTCGGCGGCCCAGATCATGTCGCAGGCGAGCGAGAGCTCGAAGCCCGCGGTCAGGCAGAGGCCGTGCACGGCCGCGACGGTGGGCACCGGGAGGTCCTCCAGCCGGTGCGTCACCTCCAGCAGGTCCGCAACGAAGCCCCTCGCGTCCTGGGGCGAGAGCCCGTGGAAGACGTGCACGTCGGCGCCCCCGGTGAAGACCTTGCCCTCCGCTCGCACGAGCAGCGCGCGCACGCCCTCGCTCTCGTCGAGCGCCGCGAGGACGTCCCGCAAAAGCTCGCGGCCGAAGAGGTTCAGTGGTGGGTCGTCGATCACGAGCACGCCGAGGTCGCCGTCCCGCTCGAGCCGAGCGCGCTCAGCCACGAAGCTCTCCGGCCACCTCTGCGAGCTCCTCCTGGCTCACGTTCATCGGCCGGCCCGGGAGCTGCAGCGGGTCGTCGTCGTAGCGCGGGATGACGTGCAGGTGGAAGTGGAACACCGTCTGCCAGGCCGCCGCCTCGGCGGAGTTGAGCAGGTTCACGCCGTCGCAGGCGAGCCGGTCGCGGACCCGCAACGCGAGCCGCTTCGCGGCGGCGGCCGTGGCGGCGAGCTCGTCCTCGCCCACGTCGTAGAGGTTGCGCCAGTGGCGCTTCGGCACCACGAGCGCGTGGCCCCGCGTCCAGGGGTTGATGTCCATGAACGCCAGCGTTTGCTCGTCCTCGTCCACACGCTCCGCGGGCAGCTCGCCGGCCACGATCTTGCAGAACAGGCAGTCTTCGCTCATGGCGGCGCAGCCTACAGCCAGCCCACCCGCCTGAAGAAGCGGTAGAGCGACGCGCAGATCCCCAGCATCACAAGGATCACGAGCGGGTAGCCGAAGGTCCACCGGAGCTCCGGCATGTGCTCGAAGTTCATCCCGTAGATCCCCGCGATGAGCGTGGGCACGGCGAGGATCGCCACCCAGGCCGAGATGCGGCGCATGTCCTCGTTCTGGCGCACGCTGACCTCGCTCAGGTTCGCCTGGAGCACGCTGGTGAGCAGCTCGCGGAGGCCTTCGAGCTGATCACGCGCCCGCACGAGGTGGTCGTTCACGTCGCGGAAGTAGGTCCGCACCTCCGGGTGTATGAGGTCGAGGTGACCACGCGCGAGCCGGTCGACGGGGTCCACCAGAGGCGCCGTGGCCCTATGGAACTGGAGCACCTCGCGGGTGAGCTTGTAGATCCGCTCGGCGGGGTTCGCGCGCCCGGGTGCGAAGACCTCCTCCTCCACCTCGTCGATGTCCTGCTCGAGGCCGTGGAGGGCGGGCGCGTAGTCGTCCACGACCCGGTCCAGAATCGCGTGGAGGACCGCTCCTGGGCCGTGCCGCAGCCGCTCGGCATCCGCCTCGAGCTCGAGGCGTACGCCGTGGAGCGAGGAGGCCTCCCCGTGGCGCACGGTGATGACGAAGTCGTGGCTGAGGAAGATGAGGATCTCCCCGATGCTCACCACCTCTTCGGGATCCACGTAACGGGCCGTCTTGAGCACGATGAACGCCGTGTCTCCGTAGACCTCGAGCTTGGGCCGCTGGTGGGCCTTGACCGCGTCCTCGACGGCGAGCTCGTGCAGCTCGAACTCGCGCTGGATCGCGTCGAACTCGTCGAGGGAGGGCTCGTAGAGGCCGATCCACACGAAGCCGCCCTCGCCGATAGCGGCGTGGGCCTCGTGGGGCTCCATGGCCTCGGCGTGGCGAACACCCTCCCTGTACACGGCGCAGTCGACGATCACGCCGGGGGATGTTCCCGGAGCCGCCGGGCGAACGCCACCGCATCCTCGGGCGTCCGTGCCTCGCCGACGAAGACGGCCTCCTCAAGGCCGTCGATCAGGCGGCCCAGCTCCGGCCCGGGCTCGATGCCGAGGGCCTCGGCCAGCTCGTCGCCGCGCAGCGGCGGCCGCGGCGGGCCCTCGGCCCGCCAGCGGAGCGCCTCCGGCATCAGCTCGCGGGCCAGCTCGAGGTGCGCGATGATGGCTCGCTCGGCGTTCTTACCCCTCGTGGCGAGCCGGTCGGCGCAGCTGAGGAGGGTGACCTCGACCTCCACCGGGGCCGTCGTCTTCAGGTAGCGGTAGACCTCGTGCCGCGACAGGGGGCGCTCGTGGACGAGGAAGCCGAGCACCAGGTGGTGGCGGGCCAGCGCGCCGAGGAAGGTGCCAAGCCGCTCGCTCGCTCGCAGGCGCCGGCAGAGGCCGCGGACCATCTCCTCCCCCACGGCGTCGTGGCCGATGAAGGTCACGCGGCCGTTCGGGAGCACCTCTCGGGTGCGCGGCTTGCCCACATCGTGGAGCAGCGCCCCGAAGCGGAGCGCCTGCTCCCGTGTGAGCTCGTCCGCAAGCGGCTCGTCGAGCACGGCGCGCAGCCTTCCGGCCAGCTCCCCGAAGACCTCCTCGAGCGTCGTCTCGAGCTCGATCTGGCAGCGCAGCACCTCGAGCGTGTGGTCGTAGACGTCGAGGTGGTGGAACTGGCTCTGCTCCACGCCGTGGAGGGCGGCCACCTCGGGCAGCGCGGCCCCGAGCAGGCCGAGCCGGTCCGCAAGCTGGAGGCCTCCGAGCGCCTGCTCCGCCACCACGAGGCGCCTCAGCTCGCCGAACACGCGCTCCGGGGACGCCCTCCTCACGGACGGCGCGGCCGCCGCCGTCAGCCGCTCCGTTTCCGGATCCGGGGCGAAGCCGAGCTCGCTCGCCAGGCGGGCCAGGCGCAGCGGGCGCAGCGGGTCGAGCTCGTAGGCGCCCTCCCCAAGGACGCGCAGCACCCCGTTATCGAGGTCGCTCCGGCCGCCGTGGGGATCGAGGAGCTCGCCGCCCGCGAGCGGGACGGCCATGGCATTCACGGTGAAGTCCCGGGCCGCCAGGTCCGCCTCGATCGTCTCTCCCTGGAGGGGTGCGAAGTCGTACACGACGCCCGCCCGCCTGTCGATCGCCCGCCACGCGCCGAACGCCTCCGAGAGACGGAACACCGGCCCGCGGACCAGCTCCGCCACCGCGCGCGCCGCGCGCTCGGGGTCTCCACGCAGGGCCACGTCCACGTCCACGCGAGGGCGCTCGAGCAGCGCGTCGCGCACGGTCCCGCCCACAATCCAGGCCTCGCGCCCGGCGAGCGCCTCGGCCAGCCAGCCGTCGTCGACCAGCCTCATCTGCCGTGGCGGCGCCGGACGCGCTGGGTCAGCCCGCAGGTGACCTCGTAGTTGATCGTGCCCAGGCGGCGAGCGACCTCCTCCGCGAGGATGCGCTCCTCGCCCTGGCGGCCGATGAGCACGGCGGGCTCCCCTACGCGGACGTCGGTCTCCGGGCCGAGGTCGACGGTCACGTTGTCCATGCTGATCGTGCCCACGAGGGGGTGGCGCCGTCCGCCCACCAGCACGTCACAGTCGTTGGAGAGAGCGCGGCGCCAGCCGTCCCCGTAGCCGATCGGCACGGTCGCCACCCAGGTCGCCTCGGTCGCCCGCCAGGTGCGTCCATAGCCGGCGCTCCGCCCCGGCTCGAAGCGCTCGACGCGAGCCACCCACGACTCGAGCGACAACGCCGGCTCGAGACCGCGCTCCGCGGGGTCCTCGCCGAACGGGTCGAGCCCGTAGATCGCGATGCCGCAACGGACCATGTCGAAGTGCGCCGCCGGGTCGCGGAAGGTTGCCGCGCTGTTGGCGGCGTGGGCCATGATCCCGGGATGCTCGCCCGCGAAGCTCCGGAAGCGCTCGAGCTGGGCGGGGAAGTGGTCGTCGCCCGGCTCGTCGGCAGTGGCGAAGTGGGTCATGACCCCCGTGAGCTCGAGGCGCTCGTCACCGCTCACAGCCGCCGCGACCTGACGGGCCTCGTCCGGATCGCCGGTGCCCAGCCGCCCCATGCCCGTATCGAGCTTCACGTGCACGCGCGGCGCCCGGGCTCCCGGAACGGCGTGCTCGGCCACCGCTCGCACGAAGTCCTCTCGCCAGGCGACGACGTCCGCGTCCGCCTCGAGCGCGGTCCGGAGCTCGTCACGGGTCAGCGCGCCCATGACGAGGATTCGCCCGGCGATGCCGTGCCTCCGCAGATCCTCGGCCTCGGCCGCCGTCGCCACCGCCAGCCAACCGGCGCCGCCCTCGCGCGCGGCCCGGGCGCACCAGACGGCGCCGTGCCCGTAGCCGTCGGCCTTCACCACGGCGCACAGCTCGGTGTCCCCCTTGAGCAGCTCGCGCAGCCGGGCGCAGTTGCGTTCCACCGCCCCGACGTCGACCCGCGCGAGCGCGCGCTCGGTCATCTAGGGGACCACCTAGGCGACGAGCGCGCCCAGCAGGCTGTAGTGGGGGATGTGGAGGTCCCCCTCGTCGTCGGGCAGCATGAGGTCGGCCTCGGTGACGACCCCGACGCAGCGCCCGTCGCCGTCCACGACCGGGACTCCGGGCAGCGCACTCTCGCGGAGCACGCTCACGACCTCCTCGATCGGCGTGTCCGGGGCGACCGTCTCGGGGCTCGCGTCCATGATCTCGCGCACCAGCGTGGCCACGGGCGGACCTTACCGGCTCGCCCAGGTGCTCCCCGCCTCAAGCAGCGCCGCGCTCGGACGGCCAGGGCCGGGCCTCGCGGCGTCCGCGATGGCTCGCCGATGCCTTGGCATCGACCGGCCTCGCGGACCTGCGAGACACGCTCCCGGCTCGCCCGATCATCGACCGTCCCTTCCGTGGCGAGCACTAGGAGGCCAGACCGGCGCCCAGCGACTCGATCACGTCACCCGCCATCACGTGATCCGCGCCGTACCGCCCCGCCGCCGCGCGGCCCGCCCGCACGTGGGCGAGCGTGCCGAGCGCCGCGGCCTCGAGCGCCCCGAGGCGCTTCGCGAGCAGCGCCCCGATGAGGCCTGAGAGGACGTCGCCGGTACCCGCCGTGGCCAGGGCCGGAGTGCCCCCCCGGCTCACCGCTACGGGGCCGCCCGGCGCGGCCACCAGGGTGTCGTCCCCCTTCAGCAGCACCACTGCTCCGCTCGCCTCGGCGGCCTCGCGCGCGTGCGCCAGCCGGCGCCGCGCGACCTCCGCCGAGTCTATGCCGAGCAGCCGGCCGAGCTCGCCCTCGTGGGGGGTCAGCACCGTCGGCGCGACGCGCTCCCGCAGCGACTCGAGCCGCTCGGCGTGAGCGTTCAAGCCGTCGGCGTCGATGAGGAGCGGGACCTCCGCCCGGCGGGCCACCTGGCGCGCGAACTCGAGCGCCGGCTCGGAGCGGCCGAGGCCCGGCCCGAGCACGAGTGCCCCCGCCCGCTCGGCCATCCCCAGCACCTCCTCCACCCCGTCGGGGGTATGGGCCCCGTCCGTGTGCCGGAGGCCGCGGCTCATCTGCTCGAGCAGGCGCAGGTCCACCGCCTGCTGGACCGGCCGCGGCACGGCCACCTGCACGTAGCCGGCGCCGGCGCGCTGCGCCGAGCGGGCCGCCATGGTCGGCGCGCCCGTGAGACCGGCCGAGCCGCCCGCCACGACCACGACCCCGGAGCTGAACTTCGTCCCCTCGCGCCGGCGGCGCGGGAAGAGCCCCAGCACCCGCTCCGAGATCAGACCCGCGCGCTCGCCCTCGGGCGCCCCGCGCGGGATCCCGATCTCGATGACCTCGACCACCCCCGCGTGCAGGGCGCCCGGGAACACGTGCAGGCCGATCTTCGAGCCGTGGAACGTGGCGGTCGTCACCGCCCGTACCGCCTCGCCCTCCACCTCTCCGGTCGAGGCGTTGACGCCGCTCGGGACGTCGCATGCCACGACCGGCGCGTCCTGAGCGTTGATCGCCGCCACCGCTCCGCTGACCGGCTCCCGCGGCTCGCCCTCGAAGCCGGTGCCGAGCAGCGCGTCCACGACCGCGCCGGATCCTTCGAGCGCCTGCGGCACGAACGGCTCGGGCGGCGGTCCCGAGAGCCGCTCGAGGTTCACCGCGGGGTCTCCGCGGAGCTCCCCGAGGGCCCCGGTGGCCAGCACGTCGACCTCGCGGCCCTCCTCCCTCAGGAGGCGCGCCGCCACGAGGCCGTCGCCGCCGTTGTTCCCCTTGCCGACCACGACCCGGACCGGGCCGCGGCGCGCCGCGGCCGCCGTCACGCGTGCGAGACCCGCTCCCGCCCGCTCCATCAGGTCGAGCGACGGCACTCCCTGCTCCTCGATCGCCCAGGCGTCGGCGGCGCGCATCTCGGCCGCCTCGAAGAGCGGATCGAGCCAGGCGGGGAGGGTCATCGCAGGACGGCCACGGCCGCCGCGGTGGTGTCCGTGTGGGTGAGCGA
>JBKPFJ010000114.1:0-10539 GCA_046728795.1 Actinomycetota bacterium | reverse complement strand
CGCTCCCAGCAGGGCTATTTCCCGGCGCCACCGGGGGACACGCACGGCGACCTGCGCGCGCGCATGGTCACGACGCTCGAGTCGATGGGGCTGCCGTGCGAGTTCCACCACCACGAGGTGGGGTCCGCGGGACAGGCGGAGATCAACGTGCGCTTCACCACGCTGCTGCGGATGGCCGACCAGCTCCAGCTGCAGAAGTACGTGGTGAAGAACGTGGCCGCGGAGGCGGGCAAGACGGCCACCTTCATGCCGAAGCCGGTCTTCGAGGAGAACGGCTCGGGCATGCACGTGCACCAGTCGCTGGCCAAGGCCGGCGACAACGTCATGTACGACTTCGATGGCTACGGGCTGCTCTCCCGTGAGGCGCTCAACTACATCGGTGGCCTGCTCGCTCACGGGCGGGCGCTGATGGCGTTCTGCGCGCCCACGACCAACTCGTACCGCCGCCTCGTGCCCGGCTATGAGGCGCCCGTGAACCTGGTCTATTCGCAGCGCAACCGGTCGGCGGCCTGCCGCATCCCGGTCTACTCGGCGTCCGCAAGGGCCAAGCGCGTGGAGTTCCGACCGCCCGACCCGAGCTGTAACCCCTACTTGGCCTTCTCGGCGATGCTGATGGCGGGCCTCGACGGGATCCAGAACCGGATCGACCCGGGCGCCCCCGTGGACCACGACCTGTTCGAGATGCCAGCGGAGGAGCTGGCGCGGATCCCGCAGGTGCCGAGCTCGCTCGACGAGGCGCTCGACGCCCTCGAGGAGGACCACGACTTCCTGCTCCGCGGCGGGGTTTTCACCGAGGACCTGGTCCGGACGTGGATCGATTACAAGCGCGCTGAGGAGGCGGACCAGGTTCGGCTCCGCCCCCACCCCTGGGAGTTCGCCCTCTACTACGACGCGTAGCCGTCGCCCAAGATCCGGTTTCGGACAGCCTGCTGCGGGAGCCGCCGGCCCTAGCGGACATGCAGCGGAAGACGGGTGCCCGCCACGAGCCGGGCGCTCGCCGGCGGAGGCTGGGGCGCCGCGCGCCCTCGCGTCCCGCGCACACGGATATCGCGCGCCGGCGGGTCGGGTCAGGTGCTCCGGCCTGCCGGCGCGTTCGCGCCGGCTCGCCGTAGCCGGGGGGATTGGCCGGATGAGGGGATATTGGTCCCAATCGGTCAAACCCCTTCCCGGCGGACCGGACCGCGCCGGGTCGAAGCGTCCTGGCCTGACCTTCTGGCGGCTGCAAGTATGGGCCCCTATGCAAGACGGCCAGGCCGGGACCGCTGTCAGTCGGATCAGTCAGGCCTATCCCGACAGGGTCGAGGTGCGGGGACGCGACCTCTCCGGCGACCTGATGGGCAGTTTGAGCTTCACCGAGTACTTCCACCTGTTGCTCACCGGCCGCGAGCCGACGGCCGACCAGCGCTTCTTCCTCGACCTGCTGCTCGTTGCGATCGCGGAGCACGGCATGATGCCCACCAACGTCGCCGCGCGCATGACGCTCGCGGCCGACCCCGGGTCGCTGCAGGGGGCGGTCGCGGCGGGGATCCTCGGGTGTGGCCCGGTCATCCTCGGCACGTCCGAGGAGTGCGCGCGGCTTCTCGAGCGGGCACAGGCAACGGTGACGTCCGGTGCCGAGCCCGCCGGGGTCGCCACCGACATGGTCCGTGCGATCCGGGCCGATGGCGGCCGGGTGCCGGGCTTCGGTCATCCCGTTCACCGGCCGCTCGACCCGCGCGCCGAACGGATCCTCGAGCTCGCCGATGCCCGCGCTGTGAGCGGCGCCCACGTCCGGCTCGCGCGCTGCTTCCGCGACGCCGTGGCCGAGGCTTGGGGCAAGCCGCTCACGCTAAACGTCGCCATGCCCATCGCGGCGGTGATGCTCGACGTTGGATTTTCGTCCGCCGCCGTGAAGGCCGTGCCGATTCTCGCGCGCACGGCCGGACTGCTCGCTCACCTGGCGGAGGAGCAAGAGCGTCCCGTCGGCTTCCTCATGGCCACGCGAGCGGAGGAGGCGATCGAGTACGAGCCGGAGGACGGAGTCCCCTGATACTCGCGCCCGAGGTCGAGACCCTCCCCTGGGCGGAGCAGCTTGCCGTCGACGATGGCGCCTATCGGAAGCAGCTGGCCTACCTGTTCGTGCGCTCGGCCTTCTATCGCGAGAAGCTGACGACCGCAGCGGTCAGCTCCGCGAGGGCCGCCGGCGGTCTCGCGGACATAGCGCACCTGCCCCTCACGGATAAGCGCGAGCTCAGGGCGACGACCGCGCCCGGCAATCCGATCGGCGCGCACCTGTGCGCGACGCCGGACGAGATCGCTCGGATCTACTCCACGAGCGGCACTACCGGCACGCCCAGCTACATCCCGCTGACGCCGGGCGATCTCGAGAACTGGGTCACGGGCTCGGCACGCAGCTACGGGGCCTCCGGCATCGCGGCCGGCCAGCGGATCGTCACCACATACAACGCCGGGCCGTTCGCCGCCGGCGCGGCTCTCGCCGCCTTTGAGCACATCGGTCTCTCTCACGTCCCGGTCGGCACCGGCGGTACGGAGCGGCTGATCCAGGCGATTCAGCACCTCGAACCCGATGCCGCGGCGCTGACGCCCTCCTACGCCGCCTACGTCGTCGAGTGGGCGGCAGAGCGCAACGTCGATCTCAAGGGGTCGAGCGTCGCGCGGGTCCTCGTGGCGGGCGAACCGGGCGGGGGCGAGCCGGACTTCCGGGCGAAGCTCGAACAGGGCTGGGGCGCGAGGGTCACGGAGGCGATGGGCATCGGCGAGATCGGCGTGTCGCTATGGGGCGAGTGCGAAGAGCAGGTCGGCATGCACCTCGGCGCGCGCGGGTTCGTCCACGTCGAGCTGATCGATCCCGAGTCGGGAGCGGCTCTCGAGCTGGAGGACGGCGCCACCGGCGAGCTCGTGCTGACCCATCTCCGGCACCGAGCCGCACCGCTCCTGCGATTCCGTACGGGCGATCACGTTCACGTTCGCACTCGGCCGTGCGGGTGCGGTCGTACCGCTCCGCGCGTGCGCTGCATCGGGAGGACCGACGACATGCTCATAGTCCGCGGGGTGAACGTCTTCCCCTCGGCCGTCCGCGAGGTGGTAGGCGAGTTCGGGCCCTCGGTGAGCGGCAACGTCCTCCTCAAGCCGGAGGCCGAGGGCGCTAAGCAGGAGCCGCCGCTTCCGGTCAGCGTCGAGCTTGCACGCGACGCCGAAGCCGACGCCGCGCTCGCGGAAGCCATCCGCGAGAGACTGCGCCGCGTGCTCGTGGTCCAGACCCAGGTCGACCTCGTGCCGTGGGGGAGCTTGCACCGGAGCGAATACAAGTCGAAACTCGTGCAGCACTGATGCGAAAGCTCCAGACCCAGGGGGTCCACCACGTCACGATCGTCGGGGCCGACCGGCAGACGTCGATCGACTTCTGGGAAGGCGTGCTCGGCATGCCCTTCGTCTTCGAGCAGCCCAACCTCGACAACCCGGCAGATAGCCACCTCTACTTCGACCCCGGTGACGGACGCCTCATCACGATCTTCACCAACGAGGATCGGCCAGTCGATCCGGGCCGCACCTCGACGGACACCGGCGCCGTGCATCACATCGCCCTCGCGGTCTCGCAGGCCACCTTCAAGCAGGCCGTGGAGCGACTCGACGAACGTGGAATCGAGCACAGCGGCGTCAAGGATCGAGGCTTTATGGACTCGATCTACTTCGAGGACCCGCTCGGGCTGCTGATCGAGCTCGCCTCCTATCGCTTCGAGCCGCCCGCCGGCTACACGCACGCCGACGTGCTCCTCGAGGCGCACAGGGTCAGGGTGGAGCGCGGCGACTACAACATCGCCCAGGTCCACCTTGCCGACGCCATCGAGAGGCTCGTCGGGCGATCACGGGCCTCGCTCTCGGACGACCGATCGCCAAAGCACCCCTACCAGTAGGGAGGAAGCATGGCCGCAAACACGCTGAGCATCCTGACGCCGAGCGTCAACAACCTGACCGCGCGGATTTTCGTCCGCGCCGCCGGGCTCGACTTCGAGGAGCGGGACGTGTGGGGCAAGAAGGACGAGCCGGACTTCGTCCGAAAGGACCCCGCCCAGCTCACGCCGATGCTCGAGGAGGAGGGGCTGCCGCGGGGCTCACTGTGGGAGAGCTGCGCGATCATGCAGTACCTCTGCAACAAGCACGGCCTCGATCAGTTCTACCCGACCGATCCGGGCGAGCGGGCGATGACCGACAGCGCGATGTTCTACCTGGTCGGCACGCTCTATCAGTACGTTGCACGCGCCACCTATCCGGTGCTCGGCTTCCCCCAGTACCCCGGCGAGGTCGCCACCTCCGAAGCCGACGACGAGATGAAGGCAAAGGCGCAAAGGGACTCCGAGGCCGCCGTTGCCCATCCGCTCGACGCCTTCCACAGGTTCTTCCTCGAGGGCAGGAAGTTCATCGGCGGTGATAGTCCCTCCATCGCCGACATCCGCCTGGCTGCGACGCTCGAGTTCCTGCGCGCGATCGACTACGACTTCCCGGCTTGGGCCGAGGAGTACATGACCGCTGTCGAGGACGCCCTCGGTGAGGCCTACTCCGAGCCGGCGGGGGACGTGCGGGGCTTCGTCGCCGGCGCTAAGTCGCAGGTTGCGTAAGCGCGCGCGGCCGCCGGGGTCGAGAAGGATAGGGACCGCTCGCCGGGCGCGATAATTGGGGTATGGCCGCACAGCCGCTGAGAGTCGCCCTCGCGCAGATCGACGCCACGGTCGGCGACATCGACGGCAACTCGCGCAAGATCGCTCGCGACGTCGCCCGCGCGCGCGACGAGGGGGCGGCGCTCGTGGTCTTCCCCGAGCTCTCCCTGACCGGCTATCCGCCGGAGGACCTACTGCTGAAGACGCACTTCCTGGACGCGGCCGCCGAGGCGCTCCGCGACCTCGCCGGGCAGGCCCGCGACATCGTGGCGCTCGTGGGCTTTCCCGACCGCGCGGACGACGTCTACAACGGGGCCGCCGTGCTCGCCGACGGCGAGGTCGCCGCCGTCTACCGCAAGATGTACCTGCCGAACTACGGCGTCTTCGACGAGCAGCGCTACTTCCAGGCGGGCTCGCAGCCGGCGGTGATCGAGCTCAACGGGGTGACCGTCGGCCTCACGATCTGCGAGGACATCTGGGAGCCAGGGCCGCCGGCGATGTCGGAGGCGCTGGCGGGAGCGCAGCTGATCGTGAACCTCTCGGCCTCGCCATACCACGCCGCCAAGGGACCGGAGCGCGAGCGGATGATCACCCAGCGGGCGATGGACAACCTCGCCGCGATGGTCTTCGTGAACACGGTCGGGGGCCAGGACGAGCTCGTCTTCGACGGCCACAGCGTGGCGATCGGCGCCGACGGGGAGCTGCTCGCTCGGCTCGCCCAGTTCGAGGAGGCGTTCGCGGTCTGCTCGATCGACCCGGGCGCGGTCGACGCCGCCCGGCTGCGCGACACCCGCCACAGGGCAAACGTGCGACGCCAGCGGCGCGCCGAGCAGCCCAGCGCCGAGGCTCCGGTCCGGCACCTCGGGGCGCTCGAGGCGTCGTCGTCCGCCGAGCCCGTCGGGGGCGACGTCGCCGAGCTGTTGGAGCCCGAGGAGGCCGAGGTCTACGCCGCGCTTCGCCTCGGGCTGCGCGACTACGTTGAGAAGAACGGCTTCGAGCACGTCGTGCTCGCCCTGTCCGGAGGCGTCGACTCGGCGCTCACCGCTCTGATCGCGGTGGACGCCGTGGGCCCCGAGCGCGTGACCTGCGTGTCGCTCCCCTCGCCCTACTCCTCGGAGGGCACGCGCGCGGACGCCCGCGCGATCGCGGAGAACCTCGGCACCGACTTCCGCGAGATCGAGATCGAGGCCGCCATGGCCGCCTACGACGACATGCTCCGGGACTCCTTCGCGGGCCGCGACCCGGACATCGCGGAGGAAAACGTCCAAGCCCGGATCCGCGGCAACGTGGTCATGGCCCTGTCGAACAAGTTCGGCTGGCTCGTCCTCACCACGGGCAACAAGTCCGAGCTCTCGGTGGGCTACGCGACGCTGTACGGGGACATGGCGGGCGGCTTCGCGGTGCTGAAGGACGTCTTCAAGGGCTGGGTGTACCGGCTGGTGCGCTGGAGGAACGAGAAGGCGGGATGCGAGCTGGTCCCCGGCTCGGTGCTCGAGCGCGCCCCGAGCGCCGAGCTCCGCTACGAGCAGCGCGACCAGGACTCGCTGCCGCCCTACGAGCTGCTCGACGAAATCCTCGCCGGCTACGTCGAGGAGGACCTCGACGCCGGCGAACTGGTGCGGCGCGGGCTGCCCACGGAGGAGGTCGAGCGGGTGATCCGCATGGTCGACCGGGCCGAGTACAAGCGCCGCCAGGCGCCTCCCGGCATCCGGATCTCCTCAAAGGCCTTCGGGCGTGACCGGCGGCTGCCGATCACGAGCCGCTACGAGAGCCGCGTCCCGGCCGAGGACCGTCGCCGGCTACGAGCGCTCGGCTGAGCGCACCGCGATCGTCACCCGCGTGAGGGCGCAGACGCGGCCCTCGTCGTCGGTGAACTCGACGTCCCAGAGCCACGTGGTCCGGCCGCTGTGGCGGGGCGTGGCCTCGGCGCGCACGGTCCCCTCGGTGACCGGCCGAAGGAAGCTCGTGTGGTTCGACTGCCCGACCGCGATGCTCCCGTCCGCAGCCACCGCGCTGTATGTGGCGGCGGAAGCGAGCGCCTCGGCGAACGCCGCGTAGGCGCCCCCGTGCACGAGGCCCATCGGCTGGCGCACGGCGTCGGTGACCTCGAAGCGCCCGCGCGCGACCCTCTCGCCGGCCTCGAGGATGTGGAACCCAAGCACCTGATTGAGCGTTCCCTCGAAGCTCATGACCGGATCTGTGGCCACGACCCGCAGGCTACAGTTCGGCGCGCATGGCCACCTTCGACCAGCTCTCGGCCGAGCAGAAGGCGATCCTCGAGCTCGTCCTGAAGCGAGGGCGCAGCTACGACCAGCTCGCCGACACGCTCGGAATGAGCGAGGCTCGCGTACGTGACCTGGCACGCGACGCGCTCGTGGATCTGGCGCCCCTGAGCGCCCGCCGGGTGGAGCAGGACTGGCGCGGCCAGCTCGCCGACTACGTCCTCGGCCAGCAGACGGGCCCCGAGTCCACCGCCACCCGCGGCCACCTCCGCCGCTCCGAGGCCGCTCGCACCTGGACGCGCTCGCTGCTCGACTCTCTCGACGGCCTCTACGAGAACGGCAACCTGCCCGCGATCCCCGACCCCGAGCGGGGACGCGAACGCCGGCGCGAGCCCCGCGAGCCACGGGCGGCCGGGCTTGCCCTCCCCGCGGACGTGCGTCGCCGCCGCTTGTATCTGGGCGGTGGCGCGCTGGCGCTTCTGATCCTCCTCGCCGTGCTCCTGTGGCCGATCGGCGTGCTCACGGGTGGCGACGACGGAGGCGGCGGGACGAGCCAGGCCTCGAGCGCACCCATCAATACACAGGCGCGGGGCAGCGCCCAGATCATCAGACAGGGGAGCACCCTGGCCGTCCAGATCACGGCCCAGGGCCTGCCGCAGCTATCCGGTCAGCAGGCCTATGTGGCCTGGCTCTACAACTCGCAGCGGGACGTGAAGCCGATCGGCCCGGTGCCGTCTGCCGGGAGCGGTGCGATCGGCGGATTGGGTCGCCTGCCCGCCGACTACGAGAAGTTCAAGTTCATCGACATCTCGCGCCAGGCCGCCTCCACCGGAAACCGGCACTCGGGCGACTCCGTGCTGCGCGGGCTCGTGAAGAAGCTGAACAAGCCGGTGACGCGGGGCAAGGGCAAGAACGCCGTCTCCCTGTTGGCGAACGTCCCGCTCGTGCCGCTGCCCTCCGGGGGTGGCGGCAGCACGGGCTGACGGGGGTCGGCCCCCGCCGCCCCGCCGGTGCACCTGTCCCGGCCGGGGTCCGCTGGCTGGCGCGCGGGCTAGCCCCTCGGCGGGAGCAGCTTGCCGGGATTCATGATCCCGGCGGGATCGAGCCGCTGCTTCGCGGCGCGCAGCAGCTCGATGCCAAGCTCGCCGATCTCGGCCGGCATCCAGGGAGCGTGGTCGCGTCCCACGGCGTGGTGGTGAGTGATGGTGCCGCCGCCCGCCACGATCGCGTCCGTGGCGGCGGCCTTCGCCGCCCGCCACTGGTCGATCTCGGCGCCCTCCCGCTGGCGCGCCATGAAGGTGAAGTAGAGCGACGCGCCCGAGGGGTAGAGGTGCGAGACGTGGCACAGCACGAGCGGGGACTCGAGCGCGCCGGCTAGTGCCGTCCGCACGGCCGCGTAGAGGCTGTGCAGGCGCTGCCAGGAGGTCGCGGTCTCGAGCGTCTCGGCGAGCACGCGGTGGCCCAGGAGCTCGTCGCGCAGGTACGGAGCGGCATACCGGGACCGCTCCCAGACGCGCCCGGGACGGGCTCCGAGGGCAAGCCCGCCGCCCGCGCGAAGCAGCGCCGCGCTTCGGAGCCGCCGCCTCGCGACGTCGTCCGGGTCTCCCTCCCAGCCGACGATGGCGAGACAGCCCCCCTCGTGGCCGCGCAGGCGCAGGTAGGCGCGTCCGGCCCGTTCGCCGACGCTGCCGTTCGAGGCGGTGGCCAGGCCCAGCCTGGTCTCCTCCTCGTCCGACAGCCGCGCGACGTCAGGAGACGCCTCGGCCTGCTCCATCACCCGGAAGGCCTCGATTCCTTCCTCGAAGCTGTGGAAGGACCAGCCCTCGTAGCGGCGCTCCCGGGGCGCCGGCCGGACCCGCAGGGTCGCCTCGCAGATCACTCCGAGCACGCCCTCCGAGCCCACTATCAGCTCGCGCAGCGCGGGACCGGCGGCCGAGGCCGGGTGGGCCTGGGCGCCCACCACGCCGGCCGGCGTGCACAGCAGGGCCCCCTCCACCAGCTCGTCGATGCGGCCGTAGCCCGTGGAGGCCTGGCCGGCCGATCGGGTGGCCACCCACCCTCCGACCGTCGAGAACTGGAACGACTGCGGGAAGTGCCCCAGGGTCAGCCCGTGGCGCGCCAGCTCCGCCTCCGCCGCCGGGCCGAGCAGGCCGGGCTCGAGCCGGGCCAACAGCGAGGTGGCATCCACCTCGAGCAGCCGATCGAGTCGCCTCAGGTCGAGTGACACGACCGATCCGAACCCATCGCGCAGGGGCTCGACGCCGCCGACCACGCTCGTGCCGCCCCCGAAGGGCACGACGGCGACCCCGTGCTCGGAGCACGCCGCCAGGGCAGCCGAGACCTCCGCGGCGGAACCGGGCTCGACCACCGCGTCCGGCGCGGCCGTGGCGTTCCCGGCACGCAGGCGGACCAGATCGGGATAGCTCCGCCCCGCCGCATGGCCGACCCGCGCGGCGCGGTCATCCCGGACGTGCTCCTCCCCCACCGCCTCGGCCAGCGCGCGCCGCGCCTCGTCGGGGAGCGCGACGGGCGGCAGACGGACTTCCTCGAGCGCCACCGGTCCCTGCACCGGCGCCGAGTCCACACCGAGCTCGGAACCAAGCACCGCCAGGGCAGCGTCGGGGAGCCCCACTGCCCCGGAGTCCTCGCCCCAGCCCCACCAGCGCATCAGGCGGCTCCCAGGACCCGTTGCAGGCCCTCGAGCGCCTCATCCAGCTGGCGCCCGGCCGCCAGGCGGAGCTGGAGCCAGCCGAGCCGCGCGAACCCGCGCGGTTTATGGCGCGCCGTGATCGCGACCCTCGTGCCGCCGCCGGTGTCGTCCATCCGGAACTCCAGGAGCGACTCGGACAGCAGCCGCTCGAATGGTGATTCGGACACCTCGTGCCGCCACACGAGCCAGCGCGGCGGCCGCCCCTCGAGCCGCGTGTAGTCGGCGCGGATCGTCTTGCCCTTCGGCGACCTGAGCACCTTCGTCCAGGTGGCCGGGGTGGCCTCCTCGACGCGCTGTAGCCCGGGCCACCACGCGGGCAGGCGCTCCGGGTCGTTCACCAGTCCCCAGACCTTCTCGGGCGGAGCCGCCACCTCGCGGGCTCGGGTGACCCTCATTCGGAGTCGTAGACCACGAGGCTGCGCACGTCGTACCCGGTCAGCCGTTCGCGTCCTGAGAGGAACCCGAGCTCGACCACGAACGCGCATCCTGCCACTACGCCGCCGGCCTGCTCCACGAGCCCGCACAGGGCTGCGGCGGTGCCCCCCGTGGCGAGCAGGTCGTCATGCACGAGCACGCGGGCCCCGCCCGCGATGGCATCGCTGTGCACCTCGAGGGCGTCGACTCCGTACTCCAACTGGTACTCGACCGAGGCGGTCTCGCGCGGGAGCTTGCCCGGCTTGCGCGCCAGGATGAAACCGGCATCCGCGGCGGCTGCCACGGCCCCACCCAGCACGAAGCCGCGCGCCTCGGCCGACAGCACGAAATCGACCTCCCGCTCGCGGGCGTAGTCGGCGAGCTCGGCCACAACCTCGCGCAGGGCCGTCGCGTGGAGGAAGAGCGTGGTGATGTCGTAGAAGACGATCCCGGGCTTCGGGAAGTCCGGAACCTCGCGGATGTGCTCCTTGAGGTCCGAGGCTCTACCTCGCCAGCTTGCGCAGGTCCCTGATCAGCA
>JBKPFJ010000152.1:0-6104 GCA_046728795.1 Actinomycetota bacterium | reverse complement strand
TCGCCCCGCGGCGCCTCGAGCGCGTTCCAGCGCTCGTCGCCCTCGAATACCTCCCCGTAGCTCTTGCGGAACATGTCGGACTCGATCGCCCGCTCGATGTCGGCCTGGATCTCCTGCTGGGAGGGCCAGACGTCGCTCAGGCGGACCCCGTCCTGGAGCGGCTCGGTCAGAAGGTCCACGTCCATGCGCCCGGCGAGCGCGTAGGCGACGCACAGCGGGGGGCTCGCCAGGTAGTTCATCTTCACCTCGGGGTGGATGCGGCCCTCGAAGTTGCGGTTTCCCGACAGCACCGAGCAGACGGCTAGATCGTTCTCCTCCACGGCCGCCGAGATCTCGGCGGGCAGAGGACCCGAATTGCCGATACAGGTCGTGCAGCCATAGCCGACGAGCGAGAAGCCGAGCCGCTCGAGCGGCTCGATCAGGCCGGCGCGCTCGAGGTACTCGGTCACCACCTTCGACCCGGGGGCCAACGACGTCTTCACCCACGGGCGGCGCTCGAGCCCACGCTCCACGGCCTTCTTCGCGAGCAGGCCGGCCCCGATCATCACCGAGGGGTTCGAGGTGTTCGTGCAGCTCGTGATGGCCGCGATCACCACCGCGCCGTGGTCGAGCTCGAACTCGGTGCCGTCGGCGAGCGTCACCTGGGCCGGCTCCCACGGGGGCGCCGCCACCGCCGTGTGGTGGCGGTGGCCCGCGCTGCCGGGCCGTCCCGAGGCCGCCACGACCGAGGGCGGGTCGCTCGCCGGGAACGACTCGGCCGAGCCCTCCTCGGGGGATCCATTCGGTGGCTCGTGCTCCACCGCGTCCCCCATCAGCTCGCCGAGCTCGGCGCGGAAGTCGGACGCCGCCTCGCTCAGCGCCACCCGGTCCTGCGGACGGCGCGGGCCGGCGAGGGAGGGCTCCACGCTGCCGAGCTCGAGCTCGAGCGTGTCCGAGTAGATGGCGCCCTCCGAGCGCTCGTCGTGGAACATCCCCTGCTCGCGGCAGTAGGCCTCGACCAGCTCGACCTGGTCGGGCGGCCGCCCCGAGAACTCGAGGTAGCGGAGCGTCTCGGCGTCCACCGGGAAGATCCCGCAGGTGGCGCCGTACTCGGGCGCCATGTTGCCGATCGTCGCCCGGTCGGCGAGCGGCAGGTTCGCGAGCCCGGGCCCGAAGAACTCCACGAACTTGCCCACCACCCCGTGCTCACGCAGCATCTGCGTCACGGTCAGCACCAGGTCCGTGGCGGTGGAGCCCTCGGCCAGCTCGCCCGTCAGCCGGAAGCCCACGACCTGCGGGATCAGCATGGACACCGGCTGGCCGAGCATCGCGGCCTCCGCCTCGATGCCGCCGACTCCCCAGCCCAAGACGCCGAGGCCGTTGACCATCGTTGTGTGGGAGTCCGTGCCGACGAGCGTGTCGGGGAACGCCTGGCCGTCGCGCGCGGTCACCACCCGCGCGAGGTACTCCAGATTCACCTGGTGGCAGATGCCCGTGTTCGGCGGCACGACCGAGAAGTTGTCGAACGCGCCCTGCCCCCAGCGGAGGAACGCGTAGCGCTCGCGATTTCGCTCGAACTCGAGCTCGGCATTGCGCTGGAACGCCAGCCGCTCGGCGAACACGTCCACCTGGATCGAGTGGTCGATCACGAGCTCGACCGGCACGAGCGGGTTGATGGCCGCCGGATCCCCGCCCTGCTCCGCCATGGCGTGGCGCATGGCCGCCAGATCGACGATCGCGGGTACCCCGGTGAAGTCCTGCATCAGCACCCGGCTCGGCGTGTAGGCGATCTCCCTGGAGGGCTCCTCCGTGGCCACCCAGGTGGCCACTGCCTCCGCCCCCTCGGCCTGGCCGTGCCGGAGCAGGTTCTCGAGCAGCACCTTCAGCGAGTACGGCAGGCGCGCGACGTCGTACGTCGCTTGGAGGGTGTCGAGGCGGAAGATCTCGTAGCTCCGGCCCCCGACCTCGAGCGTGGAGCGGGCATTCAGGGCCACGCCGATTAGCGTAACCAGCCGCCATGCACGACCTCACGTGCGTCCTCCACCTGCACTCGCGCTACTCGGACGGGACCGGGACGGTGCCCGAGATCGCCCGCGCGGCGGCGGCCAAGCACGTTGACGTGGTGCTGCTCACCGATCACGACACGCTCGAGGCGCGCACCCGGGGCGAGGAGGGCTGGCACGGCAACGTCCTGGTGCTGGTGGGCGAGGAGGTTTCGCCCGTGGGTCGCAATCACCTGCTCGTCTTCGGGCTCGACCGCCATGTGCGCCGGCGGGGGCGGAGCGCGGAGGAGATCTGCCGCATCGTGGACGAGCGGGGCGGCCTCGGCTTCGCCGCGCACCCGTTCTCGCGCGGCTCGCGGCGCTTCCGCCGCGCCCGCGGGATGCCCTTCCACGCGCTCGACTCAGAGGCGCTCCACGGGGTCGAGCTGTGGAGCGTCTTGACCGACACCGCCGAGAGGCTCGAGAGCATCCCCGCCGTCGTGCGCTTCATAGCCGCGCCGCGCACGGTGATGGACCATCCGCCGGAGCGCAACCTCGCTGAGTGGGACCGCCTCTGCCGAACGCGCCGGGTGGTGGCGGTCGGCGGCATCGACGCGCACCAGTTCGGTCGCCGCGTGGGCCCGTTGGTAGTGCGGCTGATGGGCTACCGGCGGTCCTTCGCGCTCCTCCACACGCACGTGCTGTGCGAGGAGCCGATGACCGGCCGGCTGGAGCACGATCGCGCTCAGGTCTACGGCGCGCTGCGGGCGGGCCGCTGCTATCTGGCCGTGGACTGGCTCGCACCGGCGCGGGGGTTCGAGTTCTCCGCCGCGCGCGCCGGCACGGTCCTGTCCATGGGCGGCGAGGCGGATGCAAGCGGCTGGACCCTCCGTGCCCGCTTGCCGCTTCGCGCGGAGCTGCTGCTGCTTAGGGATGGCGAGCTCGTCCGAACCACCCGCGCCTCGGAGCTCGAGCACGCGGCCGACGAGCCGGGCGCCTACAGGCTCGAGGCACACCTCGACGGCCGCACCTGGATCCTCTCGAACCCGATCTACCTGCGCTGAAGGGGCCGGCGCGGGGCCTGCCCGAGGCGTTCCCGCAGACTCGCGGTGCGCGCTTCGCCCCGACCCGCGGTGCGCGGCGTCCCCCCGACCCGCGGTGCGCAAGAGGGGGGTTGGCCTGAAACGGGACTATTGGTCCCGCAATCGGCCAAGCCCCCGGCGCGGCGCGCGCACGGGCGGCCGACGGCCGCTCTCAGTCGCGGGGCTCGGGCGTTCCCGGGCGGGCCGTTCTCGCGGCGCCGGCGCTCGCGCAGACCACGAGTCCGATGGCGATCACGTCGCGCACGCCGAGCACCTGGCCGAGGACGATGAATCCGGCCGTGGCCGCGACGGCCGGCTCGAGGCTCATGAGGACCCCGAAGACCCTCGAGGGGAGACGGCGGAGCGCCTCGAGCTCGAGCGAGTACGGGATCGCCGAGGAGAGCATCGCCACGGCCGCCCCCATAGCGAGGAGGGCGGGGTCGAGCAGCGCGTCGCCCCCGTCGGCCACGCCCATCGGCACCAGCAGGACGGTGGCCACGACCATTGCGAGGGAGAGCCCCGAGCCGTCGCTGAAGGCGCGGCCCACGCGGGCGCCAAGCAGGATGTACACGGCCCAGAACGAGCCCGCCAGCAGGGCCAGCAGGACCCCGGCCGTGTCGGCTCCGCCCGTGAAGTCGGCGAGCAGCAGGATGCCGGCCGCGGCCAGCGCAACCCAGAGGAGGTCGAGCCCCCGCCGCGAGCCGGCCACCGCCACGCCCAGGGGGCCCACGAACTCGAGCGTGACCGCCACGCCGAGCGGAATGCGGTCGAGCGACTCGTAGAAGGCGAGGTTCATGCCCGCCAGCGAGACCCCGAAGGCCGCCGCGAGCGCGAGTTCGTCGCGGGTGTGACCCGCCGGACGCGGCCGCCAGACGAGCCCGAGCACGAGCGCGGCGAACAGAACCCGCAGGAACACGGTGCCGCCAGGACCGAGGTCGTCGAACAGCGTCTTCGCCAGTGCCCCGCCGAACTGCACCGAGGCCGCGGCGCCGACCACGAGCGCGGGCGGCGGGACGGCGTCTGCGAGCGAGCGCTGTCGGGCGACGGTCGAGCGGGCCATCCACGGTCAACCGTAGCCCGGTGACAGAATCCGCTCGTGCCGGCCCCGGACTGGGAGAAGCTCGAGCGCACCTTCGCGGGCGTGGACGCTCCCTTCGCCCTCGTGAACCTCGACGCCCTGTGGGCAAACGCCTCGGAGCTCCTTACCCGCGCGCGCGGCAAGCCGGTGCGCGTGGCGAGCAAGTCGATTCGCTGCCGGACGCTGCTCGAGGCCATTCTCGCCCGCGACGGCTTCCGAGGCCTGATGACGTTCAGCCTTCGCGAGAGCCTCTGGCTGCACGGGCAGGGCTTCCACGACGTCCTGCTCGCGTACCCGAGCGCGGACCGCGCCGCGCTCGCCGAGCTCGGCCGGCTCGAGTCCGACCGGCCGCCGATAGTGATGATGGACTCCGCCGAGCACCTCGACTACATCGACGCTGCCGCCGGGGCCGATCGGAGGCCGGTGCGCGTGTGCCTCGAGCTCGACGTCTCCTGGTGGGTCGCCGGGGGTCGGCTCAAGGTGGGCGCCAAGCGCTCGCCCGTTCGCACCCCGGAGGCGGCTGTGGAGCTCGCCCGCCAGATCGCGGCCAGGCCCGGCTTCGAGCTGGCGGCGATCATGGGCTACGAGGCCCACATCGCGGGGGTCGGAGACCGGCCCCTCGGCAAGTCATTCGCCGGCCCCGTCATTCGGCGCATGCAGAGCGCCTCGGCACGCGAGCTCGCGGAGCGCCGCGCGGCCGTGGTGAGCGCCGTGCGCGAGATCGCCCCCGTCGAGATCGTCAACGGCGGCGGAACCGGCAGCCTGCACACGACGGCTCTCGAGACGAGCGTCACCGAGGTGACCGCGGGCTCCGGGTTCTTCGCGCCCGCCCTCTTCGATCGCTACTCGGCGTTTGCGCTCCGCCCGGCCGCGATGTTCGCCATGCCCGTGGTGCGCCGCCCTGGACCCGGCGTCGCGACCGTGCTGGGTGGCGGCTACCACGCCTCGGGCGCGGCCGGCCGGGATCGCCTGCCGGTGCCCTACCTGCCCCGAGGCCTCAAGCTCGACGCCATGGAGGGCGCCGGCGAGGTACAGACACCCCTGCTTGGACGGGTGGCCGACAACCTCAGAGTGGGCGACCGGGTCTACTTCCGCCACGCGAAGGCAGGCGAGCTCTGCGAGCGCTTCAACCGCCTTTACCTCGTCCGCGGCGGCGAGCTGGTCGACGAGGTGCCCACCTACCGCGGCGAGGGTCGCTGCTTCCTCTGAGCAGCCCGCAACCCGGCGCGCCGGTGCGTGTTGCTGTCACGTGCCCCGCGCCAGCATGGCACTGGTCACGCTCGCCGCCCTGCTGCTCGTCGCGGCGCCCGCCGCGGCGGCGCCGAAGCAGTCTCGGCCGAACGTCCTCGTCCTCATGACGGATGACCAGACGCTCGAGTCGATGCGGGTCATGCCGCGCGTGAGGCGCCTGCTCGGCGAGCACGGGACGACGTTCGACCGCAGCTTCGTCTCGTTCTCGCTGTGCTGCCCCTCGCGCGCGACGTTCCTCACGGGCCAGTACAACCACAACAACCGCGTGATGGGCAATGCGGCGCCGGACGGCGGCTACTACGCCCTGGACAGCTCGAACACGCTTCCCGTGTGGCTCCAGCGGGCCGGCTACTACACCGTGCACATCGGCAAGTACCTGAACCAGTACGGCACGCGCAATCCGACGGAGATCCCGCCGGGCTGGAGCGAATGGCGGGGCTCGGTCGACCCGACGACGTACCGGTTCTACGGATACATGCTCAACGAGGGCGGGACGCTGCGCACGTACGGAAACGACGCAGCCTCGTACCAGACCGACGTCTACACGGAGAAGGCGCTCGACGTGATCCGCCGCCGCGCGCCGCAGTCGCAGCCGTTCTTCCTCTCATTGGCGTTTCTCGCCCCGCACAACGGCGCCCCGCGCGAGCCGGGCGATCCGCAGATGGCGACGCCGGTGCCTGCGCCTCGGCACCGCGTTGTTCAGAGTCGGCTAGGGCGCGGCCGGCGTCCAGG
>JBKPFJ010000069.1:0-6011 GCA_046728795.1 Actinomycetota bacterium | reverse complement strand
CCCGTCAGTGGGGCGTTCGCCGGCAACATCTCGTCCGCCGCACCGAACGTGCGCGTGGCCGACGACGGCAAGACGGTCGTCGAGGGACAGCGTTAGGCGCTAGGACGCGCGCTTCTCGTATCCCCGGCAGCTCCTCACGGGGAGCCGGGGGTACTTCGCAAAGCGCGGGTCCGTCTTCGAGAGCAGACACATCGAGAAGACGCTCCCACGCCCGCTCCTCACGATCCGCTGGTGGCGGCAGGTGTCGCATAGGCCGGCCTTCACCCGGCGGATGATGGCGCTAGCGCGGCAGCTTCGGCGCGATGATGCGGTAGGCCTTGAGGCCTAGGCCGAGCCGCTCGCGGTCCTCGCTCGTGAAGGGATCGAGCCCGGAGAGCTCCTTCACGCGCTCGAGGCGGTAGGAGACGGTGTGGCGGTGGGCGTGGATCGCCGCGGCGGTGGCGTTCATGTTGCAGTTCTGGGCGAGGTAGGCGTCGAGCGTGCCGACCAGGTCGGTGGAGTACTGCTGGTCGTAGCGCACGAGGCGCGCCACGGTGTCCTCGTAGAAGCTGCGCACCTCCTCGGGATGGGAGGCCAGCACGCGGAACAGGAGGCGATAGGTGCCGCCGCCGATCTCCTCGCCCGGCGTGCCGCCGGCCGCGGTCACGCCGAGCACGAGCTCGGCCTCCTCGAGCGCCCGCCGTACCTCGGCCCCGTCACGGTGCGAGGAGGAGATGCCCACCGGAGCCGAGCGGCCCAGCCGGGTGGCAACCCTGCGCGCCTCCTCGGGGCCGCCCGGAAGGAGCGCGTAGACGCGCCCGTTCACCGCCTGCGCCAGGGCGCCGGGACGCTCGCTGGCGATCGCCGCGAGCAGGCGTCCCGGGGCGCGCTCGCCCGGGTCGGCGCAGAGCGCCACGAAGCCGTCGCGGAGGTCGCAGCCGAGCCGCGCGGCGCGCCGCAGCACGTCGGCCGCCTCGAGGTCGTCGCGCGTGAGGAGCTCCTCGAGGAACGAGCCACGCAGCGTCTGCTCGGTCTCGTCCTTGGCCTCGGCCACCGCGACCTCGGTCAGCGCGGCCACCGCGGCCACGTGCAGGTACTCGCCGGCATCGAGCCGGCCCGGGCCGAGCAGGAGCACTGCCCCGAGCTCCTGGCCGCCCGAGACGATCGGCACCTCGGCCGTCACGTCGCGCGGCCGCGTCGGCTTGCCGCCCGCCAGGCGGGAGGCCACGTAGCGCTCGTAAGGCACCCAGCCCCCGACCGACGTCCCCAGCCGCGGCACGATCACCGCGACCGGGGCGCCGGCGTGTCGGGAAGCGATCTCCGCGACGCGCTCGAGCCCGTCGCCGGCCACCACGGCACCCACCATCTCGAGGTGGGCGCCGCGCGGCGTGGCCGCCAGACCGCCTAGCTCGTGGGCAGGTATCGCTCGATCTCCCACGGCGTTACCTGGACCCGGTAGTCGAGCCACTCCTCGCGCTTGAGGTCCACGTAGCGCGAGAAGATGTGCGAGCCGAGCGCCCTCTCCACGAGCTCCGACCCCGCCATCTCGTCGATGGCCTCGCCGAGTGACTCGGGCAGGTGCCGCACCCCCATCGCCTGGCGGTCCTCCTCCGTCAGGTCGTAGAGGTTGCGCTCGATCGGGTCGGGCAGCTCGTAGCCCCGTTCTATCCCCTCGAGACCCGCCTGCAGCAGCGCGGCGAATGTGAGGTAGGGGTTGCACGACGGGTCGGGGCAGCGCAGCTCCATGCGCGTCGCCCGCTCCTTGCCCGGGTGGTAGACGGGCACCCGCACGAGAGCCGACCGGTTGCGCCGCGACCATCCGATGTAGACGGGCGCCTCGTAGCCCGGCACGAGCCGCTTGTACGAGTTCACCGACGGCGCGAAGAGGGCGGACAGCTCGCGTGCGTGGCGGAGCTGGCCGGCGATGAACCCCTTGGCCTCCTCCGAGAGGAAGAACTCATCGTCCCCGTCGAAGAAGGCGTTCTCCTCGCCCCTGAACAGCGACTGGTGGCTGTGCATTCCCGAGCCGTTCTCGCCGTACAGCGGCTTGGGCATGAACGTCGCGTAGTAGCCGTGCTGGAGCGCCACCTCCTTGACCGCGATGCGGTAGGTCATCGCGTTGTCGGCCATCTCGAGGCCGTCTGCGAAGCGCATGTCGACCTCGTGCTGCGAGGGGCCGACCTCGTGGTGCGTGTACTCCACGGGGATGCCGAGCTCCCTCAGCGTGAAGACCACGTCGCGGCGGAAGTCGGAGGCCACGTCGAGCGTCGTGAGGTCGAAGTAGCCGCCCTTGTCCAGCACCTCGGGGGCCTCGTCGGACTTGAACAGGAAGAACTCGAGCTCCGGCCCCAGGTAGTAGTGGTCGAAGCCCAGGTCCCTCGCGCGCGCGAGCGCCCGGCGCATCACGAAGCGCGGGTCGCCCTCGTATGGCTCGCCACCCGGCTTCAGCACGTCGCAGAACAGGCGCCCGACCTTGTGGGTCTCGCCCGTCCGCCACGGCAGGATCCGGAAGGTCGAGGCGTCCGGCATGGCGATCATGTCCGACTCCTCGATCCGGTTGAAGCCGGTGATCGAGGAGCCGTCGAAGCCCATCCCCTCCTCGAGCGCACCCGGCAGCTCCTCGCGCCCGATCGCGAACGACTTGAGCTGGCCGAAGATGTCCGTGAACCAGAGCCGGACGAACTCGACGTTGTGTTCCTCGACTTGCGCGAGCACCTCGCCCGCGCCCGTCGTCCTCTCAGGCGCGATGGCCATCGAGCACCTCCTCGGCTTCGTGTGCCTGCAGTACCTCCTCGCCCTCCTCGCCGGTCCGGATGCGGACGGCGTCCTCCACCGGCAGGACGAAGAGCTTCCCGTCACCGATCGAGCCGGTCCGCGCGTGACGCAGGATCGTGGCCTTGACGAGCTCCACGTCCCCGCTCTCCACGACGCACTCCAGCTTCAGCTTCGGTCGCAGGTGGACGGCCAGCTCGGAGCCGCGGTAGTGCTCCGTGATCGCCTTCTGCCTGCCCGAGCCCTTCACCTCGGTGACCGAGAGGCTCGGGAAGCCCGCGTCGAGGAGCTCCTGCCGGATCGGCTCGAAGGCCTCGTGCCGGATGTAGGCCACGACCATCTTCATGCCGTCGCCTCCCCGGTCCGCGCTGTCGGCGCTGGTGCCGGTGCGGGCCCCGCCGGCGTGCCCTCCAGCGCGGGCCCCATCTCGGGAGTCGGGATGAACTGCTCCGGATAGCCGTACATCCCGGTCTCGGCGATGTCGAGGCCGGCATCCTCTTCCTCGGCGCTCACGCGCAGACCGATCGTCGCCTTGATGAGGGCGAACACCGCGTACGAGACGCTGAACACGCAGGCGAAGGCGACGACCACGCCGAGCGCCTGGTCACCGAGCTGCGTGAAGCTGCCCGTGTACCAGAGCCCGCCGTCGCCGACCCCGTTCAGCTCGGCCAGCCGCGGGGCCGTGAAGATGCCGCACGAGAGCGTGCCCCAGATCCCGGCCAGGCCGTGCGCCGAGAGGGCGCCCACCGGGTCGTCGAGCCACCTCTCGATCAGCACCACGCCGTAGACCACGATCACGCCGGCCACCATGCCGATGATCGGAGCAGCCCAGAACTCGACGTAGCCGGAGGGGGCGGTGATGGCCACCAGCCCGGCGATCGCGCCGTTCCCGGCCATGCCCACGTCGTAGGTCCGCGTGCGCAGCCACATCGTGGCGAGCGCGCCGAGCACCCCCGCCGCCGCGGCCAGGTTCGTGACGAGGGCGATCTCCGCGAAGCGGTTGCCGAGCGCGCCGAGAGTCGAGCCCGGGTTGAAGCCGAACCAGCCGAGCCAGAGGATCAGCACGCCGAGGCCGACGAGCGGCATCGAGTGCCCGGGGATCGGCCGCGGCCGGCCATCGGGGCCGTACTTGCCCCGCCGCGGACCGAGCAAGAGCAGCGCCGCCAGACCGCCGGTGGCGCCGATCAGGTGGACCACCGTCGAGCCGGCGAAGTCCTGCATGCCGACGTTCGCCTGGAGCCAGCCGCCGCCGAAGATCCAGTGGCTGAGCACCGGATAGATCAGCGCCGAGAACACGATCGCGTAGATCACGTAGGCGCTGAACTTGATCCGCTCGAGCGTGGTCCCCCACACGATGGCCAGGGACACGGCGCAGAAGACGAACTGGAAGAACAGCAGCGCTGCCGGGCTGATGCCGGCGATGTCGAGCAAGGGGAACTGCTTCGCCGCGTCCGCGGGCACCGAGCTGACGTCCAGGAAGAACCCGTTCGTGCCGGCGATCGTGCCCGCGCCGCCGAAGGCGAGCGCGAAGCCGACGGCCCAATAGGCGATCGAGGCGATCGAGTAGTTCGTGAGGATCTTGGCGATTCCTAAGCCCGCGTTCTTCGAGCGGGAGAAGCCGATCTCGAGGAACGCAAAGCCCGCCTGCATGAACATCACCAGCACGCCGGCGACGATCACCCATGTCGTGTTGACGCTCGAGACCGTCTCCTCCAGGGTCGGGCCCGCCGCGCCCAGCAGAAAGTTCATCGTGCGAGGTCCTCCTTCGCAGGGTCTTGGAACGCCTCGCACCGTACGAGCGCACCCGCGCGGGGTCTTTATCCCGATGTCGAAGATTCAGGCGGGGCGTTTCGCCGCTTGGTCGAGCGCGCGCTCGCCGTGCTTGGCGGCCACCTGCAGCAGCGTCTCCATCTCCTCCGCCTCGGTTCGGAAGTTGACGACGCAGGCCCGCAGGCTGAAGCGGCCGTTCAGGACCGCGTTCGAGCAGTAGGTGCGGCCGTCGGCATGGATGGCGGTCATGATCCGCTCGTTGAGGCGGTCGAGCGCCTCGGTGTCGCCGCGCAGCTCCGGCGGCGCGTAACGGAAGCAGCAGATCGACAGGGCGACCGGCGCGGTCAGCTCGAAGTCGGGACGCTCCCCCACCAGCTCGGCCAGATAGCGCGCGAGCGCCGCGTCGTGCGAGATGCGGCGCGCGTAGGCGGCGTGGCCGTGCGCGAGCAGCGACATCCACACCTTGAGAGCGGAGAAACCGCGGCTGAAGTCCGGGCCGAGCTGCCCCGTGTCGATTCCCTGGCGAGCGTCCTCCGCCAGCCAGATGTAGCCGGCGTCGCCGGCGAACGAAGCCGGCAGGGAGTCGAGCTTCCGCACCAGCAGGCAGCTCCCCGGCACGTCCGAATACATCCACTTGTGCGGATCGACCGCGATCGAGTCGGCCTCCTCGATCCCCTCGAACAGCGGCCGCAGGTCGTCCGCCAGCATGGCCGGCCCGCCGTAGCAGGCGTCCACGTGCATCCACGCCCCGTGGCGGCGGCAGAGCTCGGCCACCTCGCGGAGCGGGTCGATCGATCCGGTCTGGGTCGTGCCCGCGGTGGCCACGATCGCGGCCGGCGTCACTCCGGCATCGAGGTCGTCCTCGATGGCGGCCGCGAGGTCGTCGACCCGCATGCGGAAGCGCTCGTCGACCGGGATCGTCCGCACCGCCTCCGTCCCCAGGCCGAGCATGTCCGCCGCTCGCCGCACGACGATGTGGGACTCGTCCGAGGCGTAGATCGCGAGCGGCGGAGCGGCGCGCATCCCGTCGGTGCGGACGCCGAGTCCCGCGGCCGTGTCCCTGGCCAGCTTCAACCCCACGAAGTTGGCCATGGCCCCGCCAGCCACCATCAGCCCGCCCGCCCCGGCGGGGAGCCCGAAGCGCTCCGCGAGCCAGCCGGTCAGGCGCCGCTCGATCTCCGAGGCGCCCGGCGACAGCCGCCAGCCGCCGACGTTCTGGTTGACGGCGCCGGCCACGAGACCGGCCGCGGCACCGGGTACGGTGCCGGCCCCACAGATGTACGCGAGGAAGCCCGGGTGGCCCAGGTAGACCGACTGGTCGAGGACCAGCTCGCGCAGGTGCCCGATGAGGCGCTCGGGCGCCATCGGCTCCCGGGGGACCTCGAGCGCGACCGCATCGCGCACCTCGTCCATCTGGAAGTCCCGGCTCACGGGCAGCTCGGGCAGCCGCTCGAGCAGCTCGGCCCACAGCTCGACGAGCGCCTCACCGA
>JBKPFJ010000221.1:0-4585 GCA_046728795.1 Actinomycetota bacterium | reverse complement strand
CTCGTAGTGGTGAGAGCATCAGCCCGGACTTCTCCGTCTTAGCCCCGAAGCGGAGGCGATTGCCTCGCCACTCCCGTGAAATTGCCACGTGGCAACCGTGGTGCCGGAGAATACGACGGCCAGGACGCCGTCCACGAACATCAGACCATTCAGGAAGGGCAACCAGCGTGATCGACGAAACGCCGCCGGATACGACGACCGACAAGCCAAGCCAGCCGAGCGACGCAACCTCGGTAGAACGCAACAAGGCCCTCTCCCGCCGGTGGATCGAGGTCTTCAATGAGCGCGACGAAGCGGGGGAGGCGGACGTGCGAACGCAGGATTACCTCGCCTATGCCCCCATGAGTCTGGAGCCCGCCCCGCTGGACTCGGAGGCATGGACCCGCTTTCTTGCCGGCTTCGTCGAGGCTTTTTCTGACCTTCAGCTCAGGGTGGAGGACGCGGTGGCAGAAGGCGACCTTGTCGCACAGCGGGTCCACTTCGAAGGCACCCACACGGGCGATTTCCAAGGGCTCCCGCCTACCCACAGGAAGGTCACGTTCTCCGGCCTCGAGCTCAACCGTTTCGTCGACGGCCGAGTCGCGGAGCACTGGTTCCAGATGGACTCCCTCAGGCTGCTTCAGCAGCTGGGTCTCGTCGTCGTGCCCGGCCCGCGGTTGCTGCCGCGAGTCCTGGCCCATCAGTTGAAGAAGCTGCGCAGGAAACGCTGATCAGAACGCGCTTAAAAGGCCGGCCCCGCGTTCGCTTGGATCGATGTCCAGCGGCCCCGGTGATCGCCCGAATGTTCAGGAAGCAAGCAGGCCTTCGGGGTTAAATTCGTGCGAGCGGGGCCTTCCTGGCCCCGCTCGCGGCCTTGAGCGTCCGGCGGAAGCTCGCGCCTCCGACCCTCGGGGGGACGCTCAGGTGTCTTGCTCGATCGTGGTCGGGCCCTGGTCGGATTCGCCCACCGTTTGAGTCGCGCCCGAGCGGTCCACGGCCCGGCCCAGCACGGTGACTGGGCCGACCCCTGACGCCGCGTACCGAGCGGCGACCCGCGCCGCTACGCCGATGTTGGTGTCCTCGAGGATGGTCACGTCGCCGATGGCGATGTTGACGAGCCGGTCCTGGTCCGGTTGCCCGCCGGCGGGCGCGACGGCCCGGCGAGCATTACGACTGACACGCACATGGGCGTGGTCACCTTGCGTAGTCGGGGCACCTGCCTCCTCGTTGGGGACATGAAGGGGTTGCGCTCTGCCCACCGTCTCCGCGGAGCGCCTGGTTGTGCGGTACGGCGCCATCCCATGTCAGGACGTAGGCGACTATATCAAAGACGTCATTGTCTTACACGTGGATTTGGGTAGAGTCAGGTGAGACGGAATGTCCACGGGTCCGGCACCCCAGACTCTGCAGCAGCGCGTGGCGGCCGCGATCCTCGAAGGGGCGGCCCGAACGTTGGCCGCACGTGGGCCGGCGGCGAGCATGAATGAGGTCGCGGCGGCGGCGGGAGTGGCACGGGCCACCGTGTACCGGTACTTCCCAAACCGCGAGGCCCTGTTGGATGAGCTGGCTCTGCTGGCGCTCCGCGAGGCGGATGACCGGATCGCGTCGGCGAGGATCGAGGAGGTCCCCACGGCCGAGGCGATTTCACGGGTGGTCCGCGCGCTGATTGACATCGGCGACGCCTTCGTCGTGCTTGTGAGGGAGCGAGCTCGCCCTGCGGAGTTCGATCGCACGCTCGCCGGCCCGCTCGCGCGGCTCTTCGAGCGCGGCCAGGCCGGCGGGGACATTCGCGAGGATCTTCCCGTGCCTTGGCTCACTGAGACGCTTCTCGGTATCGCCCTTAGCGTGCTCACCTCGATGCCGTCGCAGGGACGCGAGGACACTGTCGCGGCGATCACGAGTCTGTTTCTCGACGGCGCGCGCCGGCGTGGCCCTCAGCCCAAATGAGTGACCCGGAAGGAGAACCGATGGATCCGAATTCGTCCGCGCCGGCTCTGCAGGCACCAGCCGCCGATACCTCATTGCTCCACGAGCTCGTGGAATATCTGCGGGCGCACCGCGGCGAGCTGCGTGAGCTCTGGGCGCGCCGCATCACGGATGCCGAGCTGCTTCGCGTGATGACGGCGGACGAGATCTTCTCGGAGGTTACGGCCGTCTACGACAACTACGTGGATGCCCTGGAGACCGGCAGCGTCGAAACGCTCAAGGAGTACGCGCGCAGCCTGTCCGAGCGCATCATCCGGCGCGGTGTCGAGACGCACGAGGTGCTCGGGATCGTGCTGCTTCTGCGCGATGTGCTCGGCCGGTCGCTGCTGCGCAACTACGAGCGGGACCGCGACCTGCTCGAGCGCATACTCGACGCCTACGAGCCGGCCGCCAACCGCATCGCCGTCACGGTGGGCGTGAGCTTCGTCGAGGAGCGCGAGCGGGTGATCCGCGAGCAGCAGGTGGCTATCCGCGAGCTCTCTACACCCGTCCTGCAGGTGCGCGAGGGACTGCTGATCCTGCCGATTATCGGTGCGGTCGACGATCATCGCGCCCGCCAGGTCACCGAGCAGCTGCTCGGGGCGATTCAGAGCAACCGGGCAAGGGTGGTGGTCATCGACATCACCGGTGTTGCGTCGGTCGACGTGACGGTCGCGAATCACCTCGTGCAGACGGTGGAAGCTGCGCGACTCATGGGCGCGAGCGCCGTGATCACGGGTCTTTCGTCGAAGATCGCACAGACGCTCGTCGATCTCGGCGTCGACCTCGGGATGCTCAAGACGGTGGGGGATCTCCAGGGCGGACTGGAAGAGGCGGAGCGGATGCTCGGCTATCGGAACGCAGAGGCGGAGCAGGCCGCGGACAGCACCGAGATGTAGCAGCGAGCAGCGATGTCGGTCGCAATCCTACGGACGGGGGAGTACCTGATCGCATCGATCCAGTCGGACCTCAGCGACCCCGAAGTACTCGCCCTTCGGGACGATCTGATCGAGCGTGTCGGCCGTTTCCGGGCTCTCGGCGTCGTGGTCGATGTCGCCGCCCTGGACGTGATCGACTCATTCGTCGCGCGCGCCCTGCGTTCGATCGCGCTGACTGCGAAGCTGCGCGGCGCGCACACCGTGGTCGTCGGCATCCAGCCGGACGTGGCTGTCGCCATGGTCCAGTTCCAGCTCAACTTGGAGCCGTTGCACACCGCGCTCGACCTCGACGAGGCCCTTGCGCTGCTCGAGCTTAGAACGCAGCGAAAGCGCGCGGATGGAGGATGAGATCCGCGTGGCCGTGGAGACGGACGCCGACCTCGTGACTGCGCGAGCGGAGGGACGCGCCCTCGCGCAGCGGCTCGGCTTCCAGCGTCCAGATCCGACCTTGATCGCGACGGCGATCTCAGAGCTCGCGCGCAATCTCGTGATGCACGTGGGGCACGGGGAGATCATCATGCGCTCGCTCCGCGAGGAGCGGCGTCACGGCGTGCTCGTGATCGTCCGCGACGAGGGCCAGGGCATCCGCGACGTGGAAGCCGCGCTGCACGTGGGTCACGCCTCGCGCGGCAGTCTGGGTCTCGGGTTGCCGGGTGCAAGACGCCTAATGGACGAGTTCGAAATCGACTCACGGCCCGGCGAGGGCACCACTATCACGATGCGGAAATGGCGCCTCCGCGACGAACTCGAACTCCTGCGTGAGCGGCGCGAGCGCCGGGAGCCGGCATGAGGCGCTTCGGGGCCCTGTACGTCGAGTCGTTGCGAACCTACATCCGCGAGCCGTGCGAGGCCACGCTGCGAACGGCCTACGAGCTCGGACGCGACGCGGTTCAGCTGGAGCTGAGCGTGCTGGACCTCGCGATCGCACACCATGATGGGCTCGCTATGGCGCTCAGCGACGAGGTCGCACCAGAGGACCATGACCGGATCGTGCACGCTGCCGGCGACTTCTTCCTCGAGAGCATCTCGGCGTTCGAGATGGTCCAGCGCGGCTTCCGCGAGGCACGCGACGCGGCGCTGGTCGAACGGCGACACTCTGAGCTGCTTCGACAGCTCTCGCACTTCCTCGCCGATGCCTCGCTTGCGCTCGGCGCATCGGACTCGCTTGACGAGATGCTGCGCCTCGTCGCCGAGCAGGCGCGCGAGCTGATACCGGCCGATTGCTGCCTCGTCGCAACCGGAAGCGAGGACGCCGCCCGGGTACGCGTAGCCTCCTATCGCGAGGGGGACAACCCGCGCTGGCAGGTGTTCGTTAGATGGGTCGACCTTTCCCAGATCGGCGCCCTGGTCTGCTCAAGGGGCCGGCCGATCCGGCTCGGCGCCGACGAGATCGCAACACATGTCCAGGTCCCAGGTACTCGGTCGATCGCGGATCCCGTGCTGCGCGACTGGCTTGGGACCCCGCTCACGGCCCTCGACGGGCGGGCCATCGGATCGGTGCACCTCGTGAACAAGCATGACGGTGCCTTCACCGGGCTTGACGAAGCCGTGCTCGAGCACCTCGCACAGATGTCGGCCGCGGCGATAGAGCGGGCTCGGCTGTACGGGAGCGGACCGAGTAGTCGCGCGGCGAAATAGTGTTCGCGCGCGTACGTCCTGGCTCGACCAACCGGGCAACTCTCCACGTGCTAGCGCCTCCGCGT
>JBKPFJ010000120.1:0-17591 GCA_046728795.1 Actinomycetota bacterium | reverse complement strand
GCTCCACTCCGACACGTTCGCGCTGGCCAGGTCCGGGGCCGAGAGGTTGACGGTGACGCTGGTGACCGGGGCGGCGGCGGTGCGGTACCAGATCTCGACCCGGGTGTTCGAGCCCGACAGAAAGCCGACCGGGCCCCTGGTCCAGACGTTGCCGGCGGAGTCGGTCACCGACGACACGGAGGTGGTAACGCCGGCCTGTACGGCGATCGGAGCCACCAGGGTGTTGCCGCTCGTAGACGTGATCGGAACGGTGAAGCTCGACGTCGGCGCCGGCGTAGCCCCCGTCGCCTGCTTGACGAAGCCGATACCAGCCGGTGCCCCCGACGGCGTCGTGACCGTGGCGGTGTTGCTGAAGCCCGACAGGTTGCCGGCGGCGTCGAAGGCCCGGACCTTGTACGTGTAGGTCGTGTTCGGGGAGGCGGTGGTGTCGCCGAAGCTCGTGCCGCTGCCCGAGGTCGTGGCCAGCAGCTGGTCGTCGCGGAAGATCTCGTAGCCGGTCACGCCGACGGCATCGGTCGCGGCGGTCCACGACAGCTCGACGCTGTTCGGGCCCGGGGCGTTGGCCGTCAGACCCGTCGGCGGGGCCGGCGGCGTGGTGTCGGCGGGGGGCTGGCCGGAGCCCGCGACGGTCAGTACAAGCTCCGGCCGGGGGCTCCCGGCGGGGGCTTCCCGAGAATAGAAGTCGACGCCATCGCTCGAGGTCCCGGCAAGGCGGAAGCTGTAGCTTCCATCGCCGGTGACGAAGGGCGTGACGTCGTACTCGACCCAGCTATTGCTGGCGATCGCCCCCTTGTCGTCGGTAGCGGCGCTGGTGGGCGCCGGCCGATTGCTCCAAGTGATGCCACCCTCCGACCACGCCGTGGAGGTCGTGTAGACCGCAGGTCCGTTGGCCGTGCCGGTGAAGGCGTAGAGGCGCAGCTTTGCTTTCTGGATCGGTCCCGAGAGTCCGGACACCGAGAAGTTCAGGTAGCTCTCCACGTCCGGGTCGCCGCCGGCGTCGACGCGCAGGTTCTCGCTTCCGTAGTTGGTCGTCGGCGAGGACTCCTTGACGGGCGCGTCGGCGGTCGGCGAGAAGGTGACGTCGCTCCCGGAGAAGTCGTACGTCTGGACGTCGAAGGTCCGACCCTGGGAGTCGGTCGGCGTGACGGTGACTCGGCTCCCGTCCACGCGGACCTTCAAGAAGTGGAAGACCTGATCGGTCGTGGTGGGTAGGGGCGCGCCCCCGCAGGCGCTGCCGCCGGAGGTGTACGACCAGCCGATCGCGTAGGCGACTGGGGCGCCGCACCTGTTCGCGGGCCGCAGCCGAGCGCCACCTCCCCCGGTGGCGTAGGTCACGAGGCTATCCGCGTTCGGCTTGACGCTGCGCGTGTAGTCGTGGGCGTGCCCGCTGAAGGCGATGTCCACGCCATGGCGCGCGAGGAGACCCTCGAGGCTGTTCGTCCCCTGGAGGTAGGTGTCTGAAGCCTCGTCGGACTGCGACGAGTAGATCGGGAAGTGGAAGAACGCGAACTTGAGCCGGGAGGCGTGGGTCCTCAGGTCGTTCTCCAGCCACTGGTACTCGGCGCTGCTCGGCGTCCAATGGGTGTCGTAGTCGTTCTTGTACCGGTCGGCCGTGCCGTTGTTCGAATTGCTCCAGGCGGCCTCGAGCACGTAGAAGCGCGCGTTGCCGGCGTCGAAGGCATACCAGGCACTCGGATAGCTGGCGGAGGTGGTGCCGTTCACGCAGCAATAGGTGTCCAGGAGGTACCGGCCTCCGGAGCTCGCGGCCGCGGTGCTCTGAGGCCAGACCGACAAGAACGTGCTGTTGAACCCGTGATTGCCGACCGCGTTGAAGAGCGGGGTCGACGCTCCCACCTTCTTCCAAAACTGCGGTGCGAAGACGGTGCTGATATCCGCGCCGGTCTGGGCAAGGTCCCCGTAGTTCGTCTGAGTGCCACTGGGATAAGCCGTGTCACCAGTCCCGACGGCGAAGCGCACGCCGCTCGCCGCGATTTGGCTCATCACCTCGGCCTGCCTGTTGTCCGCGCCGGCTTGCGTATCCCCGACCGCCCCCCAGTCACCGAGAACCGCGAAGGAGAACGGCTCGGAGGACCCGGCCGGCAGCTGGGCGTAGAACTGCGGGGAGGCGTCGGTGCCGAGCAGGTCGATGACCGGCGAGGTCGTCCCAAGCTCGATTCGGTAGCAGTACCTGGCGCCGGGCGTGAGACCCGTCAGGTTGGCCAGCCACTGATACTGGGCAACCCCGTTGACGGTGATGCTCGACCTCGAGGCGCGCTTCGAGTGGGCCGTGCACGACTCCGTGCCGACCTTGCCGTACCTGATCGTTCCGCTCGTCCTCGACTGATCGGTGGCCCAGTTGACGGTGGCGCTCGAGCCCACCACGTCTGTCAGGTACGGGTAGCGCTTCAGCTGCGGCTGGTAGGCAGTCGCGACCGGGGGGAGCGCCAGGGCGAGGAGCGCGGCGGCCGCGAGGCCGGCCGCAGCCAAGATTGTCCCGGTCACTCGGTCTCCTCCCGACCGTAGGCGTTCGGTGTTATGGCGCGTCGCGGCTCCCTCCCGCATCGCAGGTGGGACCCGAGGCTAGGCGCAGCGACGGGGGCGTACAAGCCGCCCAGGGGGGACTTGTCTACCCGGGAAGAGGGAGATGCGTCATGGGGAGACACGGCCGGCCTCAAGCAGCGGTTCGATGCGCGCGCCGGCTGAGCACGCCGACACTCACCACGAGGAGCAGCGCGATCCCGCCGAGCAGCGGCACTCCGTAGTTGACACCGGTTGCCGCGGGCTCGCTCGAGTCGAAGCCGCGAGGCCCCGGAAGCTTTGCGCCGCGAACGTCAGCCACCACATGGAGATACCGCGAGCCGTGGCTGCGGCTCGGCTCGATGTGGGTGTTCTCGCTGAACTCGTTCCAGCTGATGAGGCCCACCGCGTCCGGCGAGGAGGCGGCCGCGGCGTCGAGCTCGGAGCGCAGGGTGTCACCGCCGCGGCGCTCCACCACGCTGTGGGCGCCGACGAGCCGGGCATCGAAGCCCGGCGCGGCCGGGGCGATCCACAGACCGCCGAGGGCGTGCACCGCGCCTCCCATCGCGGCGAGCTTCGCGGGATACCCGGGGTACGACGAGGGGTCCACCGAGGACCAGTAATAGGCGTCCCCGTCGAAGAAGGGAGCCACGCGACGATAGCCCTCCACGTTGCGCTCCGAGGCGAGGATCAGGAGCTTGTTCCGGCGGGGGCCGGTCACCCTCGCCAGGTCGGCACGCGAGAAGCTCGGCGTCCCCGACCAGATGAGCAGCGGCTTGCCGAAGACGTCGAACGCCTCGTCGCCCGCGTAGCGGCGGGCGAAGGTGTCGATGTCTCTCGCCACGCGCCCCGCGGGGAGCGGCTGCCGGTGGAAGTCGAGCCCCTGGTAGATCACGAGCAGCTTGAAGCGCTCCGAGTCGGCGACCTCGGCCAGCCGCCGCAGGCGGCGGTTCAGGACCGGCGTGCTCTTCCAGCTCACGATGAAGCCGTTGATGCCGGCGCGCTTGGCCCAGCGCACGTGACGCCGCATGACGCCACGGTCGTCGCTCGAGTAGCGCCCGAGCACCGGGAAGTCCCTCTTGGCCCGGTCCCAGGAGCCGTGGTCGAACCAGATGTAGTAGTAGGCGAAGAGGGGCTCGGCCGGGGTGGCGGCGTGCGCTCGTGGGACGAGGGCCAGGGAGAGCGCGCCCGCCAGCAGGAGCACCGACAGGGGCGCGACCCGGCGGACGAAGAAAAGCGCCACCGCCACGGCCGCCAGGCCGAGGAGGACGATCGTGACGTCCAGCCAGCTTATGACCTGGAGATCGATCTCCTGGTCCCGCGACAGCGCGACCGGCCTCGACGAGGAGATGCCGGGCGCCTCTACGCTCACGCGGTAGTCGCCGCGGGGCAGCGAGGTCAGGGTCAGCTCGGCGTCCGACCCGAGGGCGTGCCGCTGTGCCCGGCCGTTGGGGTACTCGAGCCGGACCGCGGACCCGATCGGGAATCCGAGCAAGGCGTCGCGGACCGTGAAGCGAGCCGCGAAGAAGGCCAGCCGGAGCTTCGGAGCGCGCTCGACGCTGGGGCGGAAGCGCTGCTGTGCGCGCTGGACGACCGTGGAGCCGGCGACGGTGACACGGTCGACCGCGTAGCTCAGGGCCACCGACCGCCTGCCCTGGCTCTCCGGGAGGACCCGATTGCCCCGCAGCCACACGGACCGTCCTCCCTCCAGGACGTGCCGGCCGCCCTGGCCCCCGCGGAGGGAGACCGACGTGACCAGGTCGGGGTCGACCCGGTGCCCGGCGAGGTCGGCGAACGCGGGCCTGACCCGGTAGAAGAGGCTGATCGCCGCGATGGAGCGCCCGAGATACCAGCGGTCGAAGCGCGCCTGGACGCCAGGCCTGAGGGCGGTGTCGACCGCCGTGAGCGAGCCCCCCGCCCCCGCCGGCGGACGCGCGACCCCCCGGCCATCGGCCTGGAACTGGCGGCCGTCGAGCGAGAAGCGCATGCCCGGCACGGCCGGCACGGTCCGAATCTCGGTGGGGACGCTCGCCTCGGCCGCCGCCGGGGCGGCGCCCAGGACGAGCGCCGCGCAGCCGAGCATCAAGAGGCGCCTCATGCGGGTCCCCGTCGCAGGAAGCCGTAGCCGACGGCCAGCCCCGCCAGCAGGATGGCGGCCCCGTAGCCCAGGTAGATCGCGGGACGGTTAGCGGGCCGCCGCTCCGCCGTGGCGGGCGGGGCCGCGAGGATGCGAGGCTCGCGCGGCGGCTGCGAGAAGTCGAAGGCGCGCACGAAGCTCCGCGCCCCGGCGTCGCGCCGGGCCAACGGCTCGAGCGCCCAGTTGTCCTCGATGAACTTGAGGATCGAGGCGGTCTCCAGCGATGTGCTGTCCACGCGCCCCCGTCGCGCGTAGGGGCTCACCAGCAGGGCAGGAACGCGGAACCCCCGCCCGGCCGGAGGTCGGACGTGGTCGAACCAGCCGCCCCACTCGTCGTAGGTCCACATGAAGGCCGAGCGCTTCCACTGGTCGCTGCGCATCAGCGCTGTGATCAGCTTCCGCACGAGGGCCTCGCCCGTCTGGACCTGGCCGGGTGGCTGCTCGCTCGAGCCGGCCGGCGCGATGTAGGCCACCTGCGGCAGGCGCCCGCGCTCGAGATCCTCGTAGTACTGCTCGAGATCGACGACGTGGTCGGCGTGGCCCCGGAGGGGGACGCGCACGGCTTGGACGCCGTCCATGCTCCGGCGGTTCTCGGCGTAGAACTTCCAGGAGATCCCCCGCTCGTCGAGCCGGTCGAAGATCGTCGGGACTTCGCCGGGCCGGCCGTCCCTCCCGCTGACCCAGAACATGTGGTTCGCGGCGCTCCCGGCGGGGGCTGAGCTGAAGAAGCGGTCGAACAGCACGTAGCGCCGGGCGAGGTTCCAGTAGAGCGGCAGGTCGCGACCGTCGTAGAAGCCCATGACCGACTTCTCCGGCGCCTGCTTGCCAGCGCTCGCCGCGTGCACGAAGCCGTCCATCCTGCCCCCCGCGTACTGCGCCGCGCGCGTGGCGGAGTCGTGCGGGAGGTCGGGGACGGCGCGCCCGCCGAGGTGGAAGGGACGCACGCACGAGGCGCCCGCGGGCATGCAGGTCCGCGCGGCGATGCCGTCCGCGCCGGGGAAGGTCCCGAAGTAGTTGTCGAACGAGTGGTTCTCCTGCATCAGCACGACGAAGTGCTCGATCGGGGTGCGCGCCTCCGGCGACGCCGGCGCCGGGGCGGCCCCGAGCGCGAGCGCCACTGTCGCCGCCAGCGCGGCCCTGGCGATCACGGGCGCACCCCGTAGATCACGATCGCCGGCCGCCGCGCCCGCTTGCCCTGGGGCGTCTCCGCCGGAAGGAGCTCGGTGTGGACGACCCGGCCGTGGTAGCGCGCGGCGTAGCGACGGAGCTTGCCCGCGAAGTTCGGGGAGCGATCCGCCGAGAAGGCGTCCCAGACGACGTACTGCACCTCGCCCTCGCGGAGCGCGCGGTCCGGGTTCGGGAGCGGGTCGTAGGACGGATTGCGGTTGAGCGGGTTCGGGCTCACGGACAGCCCGTAGGCCTTCCTATGCCCGTAGTACTGGACCACGTTCGCCATCGACGGCCCGATCGTCATGAACGTGGCCCCGGCCGGCACGCTCCGGGCCACCCACCGGCCGGTCTCGCGCCCGCCCGGGAGCCCGCCCGATCCGGCAAGGAACTTGTCCGTGCCCGCGCCTCCGATGCGCTCCCAGCTCGGCAGGAGCAGACTGACTGCCACGATCGAGACGGCGGCGAAGGCGGCTGCCGGGGCGAGCCGCCGGCCGCCGAGGGCGCGAGCGGCCAGCACGGCGAGTGCCGGAGCGATCGGGAGCAGGTACTGAAATCCCTTTACCGGCCAGAGCTGAAAGAACACGACGGGGACCGCGATCCAGCACAGGAGCAGCCGCTCCCTCCAGGAGGCCTCGCGCCGCAGCAGCCACAGACCCGCCGCGGCTGCGAGGATCACTAGCGGGCCGATGGCCTCCGGAACGGTCGAGGGGTAGAAGAGCCAGTCGTGGTTGGGGCGCCGGAATAGCTGCCAGGCGAGGTAGCTGTGCCCGGTCCCCGTCCTGCCCGACAGGAGGAGGGTGAGCGGGAACGGCGCGATCACAAGCGCCGTGATCCCCATCGAGATGGCGAGGTCGCGGAGGCGCACGCGCAGCTCGGGGGTTAGCGCCAGGAAGGCGTAGATCGCGCCGAGCAGCAGGATGCTTGTCTCCTTCGAGAGGAAGGTGAGGCCCATCGTCGCCCCCGTCGCGTAGAGCCACGCCGGGCGGCCGCTGATCGCGAAGCGGGCCAGCAGGACGAGCGTGAGGGTGGCGAACAGCGTCATGGGCCCGTCGAGCAGCACCTGGCGCGAGACGACCACGTGGTAGGGCATCAGGGCCAGGAGCAGCGCGGCGAGCAGGCCGATCCGCCGCCCGTACAGGAGCCGTCCCAGCTCGTAGACGAGGTAGACGGTGGCGACGCCGACGCCGGCCGCCACCACCCGCTCGAAGCCCTCCGGGAGGCCCGCCCGGAAGCCGAGCGACAGGACCGTCTGGAACAGCAGCGGGTGCGCCCGGAAGATCGGGAAGAACTCCTCGATCCCCGGCTCGTGGGCGATGGAGCCCGCCTGGCCCGAGTAGACGGCCTCGTCGCTGTTGAAGCCGATCGAGTTCAGGTGCCACAGCCGCAGCGCCAGCGCGAGGGTGAGGACCAGCCCGAGCTGCATCGCGAGCGGGGCGCGCAGGCCGCGCCGCTCGAGGACCGGGGCGGCGAGGCTAGACGGGGGTGGCGGATTCACCCGCCGGCGTCGCTCCGTTCGTCGGCGCGAGGGCGGCCCAGTGGCTCACCACACGCGGCAGGCGACGCCACCAGTCCATCGATTCGCTCCTGAGGACGGTGGCCGGAACGCCGCTCAGCGCTTGCGCGACGATCGCGCGCTCGACGTCCTTCAGGTCGGTGCCGTTGCGGCGCCGGAGCGAGGCCTCGATCGCCGGGTAGGGCGGGAAGCCGTAGGCGTCCTCGCAGTTGCGCATCAGGGTGTCGAGCGCCTCGCGCTCGTCGAGGCGCAGCTCACCCTCGCCGCCACGTCTGATCTCGATGAGGCCCGCCAGGCGAGCCTCCGGCGCGACCTCGACGCCGGGGATCAGCCGCTCCACGTGGAACTTGGGCGGGGGCACGACCCACTGGACGATCGCGTTGATCGTCGCCGCGGGGAGATGGGTGCGGGCGAGGATCAGCGCGAACCGCCGCCCCGAGCGCGAATGCAGCCGGCTCTGCACGACCAGGGCCGCGCGCTCCCGCCTCGAGAGCAGCGGTGTCTTGACCGCCTTTAGGGTGTGGCGGCTGATCGTGAGCGGCTTCGGATAGGTGAGCACCCGTCCGTCGGGCGCCACCAGGGTCAGGTCGTCCGACAGGAACGAGTAGGGCCTGCTGTCGAGCATGCGGAGGCTCGTGGTCGTCTTCCCGGTGTCCGTTCGCGCCGTCACCAGGAAGGCCCGCTCTCCGTCCGCGAGGCACGCCGCGTGCACCAGCGCGTAGCCGCGCTCCGCGAAGCTCCAGCGCAGGATCGGCTCGACGACGTTGGTGTAGAGCACGTGCGGCGAGCGCCTGAGCAGCGGAGAGGCGAACGCCTCGATCCGGTCGCCGATCGCGATCGTCACCCCGAACCCGAGCCTTCCGGGGCCTTCCCGGTAGCGCACCGCTGGCTCCGGGCGCGCGCGGGCGTCCTTGCCCACCCGCACCCGGATGTCGGGCTCTCCGACCAGTTCCCCGACGCGGAAGCGCTCGAGCTCGGGGAGGCGGACGTCGGAGGCCAAAGTCACGATCCCGTGGACGTCGTAGGCGTGAGTCGCGAGGGCGAGCTTCGGCGGCCTCGCCTTCGCCCAGATCCAGCTGTCGGCCAGCGCGAAGCGCATGAGGGTGAGGCTCACCAGCGAGATCAGGTTCGCCACGACGTAGTTGATGCCGAACCCGGATGCGAGCAACACGAGGAGCGGGCCGCGCACGATCAGGGCGGCGTTGTTCATGAGCAGGAAGAGCGCCAAGCGAGTGACACGCCCCCGCTGGTGCTCGCGGTCGCCGAAGACCCAGCGCTCGGTGAGGAAGAAGTTCCACAGCGTCGAGCCCTGCGTGGCGATCACCGCGGACACGACGTAGAAGAGCCCCACGACGTCGGTCAGGAACGCGAGCAGCACGGTGTTGACCAGCAGGCCCGAGGCGCCTACGACCCCGAAGCGCGCGAAGCGCAGCCGCGCGAGCAGGGAGAGGTAGCGGACGCCCTCGCGGATCGTGGCCTTGCTCCGCCCGGCCTGGCGCGTGCCGAAGGTGAAGGCCACCTCGGCCGCCCGGAGCGCGGGGTGGCGCACCAGGATCTCGAGGAGGATCTTGAACCCCCGCGGGCGGAGGCGCTCGGGGTCGATCGCGTCGCGGCGAACGAGGAAGAAGCCGCTCATCGGGTCGCTGACGTTTCGCAGGCGGTGGGGGAAGAGGAGCCGGGCGGCGGTGGTCGTGGAGCGCGATGCCATCGCGCGCGCCCAGCCGAAGCCGCCCGTCTTGTGGCGATCGCAGTAGCGGCTCGCGACGACGATGTCGAGCTCGCCGCCCTCCGCCTCCTCGAGGAGCTCCGCGATCAGCTCCGGCGGGTGCTGGAGGTCGGCGTCCATGACGCAGACCCAGGGGGCGCGCGCCGCCTCCAGCCCCTGGACCACCGCTCCCCCCAAACCGGAGCGGCCGTTGAAGAGCGCCTGCCGCAGGACGCGCACGTCGTGCTCGGTTCGCTCTGCGATCTCCTCGATCGCCTCGGCCGTGCCGTCGGTGCTCGCGTCGACGAAGATGATCTCCATCGCAACCGTGGGCAGCACGGTCTCCAGGCGCTCGAGAAGCCGCTGGACGTTGCCGCGCTCGTTCTTCGTGGGCACGACGACGGACAGCAGTGGCCGAGCGGTGGCGGTCGGCCCCGGCGCAGCCCGAGTCGGGAGAAGCTCGCTTATCGGAATCGTCGTACTCGGTTCCAAGGCAGATCCCGATCCGCCCGTCCTCGGCAAGGGGAGCGCCGGAGGGCCGACCATGGCCAGGCTAGATCCGCCACCAGGGCTCTCGCGTCGGCCGAAGGGGCGATCTTGCTCCCCCGAACGGGGCATCTTTGTCGGAGGTTCATCGGATTCGATGGATCGAGGCGACGCGTGCGGGTTCCTCTTCCGCCGCCCGCCTGAGGAAGTAGCGCGACACCGCCTGGGAGCGGTTCTGCACGCCGAGCTTGCGCAGGATGTGCTTCACGTGGGTCTTAACCGTGTCCTCGGTGACCACGAGCCGGCCGGCGATGCCGGCGTTCGTCTCCCCCTCAGCGAGCATGCCGAGCACCTCGAGCTCGCGCGGGGTCAGCGCACTTCGAAGCCTAGGATCCGGATTTGCCGTGTCCGGCGACGCCGGCGGCTCCTGCGCGAAGCCGGACAGCCCGACCCCGGGACCGCCGAGCTCCGTCACGCTCGCCTCGGTCGAGCGGAGGAGGGAGAGCACGCGCTCCGACTGGGCGCGCAGGCGGTCCGCGACCAGGGCGCGCTCGAGCGCGTACCCGAACCCCTCGGCGAAGGCCGATAGCGCGTCGCGATCGAGCTGCGTAACCGCAGGTCCCTCCGCTCCACGATCGGCGTGCAGGAGCCCGACCGCGCGGTCCTGGCAGATCGCGGGGGCGGCCACATACGAGCCCGCCCCCGCGAGCGCATCGAGGGCGCGCGGATCGCCTGGCGCGTCCTCAACGAGCAGGGCCATGCGACGGCGGAGCGCCTCGGATTCGTGGATCCAGGGCCCGAGCCGAGGCGGAGCCGAGCGCAGCTCTTTGAAGGCGGCCTCGGACTCCTCCGGCGAGCCGCGCAGATAGACGCTCTCGGGCGCGAGCGTGCGGCCGCGGAGCCGGAACAGGGCCGCCCGCTCGAAGCCGACGCTCTGGCAGAGCGCGTACGTCGCGTGGCGGAAGAGCGAGGGCAGCGAGGTGGCTGCTCTCAGGTGCCTAAGGGCGTGGCCGACGCCGAGCAGGGCCAGCGGCGCGGCCGAGGAAGATCTAACGGGCGAGCTCAAGGGATCCTGGGGCCGTCCCCGGGAACGAGCCGCGAGCTGGTTTGGAAGGCGATGAGGTCCCGAAGCTCGAGCGGGGCCGCCCGGCGCATCGGCGCGGGCTCGGGCAGCGGCGCGGCGCCTACCCTAGGGCCGGAATCCGGCGCGGCCTGCCTGACGAACAACGCCCCGCCCGCCGCGCCGAAAACGAACATGGCCAGCAGGCCGGCGCAGGCCATCCCCACACTGAGCCTCGTCCGGAAGGCCCGGAGGCCAGCGAGGACGAACGCCGCGCCGAGCACCGCCAGGATCAGGGCGTACTCGGGCGCCAGCCCGCTGGAGGGCTCGCCGCCGGCGCTGCCGGGCTCGGCGGCATCACCTCCCCTCGGGGCGGACGCCGGGCCTGCCGGCGGAAGGTCGGGGATACGGACTCGGGGCGAGGTCGAGGGCTCGGGGCGCTCGGTCAGGAGGCGCTTCGCCGTCTGGGCGCCGACGATCCCATCGACCGTCAGGCCCTCGGCGCGCTGGAAGCGCTCCACCGCCGCTCGCGTCAGCGGCCCGTACCGGCCGTCGAGGGGACCGGGGTCTTGCCCCGACGCGCGGAGCCGCCGCTGAATCGTGCGGACGTCCAGCGAGCGGCCCGCCTGGGCGGTTGCCAGCGTCGCTCTCGTCTCGGCGCCGACGACGCCGTCGGGCACGAGTCCTGCGCGCAGCTGGAAGCGCTGCACGGCCGCCCTCGTCAGCGGGCCGTACAGGCCGTCCACCGGACCCGGGTCGCTGCCGACGCGGTGAAGGGTCCGCTGGATCTCGCGCACGGGCTGTGACCCCGTAGCCCGCTCGTACCCCGCGCCGGGGCCGAGCGGCTCGCCCGCCATGCTCGTCGCCGGCACGCACAGCATGAGCAGCGCGCAGGCGGCGCCGGTCCGCAGTCGGCTGAACCGTCGCCTCCGAGTTAGCTCGGCGAAGTCGGGCATGGCGGAGAGGCAAGTACCCCGCGGGGTGCGTGCAGGACGTCGCCCAAAACCGAAAACCCCGATGTGCCGTCGCGGTACCGCGGTATGGTGGCCGCGGTATCAGTCGCAAAGACAGCGAGCACACGATGGACGGTCCGGCTCTAGAACCGAGATACAGCGGCACGGATTCGCCCACGCGCCGATTGCTGCGCGCCTATCACGAGCGCGGCGATACCAGGGCTCGGGAGCGCCTGATCGAGCTCCATCTGCCCCTCGTTCGGACGCTGGCCCGCCGATTCAGGCGAACCGGCGTGGAGGAGGACGACCTCGTGCAAGTGGGGTCGATCGGTCTCATCAACGCGATCGATCGCTTCGATCTCGAGCGCGGCGGGGAGCTCACCGCGTTCGCCGTCCCGAACATCGCCGGCGAGATCAGGCGACATCTGCGCGACAAGGTCGGGGCCGTCAGGCTGCCGCGCGGGATGCAGGAGCTCCAGGCGCGCATAGCGCGCTCCGAGTCCGAGCTCGGTTCGCGGCTCGGGCGCTCCCCGACCCCCGCCGAGCTGGCGGACGAGCTGGGCGTCCCAGAGGCCGAGCTGACCAGCGCGCTCGCGGCCGGCGACGCCCACCTGCCCGTGGAGACGATCGACGAGAACGGCGACGCGAGCGAGGACGCGGAAGCGCACCTGCTGCTGGCCGGCGCTTTCGACGCGCTCGACGAGCGCGAGCGGCGAATCGTCTACCTCCGCTTCATCCGCGAGCGCAGCCGGGCGGAGGTGGCGAAGGAGATGGGCGTGTCGCCGCGCGCGCTCTCGCGTGAGACCCAGAACGCGCTGGCCAAGCTGCGCACCGAGCTCGAGGGTGGAGGCGGCGGGCAGGCCGAGCCGGCGGAGAAGGTTTCGCGCAGGCCGCGTCGTACCCTCCCCTCCATGAGCACGCGCCAAAAGCCGGGCGCGGAGAAGTACCTGGAGCTGCCGTACCACATCACCGTGACCAAAGAGGGCGGCGAGTCCGACGACGACGCGTGGGGCGCGCACGTGGAAGAGCTCCCCGGGTGTGACGCCCGCGGGCGCTCGCCGGCCGAGGCGACAGAAGGCGTCCGCCGGGTCATGCGCGAGTGGATCGAGGCCGCGATCGAGGAAGGCCGCGCGATCCCGGAGCCGCGCGCGGCCGCCAGCCACAGCGGAAAGCTGATGCTGCGGATGCCCCAGTCGCTGCACGCCGAGCTCGCCAGCGCGGCGGAGCGCGAGGGCACAAGCCTCAACAACTACATCGTGTCCGCGCTCGCGAGCGTCGTCGGCAGGGAGCCTTCCCGCCGCGAGAGCCGCTCGAGCCTTCCCCGCGCGGCACTCGTTGCCAACGTGGTGGTCGTCGTGCTCGTGGCGGTGATCGCGATCGTCCTGCTGATCGCCGCCTGGCGCGAGGGGATCTAAAGGCGCACCGTCGACCCGGGGCGTCCATCCTCGAGGACGGCCCGGCAAAGGGCGAGGTCCTGGATAGCGAGCCCCGTGGAGTCGAACAGGGTGACTGCGCGCTCGTCGGGCCGCCCGGGTGCAGCGCCGGTGAGCACGGCCCCGAGCTCCGTGACCTGCTCGCGCCCGACGAGACCGAGCTCCACGGCCCCGGTCAGCTCGCCCCCGTGTGACGCCTGCTCCCACTCGTCACAGAAAAGCGCGCAGCGCGCAACGGCCGCGGGGTCCGCCTCCGCCTTGCCCGGACCGTCCGCGCCCAGCATGTTGAGGTGGAGGCCCGGGCGCAGGTCCGAGCGCCGTACGACCGGCTCGGACCCAGGGGTCACGCACGTCACGACATCGCAGGCCAGCGCCTCCTCCCGGCCTCCCGCCTCCCAGCCGAGCTCCCCAGCCAGCCGGCCGGCCGCATCGGGGTCGGGGTCGAAGCACACGCCCGGCCCGTACTCTCCCGCCGCCAGGCAGCGCGCCGCCCACGCCCCGTGGAGCCCGCAGCCGACGATCCCGACGGTGTGGGAGTCCTCGCGCGCCAGCTCCTGCGCGGCCACCGCCGCGACCGCTCCCGTCCGCAAGGCGGTGACGGCTCGCACGTCCACGAGCGCGAGCGGCCTCCCGTCCTCCGCCGAGGAGACGCAGATGACGCCCATCACCACCGGGAGGCCGCGCCGGGGGTTGCCGGGAAACGACGTGACCCACTTGAGGATCGCCAGCCCACCGCCCCGGGCGGGCATGGCGCGGAAGTCGCCGTCCTCCACCTCCAGGTAGGTCTTCGGTGGCATCGCCCAGTCGCCGTGGGCGTAGGAGACGAAGGCCTCGCGCACGCGCTCGATCGCGTCGCGCGGGGAGACGGCCGCGAGCACGGCGTCTTCGTCGTAGACCGGGAGCTCGGGCACCGGACCGCAAGTCTCTCGCGCCGCATTCGTCGACGCACGCCTTGCGGCAGCCGCGCCTCACGCTACAGGAGTATCGCCGGGTCGGTGCTCGGCCGGCGGTACGCTTCGGCCACGCCATGGCCCGGAACGGGAAGCAGCAGCCGGCCCGCCCCCGGATCGAGCTGCGCCAGGCGGCGGCATCGCCGGAGGAGGCGGCCGCGATCGCGGCGGCGATCGAGCAGTTCCTGCGCGACACGGCTCCCCCGCCGGCGCCGCCCGGCGCGAGCATCAGCCGGTGGCTGCGGGCGGGGTTGCTCGAGGGAGTGGGCCGCGACCCGGAGGAGCGGTGGGGCTGGAGCTGACACCGGCCGAGGCGGCCACGCGGGTCGAGTCGGGCGCGGCGAGGCTGATCGACGTGCGCCGCGACGACGAGGTGGCGAGAAGCCGCGTGCCCGGCTCCGAGCACGTCCCCATGGACCGCTTGAGTGCCCGCGCCGAGACGCTCGACGGCCCCCTGGTCTTCATCTGCGCCGTGGGGGAGCGCTCCCTGATGGCGGCGCAGGCCTTCGAGGCCTCGGGGCGCGAGGCCCACAGCGTGGCCGGCGGGATCGAGGCCTGGCGCCAGGCCGGGCTGCCCGTGGACGAATAATTTAGAAATCCGACCGGGTTTTGCTACTTTGGGGCTCTCCCCCCGATCTGGAGAGAGCGCGCGATGGAGCCGACGGCGGCAAAGGGCAGGAAGGGGTCGCTCGAGAACCCCGAGGTGGTCGAGGACGTACCGGGGCACGTCATCCCGATCCTCGAGCGGGAGTTCGACGACTTCGACACGGAGGCGGCGAAGTTCCTCCGCGGTGAGACCGACGAGGAGCAGTTCATCGGGTTCCGCCTGAGGCAGGGCGTCTACGGTCAGCGCCAGGCGAACGTCCAGATGGTGCGGGTCAAGTTGCCGATGGGCGGCGTCTCGCCCAAGCAGCTGGAGGCCTTCGCCGACGTGATCGAGGAATGGGTGCCCCTACGCAAGGGGCACATCACCACGCGCCAGAACATCCAGATGCACCACGTGCCGCTCGACGACGCGGCGAAGCTGATCCGCCAGCTCGGCGAGGCGGGGCTTTCCTCGCGCGAGGGCTGCGGAAACACGGTCCGCAACGTGACCGGCGACCCGTGGGCGGGCGTGACGGAGGGCGAGCTGTTCGACATCACCCCCTACGCCGCGGCGTACGTGCGCTATTTCGTGCGGCACCCCACGACCCAGCTGATGCCGCGCAAGGTCAAGACCGCCTTCACGGCCACCGACGAGGACCGCGCGATCACGGGGATCCACGACATCGGCTTCATCCCGCGCGAGCGCGACGGTGTGCGCGGCGTCGAGATCCGGGTCGGTGGCGGCACCTCGATCATGCCGCGCATCGCGCCGACGCTCTACGAGTTCGTCGAGCTCGACAACGGCGACTACCTGAAGGTCGCGGAGGCGGTGTTCCGCATCTTCGACCGCCAGGACTGGCTGCGGGCCAACCGCGCCCGCGCCCGGATCAAGGTGCTGATCGACAAGATCGGGATCGACGCCTTCCGCGAGATGGTCGAGGAGGAGCTCGAGGGGGACTGGGTCGGCGAGCGCGACTTCGACCCCGGACCGCTCATGTTCGTCCACGACGAGCAGGCGCACGTGCCGGCGCCGGCGCCGAGGTACGAGCAGCCGAACGGCGACGGGCGGCCCTTCGCGCGCTTCCGCGAGGCCAACGTGCGGTCGCAGCGCCAGCCTGGCTTCGCCACGGTCCAGGTGAAGATCACACGTGGCGACCTGACCCCCGATCAGCTTCGCGGCCTGGCCGCCATCATGCGCGACTACTCCGGCGGCTACGCGCGGACCACGGTCCAGCAGAACGTCGTGCTGCGGTGGGTGCACGACGAGGCCGTCTACGAGGTTTGGCGCCGGCTCTCCGAGCTCGGACTCGGGGCGGCAGGCTCGAACGAGATCACGGACGTCGTGAGCTGTCCCGGGACCGACTCGTGCAAGCTCGGGATCACCAGCTCCATGGGGCTCAACCGCGCCGTGCAGGAGCGCATCGAGTCGATGGAGATCGACGACCCCCTCACCAAGCGGATCCACATCAAGCTGTCCGGCTGCCCGAACGGCTGCGGGCAGCACCACATCGGCAGCATCGGCTTCTACGGCGCCTCGATCAAGGTGGGCGAGAAGACGATCCCCGCCTACATCCCACACGTGGGCGGGCGCCACGAGCACGGCGAGGTCGTCTATGGCCGGCGGCTCAAGGCACGCCTCCCCGCCAAGCGGGTGCCGGACGCGGTGGAGCGTTGGATCCGCCTCTACCAGGCCGAGCGCGAGGGCGGCGAGCAGTTCGCGGACTTTGCGGAGCGCGTGGGGACGGGCCGCTTCGAGGAGCTCGTGAAGGACCTCGCCATGCCGGTCGAGTTCAACGTCGAGAACCTCGACTTCTTCATCGACTGGAACCGCCAGGACCTCTACCAGGTCATCAGGGGCGAGGGCGAGTGCGCGATCTAGCCCCGGAGGCGGTGCTGGCCCAGGCCGTCGAGCAGCACCATCCGAAGCTCGTCATGGCCTGCTCCTTCCAGAAGGAGGAGTCGGTCCTGATCGACATGCTAATGCGCATCGAGCCCTCGGCCCGCGTGTTCACGATCGACACGGGCGTGCTCTTTCCGGAGACACACGAAGTCTGGCGCGCGGTCGAGGACCGCTATGGGCTGACCGTAGAGGTCCAGGACGCCACCGGCCCCTGGTCGGCCGAGAGCTGCTGCGGCGAACGCAAGGTAGCCGCGCTCGAGCGCGCGCTCGACGGCGCCGAGGCCTGGATCACGGGCATCCGCCGCGAGCAGGCCCCCACCCGCGCCCGGGCCGAGCAGATCGAGTGGGACGCGGCCCGCTCGGTGTGGAAGTACAGCCCCCTGGCCGCCTGGAGCGACCGCGACGTATGGCGCTACGTGCAGGAGCACGACCTTCCCTACCACCCGCTGCACGATCGCGGCTACGCGTCGATCGGCTGCGCGCCGTGCACCATGCCCGGCAACGGCCGCGAGGGGCGCTGGGCGGGCCAGGAGAAGACCGAGTGCGGACTGCACGTATAGGCGCTGCCGGCGCCGGCGTCTCTCATCTCCGCACGCTCGAGGCCGAGGCCATCCACGTCATGCGCGAGGTGGCCGCGGAGCCGGGCAACGCGGTGCTCCTCTTCTCGGGCGGCAAGGACTCCGCGGTTCTACTGCGCCTGGCCGAGAAGGCGTTCTGGCCGACCTCGTTTCCCTTCCCGGTCATGCACGTTGACACGGGGCACAACTTCCCCGAGGTCATCGACTTCCGCGACCGGCGCGTGGACGAGCTCGGCGCGCGGCTGATCGTGGCGTCCGTGCCCGAGGCGATCGCCAGCGGACGAGTCGTGGACGAGAGCGGGCCGCGCGCCTCGCGCAACCGGCTCCAGACCCCGGTGCTGCTGGAGGCGCTCCAGCGGCACGGGTTCCTGGCGGCGTTCGGGGGAGCGCGGCGCGATGAGGAGCGCTCGCGCGCCAAGGAGCGGGTCTTCTCGTTCCGCGACGACTTCGGCGGCTGGGACCCGAAGCGGCAGCGCCCCGAGCTGTGGTCGCTCTACAACGGGAACGTCAACCCGGGCGAGCACGTCCGCGTCTTCCCGCTCTCCAACTGGACCGAGCTCGACGTCTGGGAGTACGTGGCGCTCGAGCGCCTCGAGCTGCCGCC
>JBKPFJ010000209.1:0-4664 GCA_046728795.1 Actinomycetota bacterium | reverse complement strand
GGTGGTCGATCACGATGCGCAGTCGCTCGGCGGCGACGCGCTCACAGGCCAGCACCTCGACCTCCGGCTCGGCGGAGGCGAGGCGAGTCTCGATGTCTGTCTGTATCCGGTCGGTCTGCATCAGGTCGAAAAAAAGGTGGGCTGCGAAGCCCACCTCCAGGCGCGGCCGCGCTGGCCGCGTACGTCTGAAAGTCCTAGCGGAGACCGAGTATAGACGCGGTGCCGCCTGCGGCGAGGCTCGCGGAGCATCGTCTGACCGGGGCCTTCGGCCCCTCTCAAGCCTCGACGATCAGGGTCACCGGACCGTCGTTCACGAGCTCCACGCGCATCCGCGCTCCGAAGCGCCCGCCGCCCGCTCCGAGCGCCTTGCGCACCCGTTCGTAGAGCGGCTCCGCCTCTTCGGGCGGCGCCGCGTCGACGAAGCTGGGCCGGTTCCCCTTGCGCGTGTCGCCGTAGAGCGTGAACTGGCTGACGCACAGCACCTCGCCGCCCACCTCCCCCACCGAGCGGTTCATCCGGCCGTCGTCGTCCTCGAAGACGCGCAGCGCTAGGAGCTTGCGGGCGATCCGGTCGGCCTGCTCGGGGCCGTCGCCGCGGCGGACGCCGAGCAGCACCACCAGGCCTGGGCCGATCGAGGACACCACCTCGTCCTCGACGCTGACCGAAGCGGTCAGAACCCGCTGCACGAGGGCGCGCACGCGGGGCACCGTACCCTCCCTCGGTGGCCGCGGTGGACGTAGTGGACGCCTTCCTCGCCGGGCTGCCCGGCGCGCGGCGGCTTGCCCACGCTGGGGGGGGCATCACCGTGCCGGCCGAGACCGCGGGCGGCGAGCCGCTCGACGTCGACCTCACCATCGCCGACGGCCCGCTGCGGGGCGAAGGCCGTGGCCCTCGGCCCCGCGCCCGAGCTCGACCCCTGGGCGCTCCTCTGCTGCTGGCGGGGTGACCCCTGCGGGGGAACCCCGCGAGTTACCGACAGACCCGCTTCGTGCGCTTCGCCTGCACACGCTCACGGGAGATCTGGGTCCACGCGGATCTACCGGCTCCGGCGGTCGACGAAACCGCGCTCGACCGCCGGCTGGGTCTGGTCGCCGAGGGGGCCCCGAACATGCGCGAGTACACCCGTCGAACGCGCGGCGGCTGAGCCCCTCCGCGTCGCGGCACGTCGCCGGCCGCACTAAGGGCGCGAACGTCCCGGAACCCCCGGCATAAGCGGCAGCCCGGGACGTTCGGTATTGCGAGACGGGCGACTCAGGCGGCCCGGAGCCGGTCCCGGAAGGCGCAGTAGTCGGCGCGATCGGGACGCATGCCGGCGGCCAGGACCGCGTGGCGGCGCGCCTCTTGCCGGCGGCCCGTCTTCTCGAGCGCGCGGCCGAGGCAGAAGTGTGCGTAGTCGTTCACCGGGTGGCGCTCGACCACCGCCTCGAACTCCTCGGCGGCCTGGGCGAACCGAGCAGAGCGGAAATAGGCGCGCCCGAGCGCCTCGCGGATCGAGCTCTTGTCCGGCTCGAGCGCGCGGGCCCGCTCGAGCGGGATCGTGGCCGCCATGAAGTCACCCGCCTCGAGCAGGGCGCTCCCCTTCTGGAACAGGTCGTAGACGGACTCGCTCATCGCCCCTCCACGAGAGTAGAGGCATCGTCGACGGCGCGCAGGCGCTCGACCTCGTCGAGGACCGCGGCCGCCACCGCCTCCTTCGACGTCCGCGGCACGGCCCGCTCCCCGGCGGCGCTCAGGATCGTCACCTCGTTCTGCTCCGACTCGAAGCCGATGTCGATGCGCGAGATGTCGTTGACCACCACAGCGTCTAGTCCCTTGCGCTCGAGCTTCTCGCGCCCGCGGCGGAGCGCGCCCTCGCCGTGCTCCGCGGCGAAGCCGACGAGCGTCTGGCCGCCCCGGCGCTCGGCGGACAGGGCGGCGAGCACGTCGGTCGTGGGCTCGAGCTCGAGGCTGAGGCCGTCCCGCTCCGCCTTCGCGATCTTGGACAGCTCCGGGTCGCGCGGCCGAAAATCGGAGACGGCCGCCGCGGCGAGCAGCACGTCGGCGCCCAGGAAGGCCTCGCGGGCGGCGCGCTCCAGCTCGGACGCGGTCTCGACGTCCACCACGGTCACGCCGGGCGGGTCCGGCAGGGACAGGTTCGCGGCCACGACCGTCACCTCGGCCCCGCGCCGGGCCGCCTCGGCGGCCAGCGCCAGACCCATGCGGCCGGAGGACCGGTTCCCCACGTACCGGACGGAGTCGATCGGCTCGCGCGTACCGCCGGCGGTGACGAGCACGTGCAGCCCGTCCATGGGCCCGGAGCCGCGCCGGTCGAGCACGCGTTCGATCGCCGCGAGTATGTCCGGCGGCTCGACCAGGCGCCCCATCCCCCACTCCCCCCGGGAGGCGAGCCGCCCGCGGCCCGGCGGCAGGACGGTCGCGCCCCGCGACTCGAGCGTCTCGAGGTTCGCGCGCGTGGCCGCGTGCTCCCACATCCGGTCGTTCATGGCCGGAGCGAGCAAGAGCGGAGCCGTCCCCGCGAGCGCGGCGCTCGTAAGGAGGTTGTCCGCCAGCCCGTGCGCGAGCTTCGCGAGCGTGTTGGCGGAGGCGGGCGCGACACAGAAAACGTCGGCACGATGCACGAGCTCGAGGTGCGAGATCGGGGCGTGATCGGGCGGCGGGTCGCCCGGGAAGGCGCCGCGGGCCGGGTCGCGCTCGAACTCGTCGACCAGCACCGGCGCGCCGGTGACGCCCTCGAAGGTCGCCCGGCCGACGAAGTTCAGGCTCGTGGGGGTCTGGACCACCCGCACCGCGTGGCCGACACCCGTGGCCAGCCGCACAACCTCGACCGCCTTGTAGGCGGCGATCCCACCGGAGACGCCGAGCAGGATGCGCGCCATCGGCGTAAGGCTACGCGGTAGCAGCACGCCGAAGCCCAAGCACCGCCAGGACGCAGGGAGCGTCGCCTGCCTCGCACGCGAGCGACCGACGATGAAGCGGATCGGCTGCTCTTCCCGCTCCGGGCCATGGCGTCGCCGAAGAGTACCGCCGGCCCGGTCCCCCTACGGGGGCGTTCTTTGGTCGCAGGACGACCAAAAAACGTCCCTGTAGCGTGGGACGCGGGCGCCGGCGAGCGTACATCGACGAATCCAGCGCGAGAGGCTTGCTGCCGTGCCCGACCTCCCGGCCGGGTTTCCAGATTATTCGTCCACGGGCGGCGGGCTGCTGCCAGGCTGCGCCTAGCGGTAGCGGTACTTGAGCTTGCCCGCGGCGATCTCGTCGAGGGCGATCTTCAGGTAGTTCTTCGAGCCCGTGTCGACCATCGGCGGCGGGTACTCGTCGAACGTCCCCTCGCCGAGGTTGTGGTAGTAGGAGTTGATCTGCCGGGCCCGCTTGGCGGCCACCAGCACGCACGCGTAGTGGGAGTCGGTCTGTTCGAGCAGCTTGTCGAGGCGGGGCTTGATCACGGCGGACAGATGGTAGCGGCAAGCTGCGCAAGCTCCGAGGCGGCCCGCTCGACGCTGTCGTTGACCACGACGTGCGGGAACTCCTCTTGGGCCGCTAGCTCCTCCCGCGCCACGGCCAGGCGGCGCTCGATCTGCTGGGGCGAATCGGAGCCACGAGCCTCCAGGCGCTCGCGCAGGTCCTCGAAGGAGGGTGGCGCGACGAACACCTGCGTCGCCTCCGGGAGCGCCTCGCGCACCTGGCGGGCGCCCTGCAGGTCGATCTCCAGCACGATTCCCCGGGCCGGCCGCGCGAGCTCCGAGCGCAGCGTGCCGTAGCGGTTTCCGGCGTAGATGGCGTGCTCGACGAAGTCCCCCCGCGCGACGCGGTCCGCGAACTCCTCGGGCGACAGGAACCAGTAGTCCCGGCCATCCCGCTCCCCGGGCCGAGCGGGGCGCGTGGTGGCCGAAACCGCCAACTCGAGCCCCGGCACCCGTTCCAGGAGTGCCCTGATCAGCGTGCCCTTGCCCACGCCCGACGGCCCGGTTATGACGAGTACCGGGGTTTTTATCGGCGCAGGTACGAGACGAGCTCGTTGCGCTGCCGCTCGGAGAGGCCGCCGATGGTCTTGCTGGGCGAGATGCGGCAGTGGGTGAGAATGCGGTTCACCTTCACGCGCCCGTACTTCGGAACCGCCAGGAGCAGATCGAACACCTTTGCCGTCTGGACGTACTCCGGCGGGTCGAGCAGCAGCCCGTGGATCTGGGACCGGCCCGCCTTCAGATCGCGTTTCAGGCGTGCCCGGCGGGTCCGGATCTCGTTCGCCCTCTTGAGGGCGTCCATGCGCTGGGTGAGGGACCGCTCGGGCGCGACGCCCGCGCCGGAGTGCTTCGCGGGCGACTGGGACGCGGCCGGCATGGGCGGCGATACTACACGCGGAATCAGCGCCCGCAACCCGAGAATCCCAAAAAATCCGCGAATTTTGCTCAACCTCGACCTGAGCTTCAGGCAACTTGTGACTGCTTGAGCGTTTTCCTTGCGTTTGCAGGTCTTTTCTTTGGACCATTTTGCGAACTCGGAAGCCTTCTCTCGGTAAGCTCCGCGCCCCGCCGACTTCGCCCCCCAAGTGAGTGAAGGGTCCCCGTCTCGGGTGAATGCTGGACTATCCGGGAGGGTTATCACGCCGCCCGGGACAGCGTCAGCGTCTCGATTCGGCCACCGCAGGCGGCGTGAGCGCCCTGAGC
>JBKPFJ010000089.1:0-5208 GCA_046728795.1 Actinomycetota bacterium | reverse complement strand
GAACCCCGTAGCAGACGATCGCTACTCCGCTTGGGAAAGCCAAGCCGATGACAGGCGCGACGACCACACCAAGGACCACCCACGCGGTGATAGCCAAGACGTCGACCGAGAGGCTCGTACGCTCGCGCCCGGTGATCGTGACAAAGCCGGCAGCGCCAACGAGCGCCGCGGCCATAAACACCCCGAGCGGCCACCGGGAGTCGTAGCCGAAGATCCAGCTCGTCAGCTCGCCGCCGGTCGGGACCATCCCCTCGATGTCGGACGTCACCGACGAGACCAATCACAACAGCAAGCCTCCAAGAGGCATCGTAGAGAACCACTTGCACGGCAATGACATTGAGGTAGCTCTGCCAGAGGCCGGCATAGTTGCGTCAAGCAAGCGTCGCCAACGCTCGGGCGAACGGAAGAACTGGCTCGCGTCGCCGCCGTCGCTGGCGCCTGTCGCGCAAGGGAACAGTTTGGGCGCGCCCGGCATCGCGCGTCTGCTCATGGGCGGCCTTGGCGCGCTCTACTAGTGACGCGTCCGTGGCCGGTGCCTCAATGCCCGTGCAAATGATGCCTCGAACCGTCGCTGCTGACCGCTCCCCGGGAACGGCACGCGTTCGTCGACGAGTGGCAGCCCGTGTTCGAGAAGAGCGTCGCGCACCAAGTCGAACACGCTGCTCTTGATCACGATGATCTTCATCGGAGCAAGCGCATGAACTCGTCGAACGAGCCGTGGGACTTCCTCCGCGAGCGATCCGCCGTCCATAGGGTCTTGCTTGAGGTCGATGAGAAACACGCCCTGGTCCCGCAGACGAGCGAGAAGGTCCGCCTTGTTTTCCCGCGTTGGCTCGACCTTGAGGATCGCGCGCGCGACGTATCGAAAGAGTGAGTCCTGCCTGGGCACGTCTTCGAAGTAGAAGTAGCGGTCGAGAGCTGCGGGCGGCGCTTCCGCCACGAGCAGCAGCTTCACGGCTACGGGGCGGTACTTCCTCGCGGCGCGCTCACGCCGACGCCGAGCGTCGGTAGCTGCGTCTGCCGCGACGACGGCCCCCGAGGTTACCTTTCGTTTCCGGCGGGCTGTCGCCGGCCGGGGCTTGGCGTCCCGGCCCGCCGCGGGCGCATCGACGCGTTCGATGTACCAGCGCCCGTGCGGAGTCGGCGGGCGTTGCGTCCCGCCCTGGATTCGCCCCGCTCGAAGCAAATTCCGAAGCGGCAATCCCCGTCGCGATTCGCTGTCCTTCAGAAGGCCCGCGGTGTCGTGCCATCGCGCAGCTTCGACTGCCGCAGCTCGTCGATCCGGCGCCGCTCTAGCTCGGCTTGAAGAAACGCGCTGATGCTGTCGACGTGAGCTGTCGTAACTCAGAGCCTCGCCGATGAGTGGCCGCCGCGCAACGCCGGGCTTCCAACGCAGCCGGGAGTCCCATTGGGCGAGCGTGGCGTGTCCGCTTGCACGCGATAGCAGCAGCACACGAGAAGGAAGCCCGGAACCGCTATCGGTAGCCTCGGCTTATGCACCCGCCAGTGTCGAGGGATGTCGCCGACGGGGTGGCACGCGACGCGCGGACACGGACATTGTGGCTAAACCGATCGGACATAGGGTGCACCTCCGTGAACGCTGAGCGGCTACATGCCACAGACGAGGAGGAGGAGCGCCCGCCTGGGAGGTCGCGCAGGACGCCGACGCACCCGCTCGTCGCGCGGCGTTCACGCGACTGGCTGTTTGCCGCATGGCCAGGCGTGGACGGCGCTCGGAGAAGGTCAAGTCCGGCCTCTAACCATGCCAGTTGCCACGAGCGAGCTGCTCGTTGTCTAGCCCGCGGCCAACCAGGCGCACGGCAGCAGCGTGCGACATGACACCGGTGGCGCTCGCGGGTGTTGCGAAAGGCTCCGTCCCTGCCAAAGCCTGGGCGCGGTCGGTCGGGCTGTCGGAGCGCTCGAGCGCAAGCGACCGGAGCACGATCCATTGGAACTTCCGCTTCCTGCCTACCCCGAGCTGCGCTAGGCCGCCCGACGCCGAACACCGAGGTTGATCCGACTCCGACGGCGGGCGGATACTCGGCCGACATTCCACGCTGAGGCCGCGGCGGCTCGGGCGGCGCCGGCGAACAGCAGCACGGATGTGCGTCTCGCCGGCGCGCTGGACCTGCGCGCGGCAGAAGGAGCCAGTCGCCCATGAGGGGGGCCCTCGCGCGGCGCGAGCGATCGCCGCCCGCGCGCTGTCCGGCAAGTCATCTCACGCGAGAAGGGAGAGCACCATGCGCATCAAGCTCGCGGTCGCCGCCATCGCGGCCGCGATCCTCGCGGTGGGCGGCGTCACGCTGGCCTCCGCACACTCGAACGGGTCTTCGGACGGCCACGGGGGCAAGGTCATCAAGCTCTTCGCAGTGACCGTCCAGACCGAGCACATCGACCTCGGCGCGCAGGGGTTTAGCCTCGGCGACGAGGATGTCTTCTCCGACGACCTCTTCACGAAGAAGGGCGGCACGGAGGTCGGCGTCGACGGCGGCGTCTGCACCGTCGTGCGGGTGATCGATGCCAAGACCCCGTCGGGCACGGCGCAGTGCCTCGTGACGGCGTCGCTGCCCGGCGGCCAGATCACCACGCAGGGACTGTTCACGTTCACCGACCAGCCTCCAGCTCCGTTCCAGCTCGCCATCACCGGCGGCACGGGCGCCTACAAAAACGCCCGCGGACAAGTGACGGTCGAGCTGCTCAGCGAGACGGAGGCGAACTACACGCTGGAGGTGCTGACCGACAACGACGACTGACGCCCGGTGCGCCGCCCGGCGGCGGGCCGCTCCGCGGTCCTCGGCGGGCGGCGCCCAGCGCCGACCTCGGGCTACGCCGACCGGCCCACACGACCCGGCGACATTCCGCGGGACCGTCTCCTCGCCGCCGCGCCCCACCGCGACACCTCTCACACCACCACAAACTCCGCGGCGTCTTCCCGGACCCGACCACCGCGGGCTTCATACACGATCCCGGCTAGAGAGCCGCGTCGCTCGACAGCGGAGCAGTTGACGCCCTCCAACGGCGCCGTCGCAGGTCCATTGCGGGGGATTCCATCGACCCAGTGGCCACTCGGGCGTGGCCATCGAAATGAAGGGTGGGCGCTACCCACCCTTCACCTTTCGTTCAACCCTTAGAAGGGACAGTTGCCCAGGCTCGGCACGCTGATCAGTCTTAGCGCGCCGGTCGGAACGACCTGTACCACGACATTGACCAAGGGCTCGGTGCCTTCGTTTCGGACGATGGCACGTCGCCGGCTGGTTCGAAGAGGCTCGAGCCGGTCCGGATCACGTAGGGGCGTGCACGTGCGGTCGTCGCCCTCATAGAAAGTGGCAGTGCCCGACTTGACGATGACGAAGCTCAGCCCCGGGTGTTGGTGCCAGCCGAGGGTTCCGCCCGGCTGAATCGTGACTTGTACGACGTGGACGTCGGAGACTCCCTTCGTCTTGAGCTTCGCCTTCCAGTCGTCGATCCTTGGCCTTGGCGTTGATCTCGCCGAACTGCGCCACCGGGGCCAGCGGCGTGACCGTCACCCCCGAGGGCGGCGTCGCCTGCACCGTTCCGCCGTGCAGCACCGCACGCAGCACAGCGACAAGAAGAGCCCAAACCCATTTCGACTTCACGTCTCCTCCTTTCCGACCGCCTGTAGGATCAACCTGTCGCACGCGGATCTTCGGCCGAGCGCATTCAGCAAAGACAGGCCGCCTGCGCGCGCCGCCAGCGCAACTGCGTCTTTCGCGAACCGGGCGTCCAGGTCCACAGCAACAAAACAGCGCTGCGGACGAGCAGCGGTAGTCCCGAGGCCGACGAGCCGAGCGCCGACTTCGAATGAGCTCCTGCCGATCGACGTCTTCCTGGCGAGCGAAGACTCGCAGTACATCAGCGGCTAGGTGATCGGGGCGACCGTAGCCACCCGGTGGTGACGCTCACGCTCAATACCGGGTGAAGCGCGCGCCCGTGATTCGGAACGATCGCGGGCCGGTCGGCTGTACATGGAACACGGCGTCCGGGCCGGCCGGCGCTTTGCCGCCGAACGTCGGCTGGATGCACCTGAAGCTCTGCCATGCGAGCTTGTGCCCGTGGCGCGATCCGGGTCCGTCGCCCCGACAGGTGATCGTGGCACGATCGATCTGCACACGCCGGCCCTCGACTACGACGACCTCGCCCGCGAGGCGTCGCAACAATCGCGCCTGCGGCCACGCGGCGACCGGGCCCGTCGGAACCCCGGGTGCCGCGTGCCCGCCGCTCGCCGAGCCGCTCGATCGTGATCGCTGGCCACCGTCGGTTGGGTTGGAGCCACCGCCCCCGCACGCGCTGGCCCCGACGGCCAGCGCGACCACTGGCGGCGTCAGGGCGCAGAGCGTGAGCGAGCGGACTCGCATCTTGGTTCGCATTCCCCGCGTCGCGTAGTGGCGATGCATGAGTGTCGACGTCGGAGGCGGCCCAACCAGCCACCCTCATCAGCACACCGCCGGGCGGAGCGGACGGGCCCAACCGACGACGAGTCGCCGCCATGGGCAGCGACGGAAGGGACTGCTGGGCCCACGCGAACGGAGAAGCGCCGGCTGACCGGGGCGACCCCTCGGTTGCACGGAAGACGAGAGCCCGACCTACGTGGCACCGGGCGGACGGATGGAAGCGACACGCGACGTCTGCCACCGAGGGGACGCGTTCTGCGCATCGCCACGCCCGCAGGCCTTGAGGCCTTCCACCCCGACGTCGGAGGGCCGGTCCCAGACCGAACACGGCTGCCGAGCCGGTCCGAGCCAGACGTGGAAGCGCTGGCGAGTGCGGCGGCGCAGCACGGAATCGTAATAGTCGGGCCACCTCCCGGCGCCCGGGAACACGATCCGCGCGCCACGTGAGCGGGGGTCAACGAGCGCCAGCGCAATCACCAGTGCCGCGCCGAACGAGAAGGCGCAGCGCCGCCAACGCGCTCGTCGGTCGCCGGTGTCCGTCCGCTGCGACACTCCCGACCAGCCAGCCAGCCCTCGGAGGCGCCGGCTCTCGTTCGCGCGAAGCGATAGGACATCTGCGTGTGACGTCTCCGAACATGTGCCGGGCGTGGTCGACTCCGAACATGCTGCTCAGCTGCCGGCGCGAGCGTGGAGGCTCGCGAGGCCCGGCGTGCCGATGTGGTCATTCCCAACGCTCGTACGTGGCGAGCTCTTCGCGCAGCTGCTCGTGCGCTCGGTGGTGGTCGTTATAAGACCA
>JBKPFJ010000076.1:0-14736 GCA_046728795.1 Actinomycetota bacterium | reverse complement strand
GTGATCGACTCCCAGGCCTCTCGCCGAGACCGGCCCGGGCCGCCGCCGCCCCAGCAGCCGCCGCGCCGTGGGCGCGGACGCCGTCGTCGCCCCCAGTGGGTCGAGCCCGACCTGACCGCGCAGCCCGAGGCGCCGGTCGAGCAGCCCGCGATCGACATCAAGTCGGGGGCCACGGTCAAGGAGGTGGGCGAGTCGCTCGGCCTCGGCGCGCCCGAGGTGATCAAGAAGCTGATGGAGCTCGGCGAGATGGCCACCCTCACCCAGACGCTCTCCGACGAGGCGATCGAGGTGCTGGCGGACTCGTTCGACAAGAAGATCGAGATCGTCCACGCCGCCGACGAGGTGGAGGAGGAGCCGGTCTACGAGGACGCCGACGAGGAGCTTGCGGAGCGCCCGCCCGTGATCACCGTGATGGGCCATGTGGACCACGGGAAGACGTCGCTGCTCGACGCGATCCGCTCGACGGAGGTGGCCGCCGGCGAGGCCGGCGGCATCACCCAGCACATCGGCGCCTACCAGGTCCGCCACGACGGCCACACGATCACCTTCCTCGACACCCCCGGCCACGAGGCCTTCACGGCCATGCGCGCCCGCGGCGGCCAGGTGGCCGACATCGCGGTCGTGGTGGTGGCCGCGGACGACGGCGTGATGCCGCAGACGGTCGAGGCGATCGACCACGCGACGGCCGCCGACGTGCCGATCATGGTGGCGATCAACAAGATCGACAAGGAGGGCGCGGACCCCAACCGCGTGCGCGGCGAGCTCGCTCAGCAGGGGCTGACCCCCGCGGACTGGGGCGGGGACACCGAGTTCGTCGACGTCTCGGCGAAGACGCACGACAACCTCGAGGGGCTGCTCGACACGCTCATCACTCTCGCTGACATCCAGGAGCTGAAGGCGAACCCCGACGCGGAGGCCTCCGGGACCGTGATCGAGTCGCGGCTCGACCCTGGGCGGGGCGCCGTGGTCACGCTCCTGATCCAGCGCGGAACGCTCAAGGTGGGCGACGCCCTCGTGGCCGGCCCGGAGTGGGGGCGGGTGCGGGCGATGCAAGACTTCCGCGGCGAGCGGCTCAAGCGCGCCACGCCGGGCATGCCCGTGGAGATACTGGGCTTCGACGGCGTGCCCGAGGCCGGCGAGCACTTCCGCGTGGTCGCCGGCGAGCGCGAGGCGCGGCGCATGGCGGGCGAGCGGGCGAACCGGCTCAAGACCGAGGCGCTGGCGCGGCGCGCCGGCGTGAGGGTCTCGCTCGAGGACGTCATGGCCCGCGCCCAGGAGGGACTCCAGGAGCTGAACCTGATCGTGAAGGCCGACGTCGCCGGCTCGCTCGAGGCGCTCGCCGACGAGATCGCCAAGCTCCCGCAGGAGCAGGTCACGGTGAACGTGATCCACGACGGGGTGGGGGGCATCACGGAGTCGGACGTCATGCTCGCCTCGGCCTCCGACGCGGTGATCATCGGCTTCAACGTCAGGCCGGTGGGCAACGCGCGGCTCGTCGCGGAGCGAGAGGGCGTGGAGATCCGCAGCTACTCGGTGATCTACCGGGTCGTCGAGGACCTGCGCGACGCCATGGAGGGCCTGCTCGAGCCCGAGGAGGTCGAGGAGACGGTGGCGAACCTCGAGGTGCGCGCCACCTTCAAGGCCTCGCGCGTGGGCACGATCGCCGGCTGCTACGTCACGGACGGCACCGTCCGCCGCGGCGGCCGCGTCCGGCTGGTCCGCGACGGCACCGTCGTCTACGACGGCCGGGTCGCCTCGCTGCGGCGCTTCAAGGACGACGTCCGCGAGGTCACCGCCGGCCTCGAGTGCGGCATCGTGCTCGAGAACTTCGCCGACATCAAGGAGGGCGATGTCATGGAGGCCTACGAGACGCGGCAGGTCGAGCAGACCCTCACGTAGTGCCCGGCCGGGAGCACTGGGCGTGAGCTTCGTCTGCCTCCTCGAGATCCACCTGCATTTCCCCGACAACGGCAGCCTGAAGGGGAAACGAAAGGAGATCAGCTCGCTCAAGGCGCAACTCCAGCGCCGCTTCGGAGCAGCCGTCGCCGAGACCGCCTACCATGACCGCTGGCAGCGCGCGACGCTGTCGGCGGCCCTCGTGGGGGCTGAGGCCGCCAGGGTGCAGGATACGGCGGCCCACGTGGAGCGGTTTGTCATAGCCCGGTTCCCGGATGGCGTGCGCGTCGAGCGGAGCCTAGTCTCCGCCGACGAGCTGCTGGGAGACTGAAAATGCCCGCCGATCGGATGCGGCGGGTGAACGAGGCGGTCCGGGAGGTCCTCTCCGCGCGGATCGCCGAGGGCCTGAAGGACCCCCGCATAGGATTTGTGACCGTGACGGCAGTGGAGACAAGCCCCGACCTGCGCCAGGCGCGCGTCTACGTGAGCGTGCTCGGCGGCGCCGCCGAGCGCACGGCGACGCTCGAGGGACTCGCCTCCTCGCACGGATTCCTCCAGGCCAGCCTCGCACGGGAGCTGCGCTTGAAGCGCACCCCCACGCTCGACTTCGTGTACGACGAATCGATCGACCGCGGCATGCGGATCAGCGAGCTGCTGGAGGAGGGGGAGGAGTGACGCCGGTAGCAACGACGATCGACGCGGTCGTCGACGAGCTGCGCCAGGCGCAGAAGCTGATCCTCACGACCCACGAGAATCCGGACGGCGACGCGCTCGGCTCACTGCTCGGTATGCACTGGATCCTCGAGCAGCTCGGCAAGGACTCCGTGATGTACATGTCGCCGGACGAGTTCCCCCTGCCGTGGGAGTACCGCGACCTGACCTTCGAGGGGCTCGTCGGGGCGCCGCCCGACGACGTGAGCGAGCGCATCGCGGTGTTCCTCGACTGCGGCAACATCGACCGCATGCCGGTGGACTTCCTGAAGGGCGACGGCGTGCAAATCGTGAACATCGACCACCACCACGACAACACGCACTTCGGCACGGTGAACCTGGTGGACCCGACCGCCTCCTGCACCGCGGAGATCGTGTGGCGGATCTCCAAGGAGCTCGGCGCCGAGATCACTCGGAGGATCGCCGACGCGCTCTACGTGGCGCTCGTGACCGACACGGGGCGCTTCATGTACGAGAACACCACGCCGGACGCCCACCGGATGGCGGCCGAGCTGATCCAAATCGGCGTGGACCCCCACCGGGTCTACCGGAGACTGTTCGAGGATCTTCCCTTCCGGCGGCTCCAGCTCCTGCAGCGGGCGCTCGCCAGCGTGCACCGCTACGACGAGGGGGCCCTGACCGTCGGGCGCCTCACCACCGCCGACTTCGAGCAGACCGGCGCGCTCGAGACCGACTCGGAGGGCATCGTCGACCACATTCGGGCCGTCGAGGGCACCGCGGTCGCGGTTCTGGTGCGGGAGCTGCTCGGCGACGGGCGTCGCGGCAAGCGCAAGGTGAGCCTGCGGGCCGTGAACGGCCGCGTGGACGTGTCCGAGATCGCGCGCAGGATGGGCGGCGGGGGGCATCGCCAGGCGGCCGGCTTCACCACCGAGCTGCCCTTCGACGAGCTCGTGGAGCAGCTCCGCGAGCAGGTCGTCCAGCAGCTCCGCTAGTGGAGCCCGAGGGAGTCGTCGTCTTCCCGAAGCCGGCGGGGGTGACCTCGCACGACGTCGTGGCCGGCGTGCGCCGTCGCCTGGGCGCCAAGTCGGGACACGCCGGCACGCTGGACCCGTTCGCCACCGGCGTGCTGCTGGTGCTGGTCGGGCGCGCCACGCGCGCCCAGCGCTTTCTCATAGGACTGCCGAAGACCTACCGCGTCGTGGCCCGGTTCGGCTGGACCTCCGACACGGGCGACCGGGAGGGCGTGCTCGTGCACACCGGCGCGGTCCCGGGCGAGCTCCACCTGCCCACGGGAGAGCTGCTTCAGCGACCGCCGGCCTACTCCGCCGTGCGCGTCGGAGGCGAGCGCGCCTACCGGCGCGCCCGCCGCGGGGAGTCCGTCGTGACGGGGGAGCGCCCGGTGACCGTCCAACGCTTCGAGCTCCTGTGGCGCGAGGGCGAGCGGGCCGGGCTCGAGATCGAGTGCTCCGCGGGTACCTACGTGCGCCAGCTCGTGGCGGACCTCGGGGACGCCTACTGCGAGGAGCTCGAGCGCACCGCGGTCGGGCCGTTCCGGCTGGATGACGCGGACCCCGAGCACCTCGTGCCACTGAACGAGGCGCTGGCCTTCCTGCCCCACCGCGCCCTCGACCCCGAGGAGGCGCGGCGCGCCGGACACGGGCAGCTCCTTCCCGGTCGTGCGGATGGTCCGCTTCGACTCACCGCGGGCGAGGACCTGGTTGCGATCGCGGAGCCCCGGGCGGACGCCCTGAAGCCCGTCGTAGTGTTCCGCCCGGCATGAAGGTCACGAGCCTGCCCGAGGTGGAGCGCGCCGCGCAGCCGCGCAAGGTGGCGATCGGAACCTTCGACGGGGTCCACCTGGGCCACCGCGAGGTGATCAGGGGCAGCGACACCGTGCTCACCTTCGACCCCCACCCGCTCGCGGTGATCCACCCCGAGGCGCTGCCGAAGCTCCTCACGCCGTTCGCGGTCAAGCGGGACCTGATCGCCGGCCTCGGTGTGGAGGAGCTGGTGGTGATCCCCTTCGATCGAGAATTCGCGAGCCGCTCGGCCGAGGACTTCGTCCAGGGCGTACTGATCGGCCAGCTCGGGGCCGAGCAGGTCTCGGTGGGTGAGAACTTCCGCTTCGGCAAGGGCGCCCGCGGCACCCCGGAGTTCCTCGCCTCCCACGGGGAGTTCGAGACGCGGGTAGTGCCGCTCGTGGAAGTCGAGGGAGAGGGCGTGTCCTCGAGCCACATCCGCGGCCTCGTGCTCGCGGGCGAGGTGGACAAGGCGTCGAAGTTCCTCGGCGGGCCCTTCCTGTTCGAGGGCAAGGTGGTAGAGGGCGACCGGCGCGGGCGCGAGCTCGGCGTGCCCACGGCGAACATCGTCCCAGACGACGCGCTCGTCACGCCGGGGCACGGCGTGTATGCCGCGTGGGCGCACGGCCACCCCGCGGCGGTGAACGTGGGGGTGCGCCCGACGTTCCAGACGGGACGGGGGCTGCTCGTGGAGGCCTACCTGATCGACTTCGAGGGCGACCTGTACGGGGAGACCCTGCGGATCGCCTTCGTTGAGCGGATGAGGGGCGAAAAGCGCTTCGAGACGGTGGACGCGCTCGTCGAGCAGATGCGCCGGGACATCGATCGGGCGCGCGAGATCTGCTCTGCTACGGTGTCCCGCCGATGAGCCTGACGGTCGAGGCAAAGCGCGACATCGTCGCCAAGTACGGCAGGGATCAGGGTGACACCGGGTCCACGGAGGTCCAGGTGGCCCTGCTGTCCGCGCGCATCAACGAGCTCACCCAGCACCTGCGCGAGCACCGCAAGGACCACCACTCGCGGCGCGGGCTCCTGATGCTCGTGGGCAAGCGTCGCCGCCTCCTCAACTACCTCCAGCGCAACGATCTCGACCGGTACCGCGAGCTCATCCGGGAGCTCGGGCTCAGGCGATGATCGAGCCGGGGGCGAGAGCTCCCGAGTTCACGCTGCCCGACCAGGACGGCAAGCACGTCTCGCTGGCCGACTTCCGCGGCCGAACGGTGGTGCTCGTCTTCTACCCGGCCGACTTCAGCCCGGTCTGCACGGACCAGCTGAACGTCTACCAGGAGGTGCTGCCCGAGTTCGAGGCCCGCGGCGCCACGCTGCTCGGCATCTCCGTGGACGGCGCCTTCTGCCACAAGGCCTTCCGGAAGCACCTCGGGGTGACGATCCCGCTGCTGGCCGACTTCCATCCCAAGGGCGAGGTGGCCCGCGCGTACGGCGTCTACAGCGAGGAGCACGGGATGTCCGGCCGCGCGCTCGTGCTGGTGGGGCCGAGCGGTGCCGTCGAGTGGACCTATCTAAGCCCGCCGCTCGAGATCCCGGGTGCCAACCTCATCTTCGACGCCCTGGACCAGCAGCGAGCCGCCTGAGCCGGGGCCCGACGACCACGTGCGCGGCGAGGGCCCGCTCGTGATCGAGTACGCCGACCTCGAGTGCCCCTACTGCGCCCGCGCCGACGCGCTCCTACGGCCGTTGCCGATCCGGCGGCTGTTCCGCCACTTCCCGGTCGTTTCGAAGCACCCGCGGGCCCGCGTGCTGGCCGGCGCGGCGGAGGCGGCTGCGCTCCAGGGGCGCTTCTGGGAGTTCCACGACTCGCTCTACGACGAGCAGGGCCGGCTCGATCCGCCGCACCTCTGGGACCGCGCCCGGCGCCTCGGCCTCGACCTCGAGCGCTTCGAGGCCGACCGCCGCTCGGACGCCCTCGCCGAGCGGGTCGAGCGCGACTTCCGCTCCGGCGTCCGGGCGGGCGTCGTGACCACCCCGACCCTGTTCGTCGAGGGGCGGAGATACGCCGGGGTCCCCGACGCCACGCTGCTAGCATCGCTCCGGACTCGTAGCGAGAGGTCATAAACGAAGCGCCGCCAACCGGAGGCGGCTTGAAAGGAACATTCCTCATGAATGAAGGCGTGAGCCGAATCTCGGTCGAGATCGGCGAGAGCGAGATTTCGTTCGAGACCGGGAAGCTCGCGAAGCAGGCGAGCGGCGCCGTGGTTCTCAGTGCCGGCGAGACGAAGGTGCTCGCCACGGCCACCGCCGGAGCGCAGCGCGACGTCGACTTCCTGCCGCTGACGGTGGACGTGGAGGAGCGGATGTACGCCGCGGGCAAGATCCCCGGCTCCTTCTTCCGCCGGGAGGGCCGCGCCGGCGAGAAGGCCACGCTGACCGCGCGCATGATCGACCGCCCGCTACGCCCTCTGTTCCCGAAGGGCTGGACGCGCGAGACGCAGCTCGTGGCGATCCCGATGTCGATCGACCACGACCACCCCTACGACGTCCTGGCCATGAACGGCGCCAGCGCCGCGCTCATGGTCTCCGACATCCCCTTCCCGGCGCCGGTGGGCGCCGTGCGCGTCGCGCTCGACGCCGAAGGCGACTTCATCGTGAACCCCGAAGAGGAGTGGCTGCTCGAGAGCCCGCTCGACCTGGTAGTGGCGGGGACCGAGGACGCGCTGCTCATGGTCGAGGCCGGGGCGAACGAGGTGAGCGAGGCGGAGATCCTCGACGCGCTCGACATCGCCCACGGCGAGATCAAGAAGCTCTGCCAGGCCCAGCACGACCTGCGCCGCCAGGCGGGCAAGGAGAAGGCCACCATCGAGCCTCCGCAGGTGGACGAGGCGATTCTCGCCGACGTCCGCGACCGCTTCGGGGCCGCCCTCGACGAGGCCACCCAGGTCGAGGACAAACTGGAGCGCCAGGAGGCGACAGCGCGCGTCGAGGAGGAGGTCCTCGTGGCGCTCTCCGGCGATCCCGAGGCTGAGGGCGCCCGCGAGCGCCGCGCGGCCGTGCAGCTCGCCTTCGACAAGCTCGAGAAGGACATCATCCGGCGGCGGATCGCGGTCGACAAGAAGCGGCCCGACGGCCGAGCGGCGGACGAGGTCAGGTCGATCTGGATCGAGGTGCACCCCGCGCCGCGAACGCACGGCTCGGCCATCTTCACCCGGGGCCAGACCCAGGCGTTCTCCGTGGCCACGCTCGGCACGACGCGCGACGAGATGCGGCTCGACAACCTGGGCCTCCAGGAGGCCAAGCACTACTTCCACCACTACAACTTCCCGCCCTTCTCGGTCGGGGAGGCGGGCTTCATGCGGGGGCCGAAGCGCCGCGACATCGGCCACGGGGCGCTCGCGGAGCGCGCCCTCGTGCCGGTGGTCCCGTCGGTAGACGAGTTCCCGTACACGATCCGCGTGGTGTCCGACATCCTCGAGTCGAACGGCTCGTCCTCGATGGCCTCGGTGTGCGGCTCGAGCCTGTCGCTGATGGACGCCGGTGTGCCGATCGAGCGCCCGGTGGGGGGGATCGCCATGGGCCTCATCAAGGAGGGCGACGACTACATCGTCCTCTCCGACATCGCCGGCGTGGAGGATCACCTCGGCGATATGGACTTCAAGGTGGCCGGCACCGAGCGGGGCATCACCGCGCTCCAGATGGACATCAAGATCGCGGGCGTGACATTCGAGATCCTGCGCGACGCGCTCGAGCAGGCGAAGGAAGGCCGGATGATGATCCTCGGCAAGATGGCCGAGGCCATCGAGGGGCCGCGCGAGAGCCTGTCGCCATACGCGCCGAAGATCACCCAGATCAACATCGAAGTGGAGAAGATCGGCGCCCTGATCGGCAAGGGCGGCGAGACAATCCGCGGTCTGTCCGAGGAGTTCGACGCCCAGATCGACGTGGACGACGACGGTGTGGTGCGGGTCTACGCGCAGACTGGCGAGCAGGGCGACGCGCTGATCGAGCGCATCCGACAGCTCACCAAGGAGGTGGAGGTCGGCGACGAATACACAGGCAAGGTGGTGAAGACCACCACCTTCGGGGCCTTCGTCGAGCTGGCCAAGGGCACCGATGGGCTGCTTCACATCTCGAACATCGCGCCGGGCGAGCGGCCGGACACCGTCGAGGACGTGCTGAACCGCGGCGACGAGGTGACAGTCAAGGTGGTCGAGGTGGACCGCGAGCGCGGACGCATCGGGCTGCGGCTCGCCGACGATCCCGCGGTGGCGGGCAAGTCGACCGAGGAGCTGGCCACCGTCGGCACCGGCGACAAGGGGCCTCGCAGGGAGCGCGGCGACCGCGGCGGCAGGGGACGGCGGAACGGCGGCCGCCGCGACGGCGGCCGGCGCCCCGAGTGACCGAGGCCGCCGAGCTCACGACCCTCGAGTCGGGGGTCCGCGTCACGACCGAGCGTATGCCCGACGTGCGCTCGATCGCCCTCGGCTTCTGGGTGCGCGCCGGCTCGCGGGACGAGGCCGTCGAGCAGGCGGGCATCTCCCACTTCCTCGAACACATGCTGTTCAAGGGCACGAAGCGCTTCAGCTCGCTCGAGATCGACGAGCTGTTCGACGGCCTCGGGGCCGAGGTGAACGCGGGGACGGGCAAGGAGACCACGTCGGTCTACGCGCGCTTCCTCGACCAGCACCTGGACACCGCCTTCGACGCGCTCCAGGACATGGTGCTACGGCCGGCCTACCCGGACATCGACTCCGAGCGCCAGGTGGTGATCGAGGAGATCGCCATGTACGAGGACGAGCCGTCGGACAAGGTCCACGACGTCCTCGCCGAGGCGGTATTCGGCGAGCATCCGCTAGGGCGCCCGATCATCGGGCGGGCAGAGGTGATCTCCTCGGTGCCGGTCCCGGACATTGCCGACTACCACGACGCCCGCTACGTGTCCGGCAACCTGGTGGTCGCGGCCGCCGGCAACGTCGACCACGGGCGGCTCGTGGAGCTCGTGGACGGGGCGTTCGAGCCGGCCGCCCCGGCACCCGGCGAGCTGAGCGCGCCGAACGGGGCAGGGCAGGTGGTCCGCTTCCACCGCAAGGACACCGAGCAGTACCACCTGTGCCTCGGCGGCCCCGGAATCGCGCGCGCCGACGAGCGCCGCTTCGCGCTGCGCGTGCTAGATACGCTGCTCGGCGGCTCCAGCTCGTCGCGCCTCTTCCAGGAGGTGCGCGAGAAGCGCGGGCTCGCCTACGCGGTCTACTCGTACGCCTCCCAGTTCGCCGACAGCGGCCAGGTGGGGATCTACGTGGGGACTCGGCCCGAGAACGTGGGCGAGGCGATGGCGGTGATCGGCGACGAGCTGCGCCGCCTCGGCGCGGACGGGGTCTCGGAGGAAGAGCTGGAGCGGGCGCGCGAGAACGTCAAGGGACGCACGGTCCTCTCGATGGAGTCGACGCTGGCGCGCATGAACCGGCTCGGCAGCTCGGTGTTGATGGGGGTGCCGCTCCTGTCGCTCGACGAGGTGCTGGCCAAGCTCGACGCCGTGACCCTCGACGACGTGACGGCGCTCGCGCACGACCTGTTCGTCCCCGAGCGGATGTCCGCCGCCGGCGTGGGCTCGGACGAGGACCGCTTCCGCGAGGCCCTGCAGGCGGTGTCCCCGCTGCTGGCGGGGTGACGTCCATGCACGCACCCTGCGCAGTGGCATGATCAACGTCGCCGTCTCCGGGGCGGCCGGGCGCATGGGGACGACGGTGTGCGGAGCCGTCGAGGGCGCCGAGGACATGGCCCTGGTGGGACGCGCGGACCCGCTGCTCGAGACCGCGCTGGCGGACGTGCTCGGCGACGCCGACGTGGTGGTGGACTTCACGACCCCGGACACCGCTGTCGCGAACGCCCGGACCTGCCTCGAGGGCGGCGTGCACTGCGTGATGGGCACCACGGGGGCCGAGTTCTCCGAGCTCGAGGGCGTCGGCGACGCGAACCTGTTCGTGGCGCCCAACTTCGCGATCGGCGCGGTGCTGATGATGCAGTTCGCCCAGCAGGCCGCGCAGCACATGCCCGAGTGCGAGGTGATCGAGCTCCACCACGAGGGGAAGGTCGACGCCCCCTCCGGCACCGCCAAGCGCACGGCCGAGCTCGTACGCGGGGCGGGGGGTCGCGTCCACGAGCCGCTCCACTCGGTGCGCCTGGCGGGCCTCGTGGCGCACCATGAGGTGCTCTTCGGCGGCCTCGGGCAGACGCTCTCGATCCGGCACGACTCGGTCTCGCGCGAGTCGTTCATGCCGGGCGTTCTGCTGGCGATCCGGAAGGTCGGATCGCTCGAGCGGAGCCCCGTGGTGGGGCTCGAGCACCTGCTCTAGCTGCTCGCCGCCGCCAGCAGCTCTTCGCGGGACGCCAGCTTGACGCGAGGGCGCTTCTCGCTGCGTCCGCGCTCGAGCTCGTACCCGTCGATCGCGCGCCAGCCGTCGACTGTGACCAGGCGCGGCGTGCGCTGGGCGAGCAGCGTGTCGACTTCCTCCCGACGCGGGTTCGGTGGCGGCCGCAACGCTCCCGCCCGCAGGTCCTCCGCGATGCAGCGCACCGTCTCCTCGGCGTCGCGCTTGTTCGTGCCCAGGATCCCGGTTGGGCCGCGCTTGATCCAGCCGACGGCGTAGACACCCCGGAGCGGCTCGCCATCGAGCTTGAGCACCCGCCCGCGCTCGTGGGGGAGCACGTAGCGCCGCTCGTCGAAGGGCACGTGGGGCAGTGGCACCGCCCGGTAGCCGACCGAGCGGAGGACGAGGCCGCACTCGATCTCCTCTACGTTCTCGTCCAGGGCCCGCGGCCTCAGCGAGCCGTCGGCGCTACGCACGATCTCGTTGCGGCGGACGTCGATCGCCTCGACCCTGCCGCTTCCGCGGATCTCCACCGGGGAGCGTAGGAAGCGCAGCTCGATCCGCCGCGCGGCGTACGAGCGCGCTGGCCTGGCGGCGAACTCGCGCAGCAGCTCCAGGTTCTTGCGCGCGGTGAAGGTGCCCTCCTCGGCGAGCCACCGGCGCGACACGGGGTCGAGTTCGACCTCATCGGGGTCGACCTGGATGTCCACGCCGTCGAGGCGCCCCAGCTCGCGCAGCTCGGCGCTGGTGAACGCCGCCTGCGCTGGGCCGCGCCGGCCGAACACGATCACCTCGTTGATGCGGCTCTCGCGCAGCGCCTCGAGCGCGTGGTCGGCGACGTCCGTGTGCTCCAGCTCGCGGGCGCTCAGCGTGAGCATGCGCGTGACGTCCGCCGCCACGTTGCCGTTGCCGATCACGACGGCGCGCTCCGCCGACAGGTCGAACGCGAGCCCACGGTAGTCCGGGTGGCCGTTGTACCAGGCTACGAATTCGGTGGCCGCCCAACTCCCTGGGAGGTCTTCGCCGGGAATTCCCAGCGACTTGTCGGTCTGCGCCCCGGTGGCGTAGACCACGGCCGTGTAGTGGCGCATGAGCTCCGAGTGCGAGACGTCCACGCCGACCTCCACGTTGCCGAGGAAGCGGCAGCCGCGCTGGAGCGTCTCCCGGTCGAACATGTCCTCCAGGCGCTTTATGTCCTGGTGATCTGGGGCCACGCCGCCACGCAGCAGTCCCCACGGGGTCGGCAGCCGCTCGAGCAAGTCGATCTCCACATCGCCAAGGGATCGCTGCAGGCAAACCGCGGCGAACGCCCCGGCGGGCCCGGCGCCTACGATCGCCACTCGCGGTCGCGTCCGGGCCATCAGGCGGCCGTGCGCTCGGCCGTGCTGCGCCCTGCGAAGAACTCCGCGTTGAGGTCCAGCGCGTAGTCGTACTTCTCGGGAACCTCGAAGTCGGCGAATATCGCGTCGACGGGGCAGACCTCCACGCAGGCGTCGCAGTCGATGCAGAGCTCGGGGTCGATGTAGAGCTGCTCCGCGGTCTCGAAGTCAGGGTCCCCGGGCTTCGGGTGGATGCAGTCGACCGGGCAGACCTCGATGCACGTGTCGTCCTTGATGCAGCTGCCGGCAATGACGTAGGTCACGATCCGACAGGCTACAAACTCTGCAAACACGGGTGCATTTCAAGAAATAAGCCGGGGGAAGACGCGGCACCGCCGGATTGCGGGCGACGGCCGTCGCCCATTCGCGCAAACACGGTGGGGTGGGGCGCTTTTTGGGTCGAGGTGAACCCAAAAAACGACCCACCCCGGTGTGAGTGCCGACGGCGACCGGCGAGGAGCCGCTACGCGCGCAAGAGCAGCGCGGGTGGCCTCGGCCACCGGGAGGGGCGGCGCGAGGTGGAATCCCTGGGCCAGGGGGCAGCCCTGGTCGATGAGAAAGCGGCGTTGCCCCTCGGTCTCGACACCCTCGGCCACGACCTCGCGCCCGAGTGCCTCGGGCAGGTGGACGATGGCGGCGATCACAGCGGATCCGCCGCTCGACTGGGGTACCTCGCGCATGAAGGAGCGATCGATCTTGAGCTGCTCGACGGGCAGCTGCCGCAGTCGGCTGAGCGACGAGAAGCCCTCGCCGAAGTCGTCGATGGCGAGCCCCACGCCGAGCCCGGCCAGCTCGCCGAGCGCGCGCCGCCCGCGCTCGGCGTTGTCCATGGCGGCCGACTCCGTGACCTCCACGAGCCACGCCCCGGGCGTGGAGCAGCTCGGCCACGATCCGTGGATACTCCGGCCGGCGGAGCTCGCGCGGCGAGCGTGCAGGCTGATCCGCGGGGTCAGCCCGAGCCGCCGCCACTCGGCGGCCTAGCGCGCACACCCGGTCGATCACCCACTCGCCGATTGGCTCGATGAGCCGCTGTGCTCCGCGGCGGGGATGAACTCCGCCGGCGAGACGAGGCCGCGCTCGGGGTCCTGCCAGCGCACCAGCGCCTCGACGCCGACCGGCTCTCCGGAGCTCAGGTCGTAGATCGGCTGCCAGTGGAGCGTGAGCTGCTCCTGGGCGAGCGCGCGGTGGAGGCGCGCGGCGAGGGAGAGGCGCTCCAGTGGATCGCCCTCGTCCGGTTCGTAGAGCGCGAAGCCGGCGCGGGAACAGCGCTTCGCCCTGGTAGACCGCGGCGTCCGTGTTGCGGAGCAGCTCGTCGGCGTTCTCGGCGTCGCGCGGGTAGACGCTGATGCCGACGCTCGCGCTGATGTGGAACTCGGCGCCGGCCCCGCGAAGGGTGTCGCCGAAGGCGTCACCCTGTAGCGCGAACGGCCGCGAGAAGGCCGCGCCCACGCGCTCCGCCGCGGCGGCGGCGTGCCGGCTGCCGTGGGCGGGAAGGTCGGGTAGGAGCAGCAAGAACTCATCGCCGCCCGCGCGCGCGAGGAAGTCGGCGTGGCGGCTCACCTCCTCGAGCCGCCGCGCGACGGCGGCCAGCAGCTCGTCGCCCAGGCGGTGCCCCAGGCTGTCGTTCACGAGCTTGAAGTCGTCGAGGTCGAGGCAGAGGAGCGCGGCGGAGCCCCGGTTTCGCCGGGCCCTCGCCACGGCGTCCGCCAGCCGGTCGGCGAGCAGCGCTCGGTTGGGAAGACCTGAGAGCTGGTCGTGGTAGGCGAGGTAGGCGATCTGCTCCTGGGCGCGCCGGGCATCGGTCACGTCCTCGCCGGAGCTGAGCGCTCCGGTCACGCGCCCGTGCTCGTCGCGCAGCAGCGTGTGGTGCCAGGAGATGAGGCGCTCCTGCCCGCGGCCTGTGAGGACCAGGTTCTCGCGATGCTCGGGAACCTTGGCCTCGCCGGCCATCGCCCGATCGAAGGGGCGCGCGTGGCCAGGCGCGTGCCGTGGGGGACCGCCACCTCGAACCAGTCTCGTCCCACGAGCTCCTCCTCGGACCAGCCGAGCAGGTCGCAGACGCGGCGGTTCACGAGGCTCACCCGCCCGGCGGAATCGAGCACCAGGATCATCGTGCCGGCGATGTCCAGGTAGCGCTGGGCGCGGTCGCGCTCGCGCTTCAGGTCGGTCACGTCCACCAGGACGCCCTACGTGAAGAGCGGCGCGCCCGCGTCGTCGAAGACGATCGCGTCGCGTTCCCAGAACCAGAGCACCTCTCCGTCGCGCGCCACGAGGCGGTACTCCGCCTCGAAGGGCTGGACCGGCTTCAGCCTGCGCCGCTCCTCTGCCAGCACGCGTTCCCAGTCGTCCGGGTGGAGCAGCTTCTCCCACAGGTCCGGGTCCGCCCCCAGGCCTCGGGCGGCTAGCCCAGCAGGGGTCTCCGCGTGCGGGCTGACGTAGAGGAAGGGGCGGTCTCGCCGGAAGTCCGCGATGTAGACGATCGCCGGGACCTGCTCGACCGACGAGCGATAGTCGTGCAGCGCAGGCGTGGGGAGCGAGTCTGGCACTCGCCATGGATATCGGCCTCGATTAGCAGGGCTCTAAGCCGCGGTCTCGCTCCGCCGCAGCGCGCGCGGGACCACGAAGCGGATGCCGGAGCGCTCGTCGTCGATCGAGCAGGTCTTGTTGTCG
>JBKPFJ010000151.1:0-7779 GCA_046728795.1 Actinomycetota bacterium | reverse complement strand
GTCGAGCGGCCCGAGACCCTTCTCCGGCACCGCACGCCGCAGTGCCTCGAGCTCTTCGTCGTCCAGAAAGCGGATGTCCGCGTCGCTGCCCTCGTCTCCTGGCATTCGCGACCAGCTTGCAGGGTTGCCGCCCGTCCAGCGCGGTAACGGGTGAGCCCCCGTTGCTATTGGTATCCGCCCGCGCTCGCCACCGGCGCCGGAGTCGTGGCGCAACGCGCACCGGACGTGCGAGCCGGCACAGCGCTCGGCGACGATCGGCGCAGCAGCCCTTAGATGTAGCTAACCGCTGTGCTCTGGATGAGGCTCCCTCAGAATGTGCCCCGAGTCATGGGGGCGAATGGCCTGATCCCATGGGCACCCATCTGACTATGCTCACCGGCCGTGTCCCGGGCGCTGCACCCGCCGGCCGACGTCGCGCTCATCTCGCTACCCACGCCCTTTCGCATCGGGCGAGTCAACGCCTACCTACTCGACGGCGACCCGCTCACGCTTATCGATCCCGGCCCGCACATGGGGAACGTGCTCAGCGCGCTCGAGGCAGGGATGGTGGCCGCCGGACATCGGCTGGAGGAGGTCGAGCTAATCTTGCTCACCCACCAGCATCACGATCACGTCGGCCAGGCCGAGCGCGTGAGGGAGATCTCCGGAGCCGAGATCGGTGCTGTCTCACCGCTAGCCGACTATCTGCGGGACTTCGAGCGGTCGATCGACCTGGACGACCGCTATGCAGTAGCCACGATGCTGCGCCACGGCGTCGAGCCGCAGGTCGCAGAGTCGCTGCGACAACTGTCGGCGGCTTTCCATCGCTTCGTCCGAAGCGCACACGTCGAGCGTCGCCTCGCGCACGGAGAACGCATGCGCGCCGGCGGACGGTCGCTGACCGTGCTGCTGCGGCCTGGGCATAGCCCTACCGACACGCTCTTCTTCGACGAGTCGGACGGGACGCTGATCGGGGGGGACCATCTGCTCGAGACCGTCTCCTCCAACCCGGTGGCGCACTTTTGGAGCGACGGAAGCGAGCCCGAGGCAGCCGCGCTCTCACCTGAGCGCAGGCGCCCGCTCGCCGAGTATCTGGACTCCCTCAGACAGACCAGCGAGCTAGACGTGTCGATGGTGCTACCCGGGCACGGTGAGCCATTCGTGGACCATCGCGCGCTGATCGAACAGCGCGCGCGCATGCACGCCCGCCGCGCGCGCAAGCTCCTGGGGAGCATTGAAGATCGCATGACGGCGGCGGATCTCGGTCGGGTGCTGTGGGGTGGCATGCCCGTCACAGAGGTCTACCTTGTGCTGTCTGAAGTGCTCGGCCATATGGATCTGCTCAAGGCCGAGGGACTGGTGCGCGAGGTGGACGAGGACGGGCTCGTCCGCTTCGAGCGCGCCTAGCCCGGACTAACCCCAAGAACCTGCACCACCTGCAGGACCAATCGGGACGCCATGAAGACGGACGCCCCGGCAGCTGTCGGGGCGTCCGCGCGCTCGCTCAGGCTCGGGGTCACCACAACACAACCGAGAGGAGCGTCGCGTGACAGAGCATGACGTGCTGGTCGGATTCCGCCTGCGCCTGTTCACCCTGGCCGAGGAGCTCTCAAACGTCTCCGCGGCCTGCCGGGCGATGGGCGTCCACCGCTCCACCTACTACCGGCTCAGGCGCAGGGTGGACCGCTGGGGCCTCGAGGCCCTGCGGGTCAGGGAGCGCCGGCGGCCGCGGATGCCGAACGAGGTCGGACCGCACCTGGAGCAGCGGATCGTGGCCTTCGCCCTGGGCCACCCGGGGCTCGGGCCGCGCCGCATCTCGGCCGAGCTCCGCAGGGAGAAGTGGGGCGGCATCCGCATCTCGGAGCACGGCGTCTGGCGGGTGCTGGTCAGGGTCGGACTCAACACCAGAGGCAAGCGCCTGGCGCTCGTCGCCCGCCACCGCGACCCCTACGAGCGCCGACCGCCGCTGCCGCCACCGGAGCGCCACATCGAGGCCTCCGAGCCGGGCGAGAAGGTCCAGCTCGACTGCTTCTACGTGGGCCGGCTCTCGGGCACCAGGGGCACGGTCTGGCAGTACACGGCGATCGACGTGGCCTCCGCCTTCGCCTGGGCCGAGCTCAGGACCTCGGAGCGCAACCCGCGCGCCCGCCACACCCGCGAGCTCGTCCACCGCGTCGCCCGCGAGCTCAAGGCGGCCGGCTGGAGGCTGCGTGAGGTTGGCACCGACAACGGCTCAGAGTTCCGCGCGCGGCAGTTCGGCGAGGAGGTGCAGCGGCTCGGTGGCCGCCAGCGCTTCATCAAGGCCGGCCGACCCAACTCGAACGGCTGTGTCGAGCGCCTCCAGCTGACCATCCTCGAGGAGTGCTGGCGGCCGGCCTTCGCCCGCTCGCTGGTGCCCAAGATGACCGCCCTCCAGGGCGACCTCGACGAGTTCCTCCTCGGCTACAACTTCGACCGCGCCCACACGGGGCGCCTCACCAAGGGGCGCGTCCCCGCGGATATCGTCTTCGGGGCCCGCAAGACGAGGACCGTGAGATGAGCGTCACCTGTCGCTACATCTCCGGGTTAGGACGGGCTAGGCCGAGCGCCCGGCGCGCTGGCGCTCCCTGAAGGCGCGCGCCTTCTCCAGGTTCCCGCAGACCTCCATCTTGCACCAGCGCCCGGAGCGGTTCTTCGAGTGGTCGTAGAAGGCCCACTCGCAATCGACCCGGGGGCAGGCCTTGAGCCGCTCCCAAGTGCCGTCCACGCGCGCCTCGGCGACGATCGCCAGCAACCGGGCCAGCGCGCCGTCCACGCCGGCGGCGTCGGCCTCGAACTCAGCGCAGCCCTCCTCGCGGAACCGCAGCCGCAGTCCGGCGCGGCTGGCCGCGCGGTCGAGCCGGTCGACCGCGGCGGCGTCGAAGCCCTCGCCGTTGTTCGCGAGTAGCAGCGCACGCAGCCCCTCGCGCACGTCGACCGCGCGGCGCAGGTCGCCGTCGGAGACCGGCTCGTCGCTCCGCATCAGCTCGCGCGCCGCGAGCCAGTCGCGCAGCGCCTCGGGAGAGCCGAGCTCCTCCTCGCCGTCCTCGAGGTCGATGCTGTTCACGAACCGCTGCACGAGGTGAAGTGGCTCGGGTGCGCGCTTCTCGGGACTGGTTTCCGCGACCACTGTATTTCTTTCGTAGGTTCGGCTAGAAGCTCCGCTTATGGATAGTATCAGCGACGCGTAACTAGCAATCAGCTTTAGACGGTTTATACTTCATCTCACGAAAACGTCCACCGCACGTTTCAGGCAGACGCCGAAGGAGGCTCATAGATGAACTACGACGCCATCACCATCAGGCACTCCACGGGGGCCGACCGCAAGGCGCTGCTCAGGCTGGCGGAGCTGGACGAGGCGCCTCAGCCCGCGGGCGAGGCGCTCCTCGCGTTCGTTGGCGGCGAGCTGCGCGCAGCGCTGCCGCTCGAGAAGGGCTCGGCCGTCGCCGACCCGTTCCACCTGACCGGCGACGTGATAGACCTGCTGCGCCTGCGCGCCCGGCAGGAGATCGAGAGGGCGGCATGAGCTCTCTGATCAACTGGCAGGTAGCCGACTCGCAGGCGCGTGAGGCGCGCCGGATAGATGCGGCGCTCGACGTCCACCCATTCGCCCGCCTGGTCGCCCTCCAATTCCGCCCACCGCCATCGAGGACCGCCAAGACACCCCCCGAAACGAAGCTCGGCTCAGCTACCGGGACGGCGCACGTCTCGCCCTGCCCCTAGCGCTCGCGGTCGTCGTCTTCGGCGTTTCCTTTGGAGTGCTCGCCGAGTCGGCGGGGATGGGGTCCGTCGCGCCGGTCGCGATGTCGGCCACCACCTTCGCCGGCTCGTCGCAATTCGCCGTTGCCTCCATCCTGGGAGCAGGCGGGACTGTGGCGGCGGCAGTGGTGGCCGCGGTGCTGCTCAACGGCCGCTACGTGCCGATGGGGCTGGCGGCGGCGCGGGCCTTCCACGGCACGCGGCTGCGCCGCCTCGTGGAATCCCAGCTCGTCGTGGACGAGGCCTGGGCGCTCTCGAACCGGGGAGGCGGGCGCTTCGACCGCCGCGTGCTCGTCGGCGCCGGGCTGCTCCTATACGTCGCCTGGGTAGGCGGCACGGCCCTGGGCGTCGTCGCCGGCGAAGCCCTGGGTGACCCCGAAGCACTGGGGCTGGACGCCGCCTTCCCGGCGCTGTTCCTCGGGCTGATCGTGTTCCAGCTGCGCTCGCGCAGCGCCGCCGTGGCGGCGCTGCTGGGTGCGGCCCTCGCGCTGGCCTTGGTCCCCGTCGCGCCCGCGGGCGTGCCGGTGATCGCGGCCACGGCCGCCACCCTGGTCGGGTTGGCCCGCCCCAGGACGCGCTCTTCTGCCCGGACCGGTGCCGCGGCCTCGCAGGAGGCACCGCCGTGACCACCGTCTGGATCTGCGTGGCGCTCGTCGGGCTTGCAACGGTCGCGATCAAGGCCTCCGGTCCCCTGCTGGCGGCCGAGCGCGAGCTGCCGGGGCCGCTCGGACGGATGGTGGACCTGCTCGCGCCGGCGGTTCTCGCCGCCCTCGTGGCAACCCAGACCTTCGGCTCGGGACAGACCGTGGTGATCGACGAGCGGGCCGCCGGTATGGCGGTGGCCGGCGTCGCCGTCGCGCTTCGCGCGCCGATCCTGTTCGTGGTGGTGTCCGCCGCGGCTGCAACCGCCTTGCTGCGCCTCTGAGCCGGACGCGCTGCGCGGCCGACCTATTCGCGCGGCTTCGCCTCCGGAAAGCGCTCGAGCCGGTCGTCCGGGATCGGCTCCCACGGAGCCGCGTATGCCACAAATGCGCGCCAGCTCGGCCGCACGCCGGGATCCCCGTCGAAGACGCCGAGGCGCACGCTCATCTGCGTCGGATCCTCGGGATTTCGACTGAAGAGCTGCGCGCCGCAGTTCCCGCAGAAGCACTTCTCGAAGCCGCCCTCGGGGTGGCGCCAGGCCCTGACGAGGTCCTCCCCCTGGACGATCCGGAGGGTGCGCCCGTCGATCCGGGCCTGGGCGGAGGCGGCCGTCCCGGTCCGCCGCTGGCAGCGTGTGCAGTGGCAGTAGCCGGCCGAGGTCGCGGGCTCGGTCAGCTCGAAGCGGACGCCGCCGCAGAGGCAGGTTCCCGTGAGCGCGGGAGCGGTCATCGCCGTGCGCTCACCCGGGCGGCGCGTCGGGAACCTCGGTGCGCACCCGATCGAAGGTCTCGAGGGCACGGTCGAGGTGCTCGCGCTTGTGAGCGGCGGAGACGCTCGTCCGGAGGAGCGCGCCGCCGCGCTGGACGGCCGGATAGATGGCCACGTTCACGTACACACCGGCGTCGTACAGCGCCTTCCAGAAGAGGACCGCCTTCCAATCGTCGCCGATCACCACGGGGACGATCGGGGTCACGAGCTCGGAGCCGTCCGAGGCCGTGGTCGAAGGGACGACCTCGAAGCCGAGCTCGGTGAGCCCGGTGTGGAGGTAGCGCGCGTTGTCGAGGACGCGCGCGAACAGGGCCGGCCCGTCCTCGGAGCGGATGATCCGGAGCGCCTCCCGGGCGGCACCCACCGCGGCGGGCACCGCGGAGGCCGTGAACATGAAGGCCCGCGACTGGACGCGCATGAAGTCGATCACGTCGTGGGGGCCGGCGAGGAAGCCGCCGCACGAGGCGAGTGACTTCGAGAACGTGCCCATGCGCAGGTCCACCTCGTCCTCCACGCCGAAGTGCTCGCAGGCTCCGGTTCCCCGCGCCCCAAGCACGCCCACCCCATGGGCCTCGTCGATCATCAGCCTGGCCCCGTGCTCGCGGCACAGGCGGGCGATCGCGGGCACGTCGGCGACGTCGCCCTCCATGGAGAAGACGCCGTCCACGACCACGAGCACGCCCCCTCCGTCGCCCTCGGCCCGCTCGAGCATCGACTCGAGCTTGTCGAGACGCGCGTGGCGGTAGGGGCGGATGCGGGCCCGGGACATCGAGACCGCGTCGAGGATCGAGGCGTGGTCGCCGGTGTCGCAGATGACCGTGTCACCGGGGCCGAGCAGCGTGGCTATGGCGCCCAGGTTGGCGAGGTACCCGGCGGTGAACACCAGCGCGTCCTCGGTGCCCATCCACTCCGCGAGCTCCGCCTCGAGCTCGAGGTGGAGGGGCAGGGTGCCGTTCATGAAGCGCGAGCCGGTGACCCCGGTCCCGTAGCGGTCGAGCGCGTCGCGCGCCGCCTGCTTGACGCGGTCGTCGCCGGTCAGCCCCAGGTAGTTGTTGCCGCCGAGCATGATCCGCTGGGCGCCCTCCATCTCCACGACCGGTCCGGCCGGGCCCTCGAGCAGGCGGAAGTACGGCATCAGGTCGTACTCACGGGCCACCCGGAGCTGCTCGAGCCGTTCGTGGGTGCGCGCCTTCTCGAAGAGGTCGATTGCCGTGGGCATATACAGTGCGCCGCCGTGTCGCTCGAGGTGCGCCCTGTGCGATCCGGGAGGGACCGGAAGCGCTTCGTCGAGCTCCCGTACCGGCTGCATGCTAACGAGCCGCACTGGATTCCCCCGCTCCGGATCGAGCGGCGGCTATTCCTGACGCCGCGCTTCAACGCCTACTTCAAGCACGGCGAGGCGCAGCTCTTCCTGGCCGAGCGCGACGGGCGGGTGGTCGGCCGGATCAGCGCCCAGGTCGACCACGGGTTCAACGACTTCCACGGGAACGCCTGGGGGATGTTCGGCTTCCTCGAGCTGGAGGAGGACCGGGAGGTGCTCGAGGCGCTCCTCGAGGCCGCGGCGGGCTGGCTGCGAGAGCGCCGGCGGGACCGCATGGTCGGGCCGATGGACCTCACGATGAACGACGAGTCGGGGGTGCTGATCGACGGCTTCGACCGCGACCCGATGGTGCGCCAGCCCTGGCACCCGCCCTACTACCAGCGCCTCTGCGAGGAGGCTGGACTCGAGAAGGCGGTCGACCTGTTCATGTGGGAGCTCCGCGTGGAGAACAGGGACCAGGTGCTCCCGATCATCTGGGACCTGGCCGAGAAGCTCGAGTCGAAGCACGGGATCACGATCCGCAAGATGAGCCGGCGGAGCCTGCGCAGGGACCTGGACGCCTTCGCCGAGATCTACAACGAGGCCTGGAGCCGCAACTGGGGTTTCGTCCCCTACTCCAAGGAGGACCTCGACGCTTACGCCCTAGACCTGCATCTGGTCTTCGACCGGCACTGGTTCATGGTCGCCGAGCAGGAGGGCAAGACGGTGGGCGTGGCGATCACGGTTCCAGACGTGAACCAGGTGCTGCGCATGATGAACGGGCGGCTGCTGCCGGCCGGCTGGTGGCGCTACCTGCGGCGCGGCCGCGTCATCGACCGAGTCAGGGTGGGCTTCCTCGGCGTGAAGCCCGCCTATCAGCACACCGGCGTGGCCGCGGGGCTGTACGCGGAGCACTGGGCGACGGCCCAGTTCCGGCCGCAGAAGTGGGGCGAGATGGGCTGGATCCTCGAGACGAACAAGGCCATGAACCGAGGCATGGAGGCGATGGGGGGCAAGATCGTGAAGCGCTATCGCGTCTACGAGCGCGGGCTCGCTTAGGCGCCGGAGGTCCGGGTAAACTCGCCCGACCGTGCCCGAGCCCCTCGAGCCAGCCTCGCCCCAGCCCGAGCCGGAGGAGGTCACCGGCCTCCCCGTGCTGGCAGAGCCCCGGCCGGTCGAGCCGGCGCGCCCGGTGCCGCTCCCGGCCGCCGTGGCGGCGGCCACGGGCGGCTTCCTGCTCGGCGTGGCCGCCTTCCTGCTGGTGCGGGTGCTCCGGCGGCCGCGGCCCGCTCGCCTGGGACGGCGGCGCGGCC
>JBKPFJ010000091.1:0-10191 GCA_046728795.1 Actinomycetota bacterium | reverse complement strand
CGGGGCGACCGCTACGCGTGGGACCCGGAGTCGACCTACGTGAAGCGGCCGCCGTACTTCGACGAGGAGGCGCCCGAGCTCGGGGCGATCGAGGGCGCCCACTGCATCGCGCTGCTCGGCGACAGCGTGACCACCGACCACATCTCGCCGGCGGGCGCCATCAAGCGTGACTCACCAGCAGGGGCCTACCTGGTCGAGCGCGGCGTAGAGTCGCGGGACTTCAACTCCTACGGCTCACGGCGCGGGAACCACGAGGTGATGATGCGCGGCACGTTCGCAAACGTGCGGCTCCGCAACAGGCTCGCGCCCGGCACCGAGGGCGGATTCACGGTCAAGGACGGCGAGCAGAAGACCATCTTCGAGGCCGCCATGGAGTACGCGGGCACGCCGCTGTGCGTGCTTGCCGGCAAGGAGTACGGCTCCGGCTCCTCGCGTGACTGGGCGGCGAAGGGCCCGCGCCTGCTCGGGGTGCGCTTCGTCATCGCCGAGTCATTCGAGCGCATCCACCGCTCGAACCTGGTGGGGATGGGCGTACTGCCGCTCCAGTTCCCGGACGGTGAGTCCGTCGAGTCGCTGGGCCTCACCGGACACGAGAGCTTCGACCTCGTGCCGCTCGAGGAGGGGGCCCGCACCCTCCGCGTACGCGGCGGTGACGTGGAGTTCGACGCGCGGGTGCGGATAGACACGCCGAACGAGTGGCTCTACTACCGCCAGGGCGGCATCCTCCACTACGTGCTTCGCCAGCTGCGTGACAGGGGCTGAGCGGCTCTCCCACCACGACCTCTGCTTCGGCTGCGGCCAGGCGAACCTGTTCGGCCTCCAGCTCGAGCTCGAGCGGCGGCCCGAGGGCGGGGTCGCCGGGCGCTTCTTCGTGAAGCAGGACCATCAGGGCCCGCCCGGCTACGCCCACGGCGGCGTGATTGCCAGTGCCCTCGATGAGGCCATGGCCATGCTCCTGCACGACGAGGGCACGCTCGCCCTCACCGGCAGGCTCGAGATCGACCTTAGGGCGCCGGCCCCGGTCGGCAGCTACGTGGAGGTGGAGGCCGACGTCGAGGCCATCGAGGGGCGGCGGGTCCACGTGGCCGCGGCCGCCTCCGGCGAGGACGGCCCGATCGCAACGGCGCGCGGGACGTTCGTCAGGGTTGAGGGTTAGCGCCCGCGTCGGGGAGTGTGGGCTCCCTTACTGGTCGTGTGCGTACATAAGGGCACCCGCACCCGGCGGGAGGACCTGGGGCTTGCGCGCGCGTCCCGGCGGGTACGGTTTCGTCGTGGCCGAGAACCTGACCCGCCAGATCCTGCGCGAGCACCTCGTCGGCGGCGATCTGGTGCCGGGCCGGCCGATCTCGCTTCGGGTCGACCAGACGCTGCTCCAGGACGCCACCGGGACGATGTCGATGATGCAGTTCGAGCAGCTCGAGGTGCCGCGGGTGAAGGTCGACCGCGCCGTCCAGTACGTCGACCACAACGTGATCCAGCTCGACTTCAAGAACCCGGACGATCACCGCATGCTGCAGGCACTGGCGCGCAAGTACGGCATCCACTACTCGCGGCCGGGCAACGGGATCTGCCACTACGTGCACATCGAGCGCTTCGCCAGGCCGGGCGGCATCCTGGTCGGGGCCGATTCTCACACCACCACGAGCGGCGCGCTCGGGATGATCGCGATCGGCGCCGGCGGCCTCGATGTGGCGGTGGCGATGGGCGGCTACCCCTACGAGATCGCCTGTCCGGAGGTGGTCGAGGTTCGTCTGGAGGGCACGCTCGCAAGGCCCTGGGTGCAGGCCAAGGACGTGATCCTCGAGCTGCTGCGCCAGCTGTCGGCGAGCGGTGGCAAGAACAAGGTTTTCGAGTTCACCGGCCCAGGCACCGCCGACCTGTCGGTCCCCGAGCGGGGCACGATCGCCAACATGATCGCCGAGCTGGGCGCCACCTCGGCCGTGTTCCCGCCCGACGCGAGCACCCGCGAGTGGCTGGGGCGCCAGCAGCGCGAGGACGACTTCGACGAGATGGGCCCGGAGGAGGGCGCCGAGTACGACAACCGCGTGGAGATCGACCTCGGCGAGCTCGGGCCGCTCGTGGCAAAGCCACAGAACCCCGACAACGTGGTGCCGGTGGAGGAGGTGGCCGGCACGCCGGTGGAGCAGGTCTGCATCGGCTCGTCGGTCAACTCCGCCTACGTGGACCTGGCGCTGCCGGGCGCCGTGCTGGCGGACAGGGACGGCCAGCGGGTCTCGGAGCGCTGCACCGCCACCGCCACCCCGGGGTCGCGCCAGATCCTCGTGGCGATCGCCGAGTCGGGCGTCTACCGCCAGTTGGTGGAGGGCGGGGTGCGGATGCTCGAACCGGTTTGCGGGCCGTGCGTGGGAATGGGCCAGGCGCCTCCCTCGGACGCCAACTCGCTGCGCACGTTCAACCGCAACTTCCCGGGGCGCTCGGGCACCCCCGAGGACTCCGTGTACCTGTGCTCGCCGGCCGTGGCCGCGGTATCCATGCTCCACGGCGAGATCCGCGACCCGCGCGAGTACGGCGACCCGCCCGAGCTGCTCGAGATGCCCGAGCTGAAGCCCTACGTCGACGACCTGCACATCCTCCCGCCGGCGCCCGAGGACGAGGCGGACTCGATCGATATCCCCCGCGGTCCCAACATCAAGACGCCCCCCGAGCACGTCCCGCTCGAGGATTCGATCGAGGCCCGGGTTGCCACGGTTCAGCCCGACAACATCTCGACCGGGGACCTCGCGCCGGACGGAGTGATCGTTATGAGCTACCGCTCGAACATTCCCGCCATCGCCGAGTTCACCTTCCAGCACCGCGACCCCGAGTTCCGCAAGCGGATGCAGGAGTGGGGGGCGGGCTTCATCGTCGGCGGCCACAACTACGGCCAGGGCTCGTCGCGGGAGCACGCCGCGCTAGCGCCGCTTCAGCTCGGCGTCAAGGCGGTGTTCGCCAAGTCGTTCGCGCGCATCCACAGGCGCAACCTGGTGGCCCAGGGAATCTTGGCGCTGACCTTCGAGGACGAGTCGGACTACGACCGCGCGGAGGTCGGACAGACGTGGGTGCTACCCGAGGTCAAGCGGGAGCTCGAGGAGGGGTCCGACCAGATCACGGTCAGGATCGAGGACACGGGCGACGAGTTCAGCGTCGGCCACGACTTCGCCCCGAAGGAGCGCGAGATCCTGATCGAGGGCGGGCTCCTCCACTACCTCCGTGAGCACGGCCGGGAGGCCGCCGTCCCCTGAACCGGATTCCCGCGGGGATCGTCGGGGTATCCGGGTCCGCGACAGGTCAAAGGAGGACCGACATGCTCTGGCTGATCCTGGGAATCATCCTGCTGATCATCGCCATCGCCGGCGGGGTCATCGTGCACCCGATCATCTTCGTGCTTGCCATCGCCGCGATCGTGATGTTCCTGATGCGCGGGCGCTAGGCCTGGGTGGAGAACCTCCGGAGCGCGTCAGTCGCTCCACCAGCCGGGCAGCATCTCCGCGTCCTGCGGACCCGATTCCGTGCGGGGCGCGCCGAACGCGAGGATCTCGATGCCATCGGGACCCGCCTCGAGTTGGCGGGCCGTCTCCGCCGGGATGCGTACCGCGTCCATGCGCTCGAGCTCGACGATCTCGTCCTCGAGCTTGAGGCGGCCGCCGCCCCCGAGCACCACGTAGATCTCCTCCTGCTCCTTGTGCCGATGGCCGAACGGGGCCCGGGCTCCGGGTGCGAGCCGCTGGTAGCTGAGCCCGGACCTCGTCAGCCCGAGCGCCCCGCTCGCGAAGCGGGCCTCGAGGTCGGGGGCGTGGCCGAACTTCGGCGCCTGGTCCTCGACATCACTCAGGTTGATGCGCGTGTAGCTGTGCACGGGCGCGGATTATCTAGGGTTCCCGCGGTGCCGTGCCGCCCGGCAGTCCTGCTCGCCGCGCTCGCCCTGGCCGCCGCCGGTTGTGGCGGGAGCGACGAGGACGACTACGCGAAGGAGTTCAAGGCGCTGAACGCGAAGATCGTCGCGCTCGGGCGGGAGGTCGGTGGCGCAGTGGGCGGGGCATCCCAGAAGACGAATGAGCAGATCGGGCGCCAGTTCGGCGGCTTCGCCGACCAGCTGGGGCAGATCCAGCAGGACCTCCACGACCTCGAGCCCCCGGACGACCTGAAGGACGAGCACGAGAGACTGAGCAGCGCCATCGCCGAAGTCCAGGACGACCTCGGGGGGATCGAACGGGCGGCCATGAACGACGACGCCCCGGGGGCGGCCGAGGCCGCGCGCGGGCTGGTCCAGGACTCGGCCGCCCTGCGCGACTCCCGCAGGACGCTGGTCCGCGAGACGGGCGCTCAGCGTTAGCCGGCGGCCAGGCGGTCCTCCACCGCGCGGACCTTGTCCTCGAGGGTCTGGTCGGGGCGGTCCCGGCGCTCGTCGAGCTTGAGGACGGTGTAGACGCGGGGGACGCCCTGCTCGAACGGCACCGCGTGGAGCTCACCGACGACGGCGAGGATGTCCGCGGTCGACCCCTCGAGGGAGGTGCCCATCGCGTGCATGTCGAAGCGCACGCGGTCCTGAGCGGCGAGTCGCCGCTGGATCTCGGCGATGTACCCGCTCGCGCTCGCCTCGGGGCGACCCAAGGCGATGACCGTAAGGTCCGCGGTGGCCATCAGCCGCGAAGGCTACGCCCGGAGCGCAGGAGCGGCGCGGCGCGGTAGCGCTCCTCACGGCGCTCATCCCACAGGCCGTCGATCGTGGCCAGCACGCGGGGGAGGCCGATCGCCTCGCCCCATTCGACCGGCCCGCGTGGGTGGTTCAGCCCGAGCGTGAGTCCCGCGTCGACGTCCTCCGCTGAGCCCACCCCCTCGCCAATGGCGAACGCCGCCTCGTTCACCAGCTGGGACACGATTCGCCCGAGCACCAGTCCGGGCGCGTCCGCTACCCATTCGCGATGGAATCCGAGGGCCGCGAACAGCTCCTCGACGCCCGGGTCGCGCTTGCCCGTGAGCTCCACGAGTGAGCCGAGCGGAGGGAGCAGGTGGAACCCGACCGGCGCTCGCCCGCCGAGCGAGCGCGAGGCGCAGAGCACGACGTCCGCGCGCTCGGCGCCACCGGCCGCGCTCGCGTCCACCACCATTCCGCCCGCCTCTCCGAGCGCGAACCCGGCCGCGCGGGCACGCTCGCGCAGGGACTCGGCCAGCGCGCCCTCGCCGAGCACGGTCAGCGCGCGCCCGTCGCCACCGCGGGGCTCGAGAGGCTCGGGATCCGCCGGGCGGTGGGGCTCCTCGGAGTAGTCGTAGTAGCCGCGACCCGCCTTCCGGCCGAGGCGCCCGGCCGCCACCATGCGGGCCTGGATCGGGCTCGGCCTCCAGCGGGGCTCGCCGAACGACAGCTCGGTGAAGCTCTTCGCCACCTCGAGGCCCACGTCGATCCCCACCAGGTCCATCAGCTCAAAGGGGCCCATGCGGAAGCCGCCCCCGAGGCGGCAGACCCGGTCGATCTGCTCGTGGGTGGCGACCCCCTCCTGCAACAGACGAAGCGCCTCCGCCCCGAAGGGCCGCCCGCAGCGGTTGACGAGGAAGCCGGGCCCGTCCCTCGCCAGGATCACCCGCTTGCCCAGGGCCTCGCCCGTGCCCCGGGCGAGCGCCAGCGCCTCCTCGCCGGTCTGGCCCGCCGCGATGACCTCGACGAGCCGCATGAGCGGCGGCGGGTTGAAGAAGTGCATCCCCACTACCCGCTCGGGGCGGGCGGCGGCGCTCGCCAGCACGGTCACCGGGATCGACGAGGTGTTCGTGGCGAGCACCGCGTCCGGGGCGAGGCGGGAGAGCTCGGCAAACAGCTCCCGCTTCAGCTCGAGGCGCTCGGGGGCGGCCTCGATGACGAGCTCGCATGAGCCGAGCTCCTCGAGCGAGCCGGCCGCCACGAGCAGCGAGCCGTCCGCGTCGCGCCCCTTCTCCGCCCACTTCGCTATGCCGGCCCGCACCCTCTCGGCGCCGCCCTCGAGGGCCTCGGGCACCGGGTCGTGGAGCAGCGTCCGCATCCCCGCCCCGACGCCCAGCTGGGCGATCCCGGCGCCCATCGTCCCCGCGCCGACCACCCCGAGCCGTTGCGGAAGCCGATTCACCCGCCCGTGCCGTACCGCCAGCCGGGCCGCGCGCGGGGGTGGCTGCTCTTGTAGACGCATACGGTCAACAAAGTCGGCCACCCGCGGCGCTGCGAAGCGGCGGCTCCGGGCGGGGCCTCACCGGCCGCGGAAGTCGGGGCGGCGCTTCTCGATGAACGCGCGCATGCCCTCGACGCGGTCCTCGGTGGCCATCGCCAGCTCGTAGAGGCGGCGCTCGTGCTCGAGGCCGGCGGCGAGCGGGGCCTCCTCCGCGCCCAGCACGGCCTGCTTCGCGAAGCGCACCGCGAGCGGCGGGCGGCGCGCCACGACCTCCGCGAGCTCGACCGCCTTGTCGAGCCAGTCCTCGCGACCCGTCACCTGATTCACGATCCCGAGCCGGTGGGCCTCGCGGGCGTCGATCCTGCGCCCCGTGAGCACCAGCTCCATCGCCCGCTGCTTTCCCATCACCCGCGCGAGCCGCTGCGTGCCTCCGCCGCCGGGGATGATCCCGAGCAGGATCTCCGGTTGCCCGAACTCGGCGCTCTCCGAGGCGACGATCATGTCGCACACGAGCGCGAGCTCGCAGCCGCCGCCGAGCGCGTATCCGGATACCGCCGCTATCAGCGGGGTGCGGACCGCGGCGAGCCTGCTCCAGAAGCCCGTCGTCGAGGAGGTAACCGCCTCCTGGAAGCTGCGCTCCGCCATCGCCTTGATGTCGGCGCCCGCCGCGAAGTACTCGTCGCCGCCCGCGATCACGATGCAGCGCAGGTCGGGATCGACATCCCAGCCCTCGACCAGCGTCAGGAGCTCCTCCAGCAGGTCCGGCGAGAGGGCGTTGCGCGCCTCGGGGCGGTCGATCCGCGCGATGCCGACCGCGCCGCGGACCTCGCTGGCGACGAGCGCCATCAGACGAGAGCGTTCACGCCGGTGGCCGCGCGGCCGATGATCAGCTTCTGGATCTGGGAGGTTCCCTCGTAGAGGGTGGTCACGCGCGCGTCGCGCAGATAGCGCTCCACGGGATAGTCGTCCACGTAGCCGGACCCCCCGTGGACCTGGATCGCCCGGTTGGCGCAGCGGACCGAGGACTCGGTGGCGTAGTACTTGGCGATCGAGGTCTCGGTCGTGTTCGGCTTGCCGGTGTCCTTGAGCCAGCCAGCCCGCCACACGAGCCCGCGCGCCGCCTCCGTCTCGACGATCTGGTCGGCGATCAGCTCCTGCACAAGCTGGAAGGAGGCGATCGGACGTCCGAACTGCTCGCGCTCCTTGGCGTATGCCACGGACGCGTCCACGCATCCCTGGCAGATCCCGACGCATCCGGCGGCCACGCTGTATCGGCCCGAGTCGAGCGCGGACATCGCCACCCTGAAGCCGTCGCCCACCTCGCCGAGCATCGCCGAGTCGGGCACCTCGACCCCGTCGAGCGACAGCTCCGCGGTGTCCGACCCCCGCAGGCCGAGCTTGCCGTGGATGGCGCTCGAGCCGAAGCCGTCCGCGTCCGTGGGCACGAGGAAGCAGGCGAGCCCGCGGTGCTTCTGCTCCGGGTCCGTCTGGGCGAAGACCAGCGCGAGCTTCGCGTAGTTGCCGAGCGAGATCCACTGCTTCTGCCCGCTGATGCGCCAGCCGCCGTTCACCTTCGTCGCCCGCGTGGAGAGGTTCGCCGCGTCGGAACCCGTGTTCGGCTCGGTGAGCCCGAAGCAGCCCAGGGCCTCGCCCGAGCAGAGTTGCGGGAGCCACTCCCGCTTCTGCTCCTCCGTGCCCCAGCGGGCGATCGACGAGCAGACGAGCGACGTGACCACCGAGACCACCGTGCGCATGGCCGAGCAGCCGCGCCCCACCTCCTCGACGATCAGCCCGTAGCTGCGGTAGTCGAGTCCGCGTCCGCCGTACTCCTCGGGGACGATGGCGCCGAGGAAGCCCATCTCCGCGATCTTCTGCACGAGCTCCGTGTCGAAGCGCTCGTTGCGGTCGTTCTCGCGGGCGCGGGGGGCGATCTCCCTGTCGGAGAACTCGCGCGACGTCTCGCGGATCAGCCGCTGCTCCTCCGTCAGCTCGAAGTCGATCACGCGGCCGAATTCTCCACGATCGTCGCGAGTCCCTGGCCGACCCCGACGCACATCGTGGCCAGCCCGTAACGGGCCCCGCGACGTCGCAGCTCGTGAGCGAGCGTGCCGACCAGGCGGGCCCCCGAGCAACCCTGGGGATGGCCGAGCGCGAACGCGCCGCCGTTCATGTTCAGCTTCTCGTGTCGGATGCCGAGCTCGCGCATCGAGGCGAGCACCTGGGCGGCGAACGCCTCGTTGAGCTCGACCAGGTCGATGTCGTCGGTGGTCAGCGCGGCCCGGTCGAGCGCCTTGCGGGTGGCCGGCACCGGGCCGACACCCATGTAGGCCGGATCGACGCCGGCGGCGCCCACCGAGTCGATCCCGGTCCGCTCGACCGCGGCGCGGAGCACCCGGGCGGCAAGATCTTCGGGTCTCACGGTGGCCAGCACCCGGCCGTAGCGGCGGATTGGGGTGCGAACCGCGTCGATGATGTAGGCGTCTCGTGTCAAGGCAGTGGAGCGTACACTCGGCCGGTGGACGAGTTCGGGGTCTTCGTGGTCGGCATGCTGGGCGTGGTTTTCCTGATCTTCGTGGCGATTGGGAAGTGGTACCCGGGCTCCGGCGCCGAGCAGGTGGACTGGCGGCCGACCCGCTCGCCCGAGGTGGAGGCGGAGCTGGAGCTGCAGGATGTCGACCAGATGCTGGAGGCTCAGAACGAGCGCCGGCGTGCGTCGGGCCGCCGGGAGATCACCGAGGACGACGTGCACGCGCAGGTCGCCGAGGACGAGCGCTGGCGAGCCGAGCAGCTCGAGCGGGCCCGGCGCGAGCGCGGCGCCTGACGGCTTGGCCCGCGTCCTGATCGTGGGCTGCGGCTGCCGCGGCCGCGAGCTGGCGGCCGCATTGATCTCCGACGGCCACGCGGTACGGGGCACGACCCGCGACCCCGCGCGGCTCCGTGAGATCGAGTCGGCGGGAGCGGAGGGGGCAGTGGCGGACCCCGACCGCTTGTCGACGCTGCTGCCTCACATCGAGGGGATCAGCACGGTGTGCTGGCTGATGGGAAGCGCGCCGGCGCCTCCGCTGCACGGGCCGCGGCTCCAGAGCATGCTCGAGAAGATCGTCGACACGCCAGTCCGTGGCCTCGTGTACGAGGGGGCGGGCACGGTGGGTGTCGAGTTGCTCGAGCGCGGGGCCGATCTTGTGCGCGCCGCGGGCGCCACCTACCGGATGCCGGTGAGCGTCGTGGAGCAAGACCCCGCCGACCGCACGGCCTGGCTCGCGGCCGCGCGGCGGGAGGTGGCCCGCGTGCTCTCCTAGGGATTCGCGCCGAAGACCACCAGCGCGACCGAGCAAGACCGCGACCACGAGCCGACGCCCGAGGCGGCGGGCGCCATGTGGAGCCGTCGGCGGCTCTCTGCCGGCTCGGGAGCGTCTCCGACCGCCCGGAGCGGAGGACGCGCGGCGGGCTCATCCGGGACGGACGTCAGCGCCGGTGGTCCGGGGTACGCGAGGGCGAAGTCGCGAAGCAGCGAGTCCGTCGTCTGCGCAAGACGCAAGTCGTGCTCCACGCATCGGGGGCAGGTGGCGGCGGCGCGCGATCCACCGGGTCAGCTTGCGCGGCGAGTCGGCGGGTGAGCGTGGCGGCACGCGCGGCGGGCCGCCGTGGGACCGGTCGCCGCCCCGCCGGTGCTAGGGTCGAAAACCGGGTCCGGTTTCAAAGGAAATGGAGGTCGGCGTGGGCGATTACGCGAAGGATGTCTTGGTGGACACGCAGTGGGTGGAGGACCACCTGGACGACGACTCGATCCGCATCGTGGAGGTGGACGAGAACCCGGCGCTCTACGCGGAAGCCCACATCCCCGGGGCGATCGGGTTCGACTGGAAGAAGGACCTCCAGGACCAGGTAAAGCGAGACTTCCTCGGGCCGGCCGAGTTCGGCGAGCTCATCGGAAGCCGCGGGATCTCGAACGAGCACACGGTCGTCCTCTACGGGGACCGCAACAACTGGTTCGCCGCCTACACGTACTGGTACCTGAAGTACTACGGCCACGACGCCGTCAAGCTCGTCAACGGGC
>JBKPFJ010000242.1:0-5058 GCA_046728795.1 Actinomycetota bacterium | reverse complement strand
GCCGAGCTCGTTGGGCCCTCGCGCAGCCCGCTCATCTGGGCCGGCGGCGGCGCCCTCCAGGCGGACGCGGGCGAGGCCGTCGCCCGCCTCGCGGAGCGGCTCGTGGCGCCGGTCCTTGTTACCTACTCCGCCCGCGGCCTGCTACCGCCCGACCACCCCTGCCTGGTGGCGGCGCCGCCGCACGTACCCGAGGCCGGCGAGCTCTGGGACGAGGCCGACTGCGTGCTGGCCGTGGGCAGCGACCTCGACGGCATGATGACCCAGGGCTGGTCCCAGCCCCCGCCCCCGAAGCTGATCGCGCTGAACGTCGATCCGGCCGATGCCTCGAAGAACTACCTCCCCGACCTGGTGGTCGAGGCCGATGCCGCCGAGGCGAGCGCGGCGCTCGCCGACCGGCTGGATCCGCGTGGCGGGCTCGATTCGCTCGGGCGGCGGCTGCGCGACCTCGCCGCGAGAAGCCGGGCCACGCTCGCGGAAACGGACGCCGAGGCGCTTGCCTTCCTCGACCACGTGCGCACGACCCTTCCGGACGACGCCGTGGTGGTCTGCGACATGTGCATCCCCGGCTACTGGCTCGGGGGCTTCCACCAGCCGGCCCGCCCGCGCGGGCTCGCCTACCCGCTGGGCTGGGGGACGCTCGGCTGCGCGTTCCCGCAGGGACTCGGGGCTGCGCTGGCCACCGACGGTCCGGTGGTGAGCGTGTCGGGCGACGGGGGCTTCCTCTACGCGCCGGGGGAGCTGGCCACGGCGGCGCAGGAGGGGATTCCGCTGACCGCACTCGTCGTCGACGACGGCGGCTACGGCATGCTGCGCTTCGACCAGGACCTGCACGGCGATCCGCACGAGGGGGTCGACCTGCTCACCCCCGACTTCGCCGCCCTGGCCGCCTCCTTTGGGGTGCGAGCGTTCTCCGTTGACGGGCTCGGGCCCGACTTCGCGGCTGCGCTGGCACGCCACATCCGGCTCCCCGAGCCGAGCCTGCTGGTGGCAAAGGCGGCCCTGCGGCCGCCGCCGAACGTGTCGCCGCGCTGGTACCGGCGGCGCTAAAGCGAGACCTGACGCACCCTTCTCGCGCGAACGTCCCGGAGTACCAGGAATAGCACGCAGTGCGGGACGGTCGGTGCATGGCGCCGCTCGATGCGCCCCCAAGCGTGAAGTCCCGAAATGGGTGCGGCGCTAGTCCCAGTCCAGCCGGTAGCCGGCGTCGGCGTCGATCTCGACCACGTCCATCTGCGCCTTCTGGAGCTTGCCGGCGTAGTCCCAGTTCATCGACTGCCAGCGGGTGAATTGGTCGAGCACCCAGATCCCCGACTGGCGCGAGCCGTTGCCGGACTTTCCGTTGCCGCCGAAGGGCAGGTGCGCCTCGGCGCCGGAGGTGGAGTTGTTGACCGACACCATCCCGGCGCTGATCCGCTCCCGAAAGCGGAAGGCGGACTTCGGGTCGGTCGTGTAGATCGCCGAGGAGAGGCCGTAGCCGTGGCCGTTCGCCAGCTCTATCGCCTCGTCGAAATCGCCGAACGAGGCCACACCCACGATGGGGCCGAACGTCTCTGTGCTGTAGAGCTCGTCCTCGGCGGTCACCCCGTCGACGATCGTCGGGTGGCAGAAGAGCCCGGCGTCCGGGTCACCGATGAACCCCTCCCGCAGGTTGTCCGCTGTGATGCGCCCCGTGCCCGTCGAGCCCGAGACCGAGTGGTGGTCGCAGATCAGCTCGAGCCAGTCGAGGAAGCGCTCGTGGAAGCGCTCGTGGATCATCGGCCCGTAGAGCACGTCGGCGGTGGGGTCGCCGATCGGCGCCCTCTCCACCGCCCGGGTGAAGCGCCGCACGAAGTCGTCATGGACGGACTCGTGCACGATGACGGTGCCTAGCGACGTGCACCGCTGCCCTGCGGTGCCGAACCCGGAGAAGAGCGCGCCCTCAACCGCGAGGTCGAGCTCGGCGTCCGGCATCACGACGAGCGGGTTCTTGCCGCCGAGCTCGAGGCAGGGCGACTGGAGGTGGCGGCCACAGAGAGCGCCGATCTCCCTGCCCACCGCCGACGATCCGGTGAAGCCGACCTTGTCGAGTACCCCCTCCTCGAGGGCCCGCTCGAGGCCGGCGAACGTGGCTTCGCCATCGGCCTCGACCAGGTTGAGCACGCCATCCGGGACGCCCCCGTGCAGGAACAGCTGCGTGAGGGCGTCACCCAGCGCCGGCGCGTAGTCGGCCGGCTTCCAGACCACCGCGTTGCCGCACAGGATCGCCGGCACGAGGTACCAGGAGGGCACCGCCACGGGGAAGTTTCCGGCGGTGATCACCGCCGAGACCCCGACCGGTGTACGGAATGTGAACAGCTGCTTGTCGGGCATCTCCGACGGCACGGTCTGTCCGTACAGGCGTCGCCCCTCGGACAGGAAGAAGTCGCACGTGTCGACGACCTCCTGGACCTCGCCGAGCGACTCGGCGTAGGGCTTGCCGATCTCCCGCGTGACGAGGCGCGCCAGCGCCTCCTCGTTCTCCTCCACCAGCCGACCGACGTTCTTGATCACGTTGCCCCGTGCCGGGGCCGGAACGCGCTCCCACTGCTCCTGCGCTGCGCGGGCGGCGCGGCAGGCGTCCACGAACGTGTCCGCGTCCGCGAGCAGGGCCTCCGCCACGAGGTCGTCGAGGCGCGCCGGGTTGCGGGACTCCAGGCGGGTGCCCTCCGTGGCGGCCCTGCCGGCGACGATCGAGGAGATGGTGCGTGCTTCCATGACTGTCGACATGGCGCGTAGCCTAGCCCCGATGCGTGGGGACCTACCGGCGCGCGCGGAGGTGGTCATCGTGGGCGGCGGGGTGATGGGCGCGAGCATCGCCTTCCACCTCGCCGAGGCGGGTTTGGAGGGCGTGCTGCTCCTCGAGCGGGACGCGCTCGCCTCCGGCTCCACGAGCCGCGCGGCGGGCGGCGTGCGCGCCACCTTCTCCGACGAGCTCAACGTGCGGGTGGCCGTACGGAGCCTCGACGCGCTCGCCCGCTTCGGCGACCGGCCGGGGTGGGAGATCGACTTCCGCCGCGACGGCTACCTCTTCCTCCTCTCGCACGAGGATGCCGTGAAGGCCTTCGAGCGCGGCGCCGACATGCAGCGCGCGCTCGGGGCTCGAACCGAGATCGTCGAGGCCGAGCAGGCGGGCGAGATCTCACCGCTCGCCGGCACCGACGGGGTGCGCGCCGCGGCGTTCGACCCGCTGGCGGGGATCGTCACGCCGGAGTCGGTCGTCCAGGGCTATGCCGCGGGTGCCCGCTCCCTCGGCGCGCGGATCGTCACGGGCTGTCCCGCCGAGCGGATCGCCGCGTCGGGCGGGAGCGTGACCGGGGTCGAGACGCAGCGCGGCGAGGTGCGCACCAGCGCGGTTGTGATCGCGGCAGGGGTCTGGTCGCCGGCGCTCGCCGAGCCGCTCGGGATCGAGCTGCCGGTCACGCCGCTGCGGCGGCGCGTGTCGTTCACCGCCCCGCTCGACGGCCTCCCGGACCGGCTCCCGCTTACGATCGACTTCGACTCCGGGTTCTACTTCCATCGGGAGGGCAGGGGCCTCCTCTTCGGCAGCGGCCACGAGGCGGGCCCATCGCAGCAGGACTGGCTCGAGCAGGCGGCCGCCGTGATCGACCTGCGCTGCCCCACGCTCGCCCGCGCGGGAATCGCCGGCGGCTGGACTGGCCTCTACGAGATGACGCCCGACCACAACGCCCTGATCGGCGAGGCTTCCTCGCCTCGCCGGCTCCTGTACGCCACGGGCTTCTCGGGTCACGGCTTCCAGATGGGCCCCGCCGTGGGTGAGATCGTCCGCGACCTGTACCTCGGCCGCGAGCCGTTCGTGGACGTCACCCCGCTGGACGCCCGGCGCTTCGCGCGGGGCGCGGCCCGCCCCGAGCGGAACGTGGTCTAGCCGAGTCTGCCCTCGAGCGCCTCGAGCTGGGCCCGAAGCTCGGCCGGCAGCCGGTCGCCGAACTGGGCGTAGTGCTCGTGGACCTGGGCGAGCTGCTCGCGCCAGAGCGCCGGATTGACATCGAGCAGCTCCTCGAGCTGCCCCTCCGACAGCTCGAGGCCGGAGACGTCGAGCGCCCCCTTGGCCGGCACTCGCCCGATCGGCGTGTCCACCGCCTCCACCGCGTCGTCGCAACGGCGGAAGATCCAGGCCAGCACTCGGCTGTTCTCCCCGAAGCCCGGCCAGAGGAACCGGCCCTCCGCGTCCTTGCGGAACCAGTTGACCATGAAGATGCGGGGCAGAACCGCCCCTTCGCGCCGGCCGACCTCGAGCCAGTGGCCGAAGTAGTCGGCCATGTGGTAGCCGCAGAACGGCAGCATGGCGAACGGGTCGAAACGCAGGGAACCGACCTCGCCGGCCGCGGCGGCGGTCTTCTCCGACCCCATGATCGACCCGAGGAACACGCCGTGCTCCCAGTCGAAGGCCTCGTGCACGAGCGGGACCACGGTCGCGCGCCGACCGCCGAAAAGGAAGGCGTCGATGGGGACTCCGGCCGGGTCTTCCCAGTTGGCGGCGATCGAGGGGCACTGTGCGGCGGGGGTCGTGAAGCGGGCGTTCGGATGGGCCGCCGGCTCGTCGGACTCCGGCGTCCAGTCGCGCCCCTTCCAGTCGACGGCGTGCGCGGGCGGCTCCTCGGTCATGCCCTCCCACCAGGCGTCGCCCTCGTCGGTGAGGGCGCAGTTCGTGAAGATCGTGTTCTTCCGCACCGTGGCCATCGCGTTCGGGTTCGTGCTCTCGCCCGTGCCGGGCGCCACGCCGAAGAAGCCTGACTCCGGGTTGATCGCGTAGAGGTGACCGTCCCGGCCGAACTTCATCCACGCGATGTCGTCGCCGATCGTCTCCACCCGCCATCCCTCGAGGGTGGGGATGAGCATCGCGAGGTTCGTCTTCCCGCAGGCGGACGGGAAGGCGCCGGCCACGTGCTTCACCGCGCCCTCCGGCGAGGTGATCTTGAGGATCAGCATGTGCTCGGCCATCCAGCCCTCGTCCCGCGCCATCACCGAAGCGATGCGCAGCGCGAAGCACTTCTTGCCCAGCAGCGCGTTGCCGCCGTA
>JBKPFJ010000080.1:0-13046 GCA_046728795.1 Actinomycetota bacterium | reverse complement strand
GGCGGCAGGTCCCGACCGGCGCGGAGGCGGAGCCCGAGGCCCTCTTCGAGGCGGCCCTCGCCGCCGCCCGGGCCGCCCTGTCCGGCGGGCCCGATGGCCGGGTGGTCGCCCTGGGCGTGACGAGCATGGCGGAGACGGGCGCGCTGCTCGACGGGCGCGGCCGGCCGCTCGCGCCGGCCATCGCGTGGCACGACGAGCGCGGCGCCGAGGAGGCGGAACGGATCGCCGTGGAGCTCGGCGAGCGCCACTTCGTCGAGTCCACCGGCCTGCCTGCTAGCCCGCTGTGCACGCTGGCGAAGCTCAGCTGGCTGCTCGAGCGCCACCCGGCCGCTCGTGCCGCGGCCCGCTGGCTGAACATGTCCGAGTGGGTAGTGCGCCGCCTCGGCGGGCGCGACGCGGCCGAGCTCTCGCTCGCCTCGCGCACGGGTCTACTCGAGCTGCCCTCGCGGACCCCCTTCGCCGAGGCACTTGCCTGGGCCGGGCTGCCATCCGGCCTCATCGGTGAGCTCGTGGTCGCGGGCACACCGCTGGGGCGGGTCGGTCGGGACGCGCTTCCCGAGGCCGAGGGGGCGGTCCTCACGGTCGCGGGACACGATCACCTCTGCGCAGGCGTCGGCGCCGGGGTCGTTGGCCCGGGCGACGTGCTCGACTCCTGTGGCACCGCCGAGGCCCTGGTTCGCGTGGTGGCGCCTCCGCTCGACGCGGCCGCAGTGCGACGTAGCGTCGCAGGCCGGGTGACCGTCGGGTGGCACGTCAGCGAGGGTCGTCAGGCGCTGCTCGGCGCGGCCTGGACGGGGCTCGCCCTCGGAGAGGTGTTGGACGCCCTCGGCATCGACCGCGCTGCGCGCGACGAGCTCGACGCGCGCGCCGTCGCGGGCGCCGGGACGGCCCGGATCCAGCTCGACTTCGACTCGTTCCATCGCTCGGCACCACGGCTGCCCGACGGAGCTTCCCCCGCGGAGGTCTGGCGCGGCGCGACCCGATCGGCCGCCGCCCGGATCGAGTCCGTGCTGGCCCACATCGAGGCCGTGGCGGGGCCGCGCAGCAGGCTCGTCCTCAGCGGCGGTTGGGCGCAGAGCGAGGCGCTGCTGGCGGCGAAGGAGCGGCTCGGACCGCTGGAGCGGCCGCCCGTCGTCGAGGCCGGGGCGCGGGGGGCCGCGCTCACGGGTGGCGTGGCCGCCGGTCTGTTCGAGAGCATCGACGCGCTACCCCCGATTCCCACCGCAGTCCCCGCTGGAAGGAGCTGACCCGATGGCCGAGGAATTGCTCGAGGCCCGTGGCATCCAGAAGAACTTCGGCCGTGTCCGCGCCCTGCGGGGGGCCAACTTCACGGTTAGGCCGGCCGAGGTCGTCGCGCTCGTGGGAGACAACGGAGCGGGCAAGAGCACGCTCGTCAAATGCATCGCCGGCGTCGAGCAGCCGGATGCGGGCGAGATCGTCTTCCAGGGGAAGCCCGTGCGGATCCACTCGCCGCTCGAGGCGAGAGCGCTCGGGATCGAGACCGTCTATCAGGACCTCGCACTGGCGGCCGACCTCGACCCGGCCGCGAACCTGTTCCTCGGCCGCGAGGTGCGGCGGAGCGGACCGCTCGGCGTGCTCGGCTTCCTCGACAAGGCGGAGATGCACCGGCGGGCGGACGAGGCCTTCAAGAGCCTGGGCGTGGGACTGCAGGACTCGACCGCGCCGGTGGCGACGATGTCCGGGGGCCAGCGCCAGGGCGTGGCCGTGAGCCGCGCGGTGACCTGGGCAAGCAAGGTCGTGTTCATGGACGAGCCCACCGCCGCGCTCGGGGTGGTGCAGACCCGCCACGTGCTGGACCTCATCCGACGGGTGCGGGACCGTGGGCTGTCGGTCGTGCTGATCAGCCACAACATGCCCGAGGTGTTCGAGGTCGCGGACCGCATCGAGGTGCTGCGCCTCGGCGAGCGGGTGGCCCAGTTCAGGCGTGCTGACGTGTCGATGGAGGACGTGGTCGGCGCCATGACCGGCGCGATCACCCAGGAGGACGCGGCGTGAACGAGACGACGACAGCGCCGCCAGAGGAGGCACTCCCGCCCGAGGAGACCGAGGAGCGCATCCCGTGGTGGCAGCGCTTCGTCACCGGGTCGAGCACCTGGATTGGGCTGATCCTCGCCGGGCTCATAATCGTGTTCTCGGCGATCGAGTACGAGAGCTTCGTCTCGGCGTCGAACGCTCGGAACATCGCCACCGACGCCGCGGTGCTGCTGGTGCTCGCGGTCGGCATGACCTACGTGATCATCACCGCGGGCATCGACCTGTCCGTGGGCGCCGTGCTCGTGTTCAGCGGGGTCGTGTCGGCCAAGCTCATGAACTCGGTCGGCGGCAACGGCTGGGGCACGATCCTGCTCGGGCTCGCCGCCGCGCTCGGGTCGGGCTTCGCCTGGGGGTTCCTCAACGGGTTCCTCGTGGCGAAGGCGAGGATCCCGGCGCTGATCGTGACGCTCGGGACCCTCGGCATGTCGCTGGGCGCGGCGCTGCTCATCACCGGAGGCGTTGACGAGCGCGAGGTGCCGCTGAAGCTCGTGGACACAATCGGCACGGGACGCGTCTTCGGGCAGATCCCCTACCTGGTGATCATCTCGTTCTCGGTCGCACTCGTCTTCGGCATCGTCCTCGCGGCCACCCGCTTCGGCCGACTGACGTACGCGATCGGGTCGAACGAGGAGGCGGCCCGGCGCGCCGGCGTGAAAGTGGACCGTCACCTGATCAAGGTCTATGTGTTGGCCGGAACGCTCTCGGGCCTGGCCGGGTTCCTCAGCCTGGCGCGCTTCGCCACGACCACGATCGGCGGCCACGACACCGACAACCTCCAGGCGATCGCGGCGGTGGTGATCGGTGGCACCAGCCTGTTCGGGGGCATCGGCACCGTGCTCGGGTCCGTCTTCGGCGTGTTCATCCCTGCCGTGCTGCAGAACGGCTTCGTGATCATTGGCGTGCAGCCGTTCTGGCAGCAGGTGGCGGTCGGCGCCGTCCTGATCGGGGCCGTCTACCTGGACCAGCTCCGCAGACGGTCGCAGCGACAGAGGTGAGTAGGCAGAAACCCACACGAGAGGAGGGCCGTGTCATGTCAATCACACCGAAGAGAGGGCGCCGGCGGTTCGTGCTGGCCGCGCTCCTCGTCCTGGTCGCGGCGGTGCTCACCGCGTGCGGCGGCGACGACAATGGAGGCGGTGGAGGGGGCGGCGGCGGCAAGAGCCTCACGCTCATCGCCGGCGTCAAGGGCGACGAGTTCTATATCACGATGAACTGCGGCGCCCAGGCGGAAGCCAAGAAGCTCGGGGCCTCGCTCGACTTCCAGGGCCCGAACGAGTTCTCGGCCGACCAGCAAACACCGATCGTGAACGCGGTGGCGGCGAAGAAGCCGGACGCGATCCTGATCGCGCCCACCGACACCAAGGCGATGTACGTGCCGATCAAGCAGGCCGCCGACAACGGCTCCAAGATCGTGCTCGTCGACACGACGCTCGACAACCCGGACGTGGCCGTCTCGCAGATCGCCTCGGACAACGAGGGCGGCGGGCGTGAGGCCGCAAAGACGCTGTCGAAGCTCATTGGGGGCAAGGGCAAGGTGTTCGTCGTGAACGTGAAGCCGGGCATCTCAACCACGGACCTGCGTGCGAAGGGGTTCGAGGAGGGCGCCAAGGCGGAAGGGCTCGACTACATCGGGCAGCAGTACAGCCAGGACGAGCCCGCCCGGGCGGCGTCGATCGTGAAGTCGATCCTGGCCCGCAACCCCGACCTGAAAGGGATCTTCGCGACCAACCTGTTCTCGGCGGAGGGCGCTGCGAGCGGCCTCAAGGAGGCGGGCAAGCTCGGCCAGGTGAAGATCGTGGGCTTCGACGCCGGCCCGAAGCAGGTCCAGGACCTCAAGGCCGGCCTGGTCCAGGCGTTGATCGCCCAGAAGCCCGCCCAGATCGGCTCGCTGGGAGTCCAGCAGGCGGTCAATGCGCTGGACGACAAGGCGACCAAGAAGAAGATCGCGACGGGCTTCGTCTCGATCACGAAGGACAACCTCGCCCAGAACCAGGACGCGCTCTACAAGGCGCACTGCTGAGCGACCGGGGGCGACCGCGCGGCGGGGCCGAGAGGCCTCGCCGGGCGGTCCCTGCGCCGGCTCAGACCATCGCATAGCTACGCTTCGCCGCCGTGTCCTCCCGGAGGGAGCAGAAGGAGGCGCTCAAGCGCGAGCGCCTAGAGCGCGAGCGCCAGGCCAAGGAGGCGGATCGCCGCAAGCGGCTCGTGGGCTACGGCGTGGGCGGCGCGCTCGCCGCTGCCGCGGTGATTGCCGTCGTCGCGGCCCTCGCCCTGGGCGGCGGGGGCGGCGACGGCTCCGGGGGTGAGGCGAACGCGAACATCCTCCCGTCCGGCGGGAGCGTGCCCAAGCAGAAGACCTCCAACCTGAAGGACGCAGCGAAGGCCGCAGAGTGCAAGCTCCAGAGCTACGTGGTGAACGTAGGCGCGACGACCGAGGAGAGGCACACGAGCGACATCCACGCCCACATCAAGTACCAGTCCAACCCGCCCGCGGGCGGGAAGCACTACCAGGTCCCCGCCCAGGACGGCGCGTACACCACGGCGCCGCCCGACATCACGGTCGTGCATTCCGAGGAGCACGGCCGGGTCGTGATCTGGTTCAAGCCGGGGCTGCCGGAGCGCACGCGTGCGGACCTGAAGGCGCTGTTCGACGAGGAGCAGGGCTATCAGATGTTGCTTGTGCCGCGGAAGAACATGCCCTACGCCGTCGCGGCCACCGCGTGGGGTCGGGACCCGGACCCCAGGGGAACCGGCTACACGCTCGGGTGCACGAGCGCACGGGCGCCGATGTACGACGCCCTTCGAGCGTTCATCGACGAGCATCGCGGCAGGGGCCCAGAGGTAGTCCCCTAGCGCCGCGGGCGATCCGCACGTCCGCAAGTTCCCTGCAAGCCGACGACTTGCACAATCTCCCAGTTCCGCAACCGCGCCGCTGAGAGCGTGTTCACGGCCCAGTGGAGCGTCTTGCCTCAGCGCTCGCACTCGTCTGCCTGCTCGCCCTCGCGGCGGTGGCCGCGCCCGCGATCTCGAACCCCCACTGGCGGCCCGCGCCGGTGGACTTCGAGCTGGCCCCCGCGTCCGGGGCGATAGCGGCCCGAGCCGGCGGGGCGCTCCTGTCGCGGCCGTTGCGGACCCCAAAGCGCTTCAACCTGGTGGGGATGCGCTGGCGCGGCTCGGCGGAGCCGCGCATCCGCATACGGACGCGCAAGGCCGGGGGCCGCTGGGGGCCGTGGACGCCGCTCGCCTCGCACGCCGAGGACGGGCCCGACCCCGGGCGGGGCGAGGCAGTGCGGGGCGTCTCGGCCCCCGCCTGGGTGGGCGAGGCGGACGAGGTCCAGTACCGGCTATCCCACCGGGTGCCGGGTCTGCGCCTCCACTTCGTGAACGTCGAGGGGACCGCCACCGCGGCCGACCGAGCCCGCACCGCCATCCGTCGCGTGGCGCACGCCGCGGTCGCCTCGGTGGCGGGACTGTTCGGGGGGACGGCCGAGGCGCAGCCTGGTCAGCCGGCGATCGTCCCCCGCGCCGAGTGGGGCGGTGACCGCTACTGCCCGCCGCGCGCCGCACCCGAGTACGGCACCGTGAACGCCGCCTTCGTCCATCACACGGTGAACCCGAACGACTACTCGCCCGAGGAGTCGCCGGACATCGTGCTCGCCATATGTCGTTACCACCGCAACTCGAATGGCTGGAACGACATCGGCTACAACTTCCTCGTCGATCGCTACGGCACGACCTTCGAGGGTCGCGCGGGCGGGATCGACCAGCCCGTGATGGGCGCCCAGGCCCAGGGCTACAACGCTCAGAGCACGGGCATCGCCAACATCGGCACCTTCTCGAGCGAGCCCCAGACCGAGGCCGGGCTGCACGCCGTGGCGAATCTCATCCGCTGGAAGCTGCCGCTTCATGGAGTCCCCACCTACGGGCGCACCACGCTCATCAGCGCGGGTGGTCCGTCGAACCGCTACGCGGCCGGCACCTCGGTGCGCGTGAACAGGGTCGCGGGCCACCGGGACGTCGACAGCACCGAGTGCCCTGGCGGCGTGCTCTACTCGCAGCTGCCGGACCTAAGGCGCCTCGTCGGTCAGATCGATCCGAGCGGCGTGGGAACGGTCGTGAGCGCCAGGCTCTCCCGCAAGAAGGTCCGCTACGGCCGGTCCGTGACGGTGTCCGGCGCCCTGCTGGACACCGCCGGCTCGCCGCTGCCCGCCAGCGCGATCACGGTGCAGTCGCTCGTCAAGGGAGCCTGGAGAAACGCGACCACGGTCAGCACCGACTCCGATGGGGCGTTCGGCGCGACGGTGAGGCCACACGGAAACCGCCTGCTGCGGGCGCGCTTCCTCGGCGACGCCGACCACCGCCCGAGCCGCTCTCCCCCTCGGACCTTGCTGGTCAAGCCACTGGTCGCGGTCACGAACCCGCCGACGCGCGGCCGGCGCGGCGCAAAGGTTCCGGTCCGTGGCACAGTGAAGCCTCGGAAGCGGCGCGTGTACCTGGTCCTCCAGCTCCGGCGGCACGGCCGAGACCGGAAGCTCGGGGTGAAGGCGGCGCGCACTCGAAAGGGCGCGTTCAGGACCTCGTTCACCCCCTCCGGCACGGGCCTCTTCCGCTTCTACGTCGTGGCGAAGGCCGACCCGAGGACGGCCCGCGGAAGCTCGCGCCCGTATCTGGTCCGGATCAGGCTAAGCCGCTAGGGCCGGCAGGTGGACGCCCTGCCAGCCGTATCGGCTCGGCAGGTAGCCTCCTGCGCCATGACCTCCAAGGCGGACTTCTCCGAGGAGGAGTGGGCGCGCCTGGGCCGAGCTCCCCTCGTAGCCGGCATGGCCATCTCGGTCGCCGACCCCGGTGGGCCGATCGAGACGATCAAGGAGTCCAGCGCGGCGCTCAAGACGGTCGTCGAGGCGGCTCGGGAGGGTGGCTACGGGGAGTTCGTCCAGGCGCTAGCGCAGGACGTCGCCGAGAAGGCCCGGCGCCGGGAGAACCCGATGGCCCGCTTCAAGCCGGACCGGAAGAACCCGCGTGACGAGATCCTCGACGAGCTGCGCGCCGTCAACGCGCTTCTGCTCGCGAAGACGACTCCGGAGGAGGCGAGGCAGTTCCGCGAATGGCTCAAGGCCGCCTCGCAGCGAGCCGCGCTGGCCGCGAAGGAGGGGGGCTTCCTCGGGATCGGCGGGGAGCTCGTCAGCGAGCGGGAGCAGCAGATGCTCGACACGCTCGCCGAGATCTTCGAACCGGGGTCGTGACGCGGAATCCCCAACTCGAGGCCCTGAGCGCGCTGGCCGGCGAGTGGGCGCTCGAGGCGGCTCATCCGGCGTTTCCGTCCACGGTCGTGCGCGGGCACGCGACCGTCGAGTGGCTCGAGGGCGAGAAGTTCCTCATTCACCGTTCACGGACCGATCACCCCGAGTTTCCCGACTCGATCGCGATCATCGGCGCTGAGGGAGAGAGCCTCGCCATGCACTACTTCGACTCCCGCGGCGTGCAGCGGGTCTACGGGGCGAGCCTGAGCGACGGCGTCTGGAGGATGTGGCGCGACGAGCCGGGCTTCTCGCAACGGTTCACGGGCGAGCTCGGCGATGGCGACGAGACGATTTCGGGCCTCTGGAAGCTCTCGCGCGACGGCTCGACCTGGGACGACGACCTCGAGATCACCTATCGCAGGCTCAGTTAGGGCAGCAGGCGCTTCTCGAACCAGTGGTGGGCGTAGGGCTCGTCGTTGAACGGAGCCACCTCGGTGTAGCCGGCCGAGCGGTACAACGCGATGGCTTCCGTGAGCGTCTCGTTGGTCTCGAGCCTCACGATCGGGCTGGAGCTTTGCGCGGCGCGTGCCTCGAGCTCGGCGAGGAGCCGTCGCCCGAGGCCCAATCCCCGCGCCGACTCAGCCACCCACATGCGCTTGATCTCGGTCGGCGCACCGTCGTGGAACTTCAGGGCGCCGCAGCCGAGCGGCTGTGACAGAAGCGACGCGACGAGCAGGACGCCGTTCGGTGGACTGAGCTCGCGCGCCTCGGCGGAGATGCTGCGGTCAGGGTCGAAGCCGCCCGAGAAGCGCCGGTCCAGGTCGGCGACGTACTCCCGTAGGCAATGCTGCGCGTGCGGATGGGCTGGATCGAGGGGTTCGATCCGCACCATCGGGACCGTCAGCAACCGCTCGACGTCCGACATCGCCATGACGAGTCGCTCGCGCTGTGACTCGCTGAGCGGCTCGAGGAACGACGCCGCCAACTGGTCGCTCTTTCGGTCGAGCACGGCTCGCTCGGCGAGTCCCGCTTGAGTCAGGCGGGCGTTCCGCACGCGCCGGTCGCGCTCGTCCGGCTCCACGCTGACCAGACCGGCGCCCTCCAGGCTGCGGAGCAGACGGCTGAGATAGCCGGAGTCGAGGTCGAGGCGCCCACGCAGGGACCGCACGCCGCACCCTTCGGCGCCGATCTCCCACAGGAGGCGCGCCTCGCCAAGCGGCCGCTCGCGGGCGAGGAACCGGTCGTCCAGGGCGCCAACCCGCTGGGTGACGAGGCGGTTGAAGCGGCGGACCTGTGAGACCATCGCCGGGTCCATTCTCTGACCTTAGTCAGATATTCCTGCGCGGTCAACCCAGGGCACTGTCCTGCTTTGCGGCGGCTCCTGGCGCCACTATGTAGGACGGTCCCGAGCCTGAAGCGGCTCGTGGGCCCGCGGGGAGCGCGCGCTACTCGGCCCAGCCCTGGCGGGGGTCCTCGCTGTAGAGCCCATGGCCGGTGAGCAGCAGGCGGGCGGTCTTGGCGAGGATCCTCAGGTCGAGCGATAGCGAGCGGTGGTCGACGTACCAGACGTCGAGCTCGATCCGCTCGGGCCAGGGGAGCGAGGCGCGGCCGTTGACTTGAGCCCAGCCCGTGATGCCGGGCTTGACCTCGAGGCGGCGCCGCTGGCGGTCCGTGTAGCGGTCGACCTGCTCCTGGATCGTGGGGCGGGGGCCGACCAGGGCCATGTCGCCGTGGAGGACATTGATCAGATTGGGCAGCTCGTCGAGCGACAAGCGGCGCAGCAGGCGGCCCACGCGCGTGATCCGCGGGTCGCCCTCAAGGACGTAGATGCCCGCGCCCATCGCCTCGGCTCCGGGCACCATCGTGCGCAGCTTCCAGAGCTCGAACGGCTCGCCGTGCATGCCCACCCGGCGCTGCCTGTAGAACGCCGCGCCGCGGCTCTCGAGCCGGATCGCGAGCGCCGCCGCGAGCAGGAAGGGCGCCGCGACCAGCAGCAGGATGCTCCCGAGCAGGAGGTCGAGCGCGCGGTTCACGGGCAGGGAGCGCCGCGCGGGCGGGCACTAGCCTTGCGGCCGGGATGCGGATCCTGTACCTGCATCAGTACTTCATGACGCGCGCCGGGGTGGGCGGAACGCGGTCCTACGAGTTCGCGCGGCGCTTCGTGGCGCGCGGTCACGAGGTGAGCATGGTAACCGCGGCCTCAGCGGGCGGCGGGGGGCACGAGCGCGTCGAGGGCATCGACGTCATCCCCGTGCGCGGCGGGTACAGCGATTACGTGAGCGGCACCAAGCTGGGCTATGGGCGGCGCCTCCTCGAGTTCGTGCGCTTCGCGCTCGGCGCCGCCTGGACGGTGCTGCGCGCGCCGCGGCCCGACGTGGTCTACGCCACGTCGCCTCCGCTGACGATGGCGCTGCCGGCGGTGGTCGCTGCGCGCCGGCACCGCGTGCCGCTCGTGTTCGAGGTGCGTGACCTGTGGCCGGAGGCGCCCATCCAGATGGGGGCGCTCTCCAACCCGCTCGCTCAGCGGCTTGCGCGGGCGCTCGAGCGCTTCGTCTATCGCAGCGCCGCGCACGTGATAGCACTGTCGCCCGGGATGCGCGACGGGGTGATCGCCGCGGGGGTCCCGCCGGAGAAGGTGACGCTCGTGCCCAACGCATCCGATCTCGAGCTCTTCTCTCCCGACGTCGACGGCTCGGAGGTACGCGAGCGGCTCGGGCTCGGCGAGCGGTTCGTCGTCTCCTACTTCGGGACGATGGGCGAGGCGAACGACCTGACGCAGGTGATCGAAGCGGCCGAGCGGATCGAGGACGGATCCGTGGCCTTCGTTCTGCACGGCGACGGGAAGCGGCGCGCCGAGCTCGAGGCGCTCGCGCGCCGGCGCGGCACCGACAACGTGATCTTCTCCGAGCCGATCCCGGACAAGGCGTCGGTGGCCCGCCTCGCGGCGGCGTCGGACGCCTGTATGACGATCTTCAAGGACGTGCCGATCCTCTACACCTGCTCGCCGAACAAGCTGTTCGACACCTTCGCGGCAGGGCGCGCCGCGATCGTCAACACCCCGGGCTGGCTGCGCGAGCTCGTTGAGGACAACGAGGCGGGGGTCTATGCGCGGGCGGGCGACCCCGGCGACCTCGCCGCCAAGGTCGCCTTCTTGCGCGACAACCCCGAGGAGACGCGGCGCTACGGCGAGAACGCGCGGCGGCTTGCCGAGGCCGAGTTCAGCCGCGACCTGCTCGCCGAGCGGGCGCTCGGAGTGCTCGAGCGCGCCGCGCGGGGCTGATGCTCCTCTCCTACTGCGTTGTGAACACGAACGGGCGCGAGCACCTGCTCGCCTGCCTCGACGCGATCGAGCGGACGCGCCCGGATGCGATCAAGAGCGAGGTGCTGGTGCTCGACAACGCCTCCGACGACGGCTCCGCCGAGGCGGTGGAGGGGCGGCCGGGCGTCCGCCTGATCGCGCTCGAGCGCCGTACCGGCAAGTCGGAGAACGACTCCACGCTGCTGCGCGAGGCACGCGGCCGCTACTGCCTGCTGCTGAACGAGGACGCGGAGCTTCGCGACGGGGCGCCCGAGGCGCTCCTCGCCGCGCTCGAGGCGGACCCGCGCGCCGCGGCAGCCGGTGCGCAGCTCCTCACCTCCGCCGGCGAGCCGACCGCCTGCGCCTGGCGCCTGCCGGACATCGGCTGGGCGCTCGCGGCCGCGGTCTTCCTCCACGAGCCCTACGCCGTGGAGAGCACCGGGGACCGGGTCCGCGAGGTCGGTTGGGTCCAGTCGAGCGCGATGCTCGTGCGGCGGGAGGCAGCCAGCGAGGTCGGCTTCTTCGATCCCGATTTCTTCGTCTACTCCGACGAGACCGACTTCTGCAAGCGGCTGCACGACGCTGGCTGGCGCATCCTCTTCGTGCCCGCCGCGCGGGCGGTGCACCACGACCAGCTCGGCACCGATCCGGAGGGCATGCGCCGCCGGATCGTGGAGTTCCACAGGGGCCGCGAGCTCTACCTCCGCAAGCACACGGGGACGCTGACGCGCCTCGCCTGGAGGGTCTGCTGGACGTGGGCCTACGTGCTGCGCGCGGCGGCCGCGCTCGCGCTCCCTGGCCACGACCCGCGTCGCTACTGGCTCCACGCACTCCAGCAGCTTCGCCCCGGCCGCGGCACCGGCATCCGCGAGGCGGCTGAGGCGCGCAACCGTCGCCTCGACCCCGGGGCGGCGGTCTACGCTACGCGCCGTGGAGCACGCTGACACGGCCCAAGTCGCCGCGGTCGTCGGCGCGCTGGGCTCGGCGATGACGCTGCTGGCTCGTGGCCGCGTGACGCTCCTCGCCGGACTCGTGCTGCTGCTCCTCTCCGAGCTCGGCCTGGCGCGCGCTCTCTCCGACGGGAGCGGTCCTCTTAACGAACTGACCTCGGCCAAGGGCGCCGTCCTCGCCCTCCTGGGACTGGCCGCCGTCGTCGCCGCGGCGTGGCTCTTCGTCCGCCGCCCGGCACTGGTCCCGCTCGTGGTGCTCGCGGCGGCCCCGTTCCGGCCGCCTCTCCAGTACGACTCCTCGAGTCCCCTGCTCGTCTCCGTCGCTGAGAACGGCCAGCTCGGGCGGCTGCTGCCGCTCTACTTCGTGCTTCTTGCCGCGGTGCTCGCGCTGGGATGGCGCGCGATCCGCGGCGGCGAGCCCCGGCCGCTGCCGCGTCTGCTCGCCCTGCCGGCCGCCGCCTTCCTCGCCTTCGCCTTCCTCTCGTTGCTGTGGGCGGACGACTTGGAGGCGGGCGTGAACCTGCTTCTCTACTTCACGCTGCCGTTCGCGGCGCTGCTCGCGGTGGTCCCCCAGGCGCCCTTCGCGGAGTGGGTCCCGCGCAACCTCGCCCGCATCGGAATCGGTTTGGCGGCGCTGTTCGCGGTCATCGGGCTGGTGCAGGCCGCCACGCACCACCTGTTCTTCTACGCGCCGAACCTCGAGGTCTCGAACGCCAACTCGGACTACTTCCGAGTCACCTCGCTGTTCGGGGATCCGAGCCTCTACGGCCGGCACGTGGTCCTCGGCCTTGGGGTCGTGCTGGTCCTGCTCGCGCTGAAGCGAATCGAGCTCCGGCTGGGGCTGGCGCTGGTGGCCCTGCTGTGGGCCGGACTGCTGTTCTCCTACTCGCAGTCGAGCATGGTGGCGCTCGTCGTGATCACACTGGCGGTGGCCGCGGCTACCGGCGACGAGCGCATCCGCAGGGCGGTGGTCGCGACCGTCGCAGTGGCCGCGATCGCCGGCGCCGGATACGTGGCGGTCCGGGTGGCCGCGGAGGGCGCCTCGCTGAATCGCACCACGAGTGATCGCACCAAACGGGTGGAGGACACCGCCCGCGTGATCGCGAACCACCCGATCGTGGGCGTCGGCATTGGAGGCCAACCGAGGGCGAGCCGCATCCTGGCGAAGAGCGACCGCCCGACCGCCAACTTCGTTTCGCACACCACTCCTCTGACCGTGACGGCAGAGCTCGGCGCGGCGGGTCTCGCTCTCTACGCGTGGCTCTTGCTAGGCGGTGCCAGGCTACTCGAGGCCGTGCGCCGCCGCGACCGCGCCCTGGGGCTGGCGCTGGGCGTGTCGTTCCTCGGCCTGTTCGTCCATTCGCTGTTCTACTCCGGGTTCTTCGAGGACCCGATCACCTGGGTGGTGCTGGCCGTGGCTGCGGGCTGGCTCACCTGGCAACAGGCGCAGGAGACGGCGCGCGAGCGCTACCGGCGGCGCGCCGCGGAGCGCGCCCGGCCCGC
>JBKPFJ010000062.1:0-4430 GCA_046728795.1 Actinomycetota bacterium | reverse complement strand
AGCGCGGTGGCGTGGTGGCCGCCCGTCCGCTCGAAGCTGTGCTGGCGCCGGCGCGCGGCGTCCGGTAGCTCGAGCACGAGCTCCGGCTCGAGCGGCACCCCCCGCTCCGCGGGCGGAGCCTCCCGCCGCACGAACTCGAGCGCGGCCTTGCCGCAGACACCGCACGAAGACGTGAGGTAGAAGCGGCGCTCGTCGCGTGGGTCGCGCCGCAGGCCGTGGCGGGTGCGGACGTCGACCACGTTCGCGGCCAGGTCATCGCTGGGCCCGACCGACTCCACGTCGCGCTCGTCGCGGATGAGCGCCTCCCCCGCGAGGAAGCCCGCCGCGAGCTCCTCGTCCTCGCCGGGCGTGCGCATCGTCACCGCGAGCGCCTTGCCGTCCGCTCGGATCTCGAGCGGCTCCTCGACGGCGACCTCGTCGGAGGTGCGCTCCCGCGCTCGCTCGCGAGTGACCCGCTCTATCCAGGTGATAGCGACGTGCGGATCGACCGTGACGGTCATGGGCCCGACTCTACGCTGCTACGCGAACTCGTAGGCCGCCGGGTCGAGGCGAGCGGTGCGGCGGCGGTAGTTGGTCCACAGCCACGGCCACTGGTTCGGGTCGTTGCCGTTCTCGTCCACGTACCAGTTCGTGCAGCCGCTGTGCCAGACCGTGCCGGCGAGCGCGTCGCGCAGCTCGCGGTCGAAGGCTTCGGCCGCCTCGGGACGCACCTCGAGCGTGCTCGCTCGCGCGCGCTCCAGCTCGCGGATCCCCGCGATCACGTGCCGCATCGCGCATTCGACCGCGTAGATGACCGAGCCCGAGCCACCATTGGTGTTGGGTCCGTAGATCAGGAACAGGTTCGGGAAGCCCGGCACGGTTATGCCCAGGTAGGCACGGGGAACGTCGCCCCAGGCCTTCGCGAGCGTGCGTCCGCCGCGCCCGACGACCTCCATCGGGACGACGAAGTCGTGTGACTTGAAGCCCGTGCCCAGGATCAACACGTCGGCCGGTCGCTCCGCTCCGTCGGCGGTTACGACCGCGTGCGGGGCGATCCGCTCGATCCGCTCGGTCACGAGCTCCACGTTCGGACGGGTGAGCGTTCGATACCAGTCGTCGGTGAGCATGATCCGCTTGCAGCCGAGCTCGTCGCGCGGTGTGACCTTCTTGCGGAGCTCGGGATCGTCGATCTGGCTGCGGATCCGACGGCGGGCCACCGCGCGGAGCGGCGCCGCGACCCAGCGGTGCGAGGTAAGGCCGGCAGTCCCGACCTCGAAGAAGGCGAAGACCGCTGCCCGGTCGAGCCGCTGCAGCACCGGGAAGCGCTCGAACAGGCGCTGGGCGCGGGCGCTGTACTCGAAGTCCATCTTGGGGATGGTCCAACCGGGCGTGCGCTGGTAGACGTCGAGCTTCGCCACCCTCGGCTGGAGCGCAGGGCCGACCTGGATCGAGCTGCAGCCGGTGCCGACGAGCGCCACCCGCTTCCCCCGGAGGTCGAGATCGTGCCGCCAGCGGGCCGTGTGGAAGGCCGGGCCCTCGAAGTCGTCGAGGCCCGTGATCGGCGGCACGCTCGGGGTTGACAGCTGCCCACAGGCGGTGACCAGCACGTCCGCCGTGTGCATTCCGCGGTTCGTCTCCACCGTCCAGCGCCCGCTCCCCTCGTCGAACGTGGCGCGCTCGACCTCGGTCCCGAGCAGCACCCGGTCGAGCACTCCGTGGCGGCGCGCCACGTCCTCGATATACGCCTGGATCTCGGCCCCGGGCGCATAGCGGCGCGACCAGCGCGGATTGGGCGCGAACGAGAACTCGTACAGGTGCGAGGGCACGTCGCAGGAGAGGCCGGGGTAGGTGTTGAAGTTCCACACGCCGCCGACCCGGTCGCCGCGCTCGAAGACCGTCACGTCCTCGTAGCCCTCGCGGCGCAGCATCACCGCGGCCCCGATCCCCCCGAACCCGCCTCCGACGACCGCCACGGACGGCCCACCGCGCCGCGGCGCGCCGTCGCTCTTGTGGGGGATGGCCTGGTCGGCGGTCACGTCCGTCCTGACCCTACAGGGCGGGCGGACGGCCGAGGACGGCGGCCACCACGGACACGCGGAGTAAGACGACGCCGGATCGGCGCATAGGAAAGCCCCGCGCCGAGGCGGGGCCTTCCCTTAGCTGACCTGTAAGCCGGATCCTGTCGTGAGCGGCCATCCATCTAGGCGGCCTACCTGGGGCTCGGCGGGCAGCGTCGTCGCCCCTGCTTGGCCTTGCACCGGGTGGGGTTTGCCCGGCCGCCGCGTCGCCGCGACGCCGGTGCGCTCTTACCGCACCATTTCACCCTTGCCGGCGGCGGGTTCAGCTGTGACCCACCACTTAGGCGGTGTGTTTCTGTGGCACTTTCCCGCGGGTTTCCCCGGGTCGGTTCCCCGACCACCCCGCCCTGCGGTGTCCGGACTTTCCTCGAGGGACCGGATGTCTCCCCGGCCTCCCCGCGACCGCTCGGTCAGCCCCTCAATGGTAGGCGCGGAGTGGTCAGCCGTCGACACCGGCGGCGGCCCGCGCCTCGTCCCACGAGCGATACGCGTCCGTTCTGACCGCCCGGCGCCGCTCGAAGTTGAAGACGTGTGCGTATTCGATGCTCATCGGCGCGGCGCTGCCGAGCTCCGATCCGCACAGCCGCGAGAGACCGACCACGCGGTCGCCGGCGTCCTCCACGCGCTCGACGTCGACGCGGAAGTCCGGCCAGATCGAGGCGAAGGTCTCGAGGAACTCGCGCATCCCGTCCCGTCCCTTGTAGACCGGCTCGAGCCCCGGGAAGAGACCGGTCAGCCGGAACTCGTGACGCTGGTCGACCCGTGCCAGCACGCCCTCCCAGTCCCGCTCGTTCCACACCCCACACCCACTCCACGTTCTCGCGCGACACGCGCGCCGAGTATCTCACCGGTCCGCTCCGGTGGGCCGCGGCCGACCCTCAGCGAAGGACGGATCCGCAGTCGCGGCAGGCGGCTCCGTCGGTTGCGGGCGCCATCCGACCGCTACAGACCGGACACTCGGCAGCACCTTGCGCGCGCGCCGTCGCGAGCGCCCGGCGGAGCCGCTCCTCGAGCGTCAGCCGGCCGCCCCGGGCCGCTCCTCCGCTCTCGCAGAGAGCTCCGAGCAGGCCGCCCGGCGGTGTGGCCAGCGCGGGCGTCATGCCACCTTCCTGCAGACGCCCACGACCCGTCCGAGCAGCTGCGCCTCGCGCGTACGGATCGGCTCCATCGTCTCGTTCTCCGGCTGGAGCCGCACGTGGTCGGCCTCCTTGAAGAAGCGCTTCACCGTGGCCTCCTCCCCCACCAGGGCGACCACGATTTCGCCGTTTGTCGCGGTCTCCTGCCGCCGGACCACGACGAAGTCGCCCTCGAAGATGCCCGCGTCCCGCATCGACTCGCCCTTCACGCGCAGCACGAACTCGCCCTCGTCGCCGCCCGCGATCGGCGGGACCGCCACGTAGTCCTCGATGTTCTCCTCGGCGAGCACCGGCTGCCCCGCCGCGACCTGGCCCACCACCGGCAGGCCGCCCGGGGAGACCACCGCCTTGGCCTTGTCAACGAGGACCTCGATCGCGCGGGGCTTGCTGGGATCGCGCTTCAGCAGCCCCAGCTTCTCGAGGTTCGCGAGATGCGCGTGCACGGTCGACGAGGAGGTGAGGCCGATGGCCTTGCCGATGTCCCGCACTGTGGGCGGATAGCCGTGCTCTCCCGCGTAGCGCTTGACGAAATCGAAGATCTCCTGCTGGCGCTTGGTGAGGTTCAGCTCGACCATCGGCGGGCCTCCTGAGGGTGGCTTCCGAACATGTGTTCGCAGAGTAGCGCGCCTCCCGGACGGCTTCAAGCGGCCCTCGGGGCGGCTCTATAATCGGCGCGCACGCGCCTGTGGCGGAATTGGTAGACGCGCAAGGTTGAGGGCCTTGTCCCGCTTATGCGGGGTGGGAGTTCGAGTCTCCCTGGGCGCATCAAGAAACCCCCGCTAACGCGGGGTTCATTCGTTTCGGCTAGCGCGCCCAGGGCCCGGCGGGGGACAGAACCAAACAGATTCCAGCCGTTTCAGGAGATGTGGCGTGGTGGATCGGATCGAAGTCTCAGTAGGGCAAGAGGATGCACCCGTGCGCAGGCCCGGTCGCTCGGTCTATGAGGACCGTCCGGCACCGCCGGCCGAGGACGAGCGATGGCACTACGTGGGCGAGTTCGATCCTGCCACGGGCAGGTGGCTATCGGGGCGCCCCGACTGGTCGCCCGGGCGGAGGCCGTGGCCGTTAGCGCGGCAGCGGGCAGGCCGCCTGCGACTGGCGTGGGCAACCCGAAGGAGGCGGGACTTGGCTCGTGGTATAAGGCGCGCCACCGCCCCCATCTGCGTGGGTCGCCCGCGAAGCGAAAAGCGGCAGCCTAGGGCCTTCCTCTAGCCCCACTCTGGAGCGGGCGTCCCCA
>JBKPFJ010000225.1:0-10261 GCA_046728795.1 Actinomycetota bacterium | reverse complement strand
CCGCTCACGCTAGCCAAGGGACGACGGCCGGGAGGCGGAGCCGAGACCAGCTGCCACGGAGCCCTAACACGACGGCTTGCCATTAGTGCTGTATCGGGCGGACCTGCGACGAGCGCGCTCCGCTCGCCTACGGTTGCGCGTGCCGCATGGCCACGCTAATGCTTCTTACCCTTCGACCCGACCTCGTTGAACCGCTCTCTGCGCGGCCGCTCCCCTGAGAGAGGAGCATTCTCCTCGCAGCCGAGCAGGCCTCTCGCTCCTCGTCCCATTCAGGCGTGTGCTCACCGGGCCGAAACACGCGCTCGTCGCGGGAAGCGCGCGTGCCGCTCGGCGCGACCGGGGTAACCGTTCCGGGCTATAGTGCACCGACCGGTGCACTATAACGCGACACTCGATCGCACCTTCTTTGCCCTCTCGGACCCGACCCGCCGGGGCATCCTGGAACGCCTCGGGCGCGGACCGGCGACGCTTGGCGAGTTGGCCGCGCCGTTCGGGCTCACCCTCAACGGCGTGAAGAAGCACGTCGGGATCCTCGAGGAGGTCGATCTCGTGGTCACGGCGAAGGTCGGGCGCGCCCGCGAGTGCCAGCTCGGTCCCGCCCAGCTCGACGACGCCACGGAGTGGATCGACGACTACCGGCGCACCTCGCAGCGTCGGCTGGATCGGTTCGGCACCTATGTCGAGAGAAAGGACGCCGGCCGATGAGCGAAGACGTCACGTCCGCGCGGCTGATCGACGCCCCGCGCGAGACGGTGTTCGACGCCTTCACCGCGCCGGACGGCCAGGTGGCCTTCTACGGCGAGCCGGGCTGGATCGTCGAGTCCGTGTGCGATCTGCGCGTCGGCGGGGCCTGGACCGTGACGTTCGGGCCCTCGCGCGACGAGCTTTACCGCCACGACCACGCGTTTCGGGTGATCGAGCGGCCCGGTCGCCTCGTCGTCGACACGACCGAGAGCCGGCCCGACGGTTCGAGCGTCGAGTTCGAGTTCGAGTTCATCTTCGAGGCGCGCGACGGCAAGACGCTGATGACGATGATCCAGCGTGGGCTTCCGACCGCCGAGCTTCGCGACGAGCATCGGGCCGGCGCGCCGCCCGCACTCGCGCGCCTTGAGCACGCAATCGGGAAGTCCCCGCGCTAACGAGAGAAGGAGAACGGATGGGAAGGATCGCTGTGTCCGAGCACATGTCGCTCGACGGGGTAATGCAGTCGCCGGGGTCCACGGACGTCCCGTTCAAGTACAAGGGCTGGATACTGGACTTCGACCGCGGTCCCGAGGGTGAGCGGTTCGAACTCGAGCAGGCGCAGAACTCCGAGGCCCTCCTCATCGGCCGGGTCACCTATGAGGCCATGCATGCCTTCTGGCCCACTGCGGAAGGTGAGTTCGCCGACAGGCTGAACGAGATGCCGAAGTACGTCGTCTCCTCAACGCTCACGGATCTGCCCTGGAACGCGACCGTCCTCGGCGATGACTGGCCGGAGGTGGTAGCCCGACTGCGGAAGGAGCTCGACGGCGACATCGTCGTCTATGGCAGCCGCCGCCTCGCGCAGGCGCTGATCGAGATGGGGCTAGTAGACGAGCTACGTCTAGCGGTCTACCCGGTGGTGCTCGGTGCGGGAGATCGCCTGTTCGGAGCGACGCGGGACAAGATCCCGATGCGCCTGGTCGAATCGCATCCACTCGGCAGTGGCGTCGTGAACATGATCTATGCACCTGCCACCGCGGACGGGTGATGGGGACTTCTCGGGATCAACTCGCGAAAGGACCTCCGACCGATTCTCCGACAAACGAGACGAGTGCGGCCGCCACCAGTGCGCCCGCTTCGCGGGCAAGCGCGCAATCGCGGCTCCGGCTTCGCACGATGGGCGGGCGCCGCGGCTGATACGCGGGGTGGCGTCTCTTTGCCGCTGTAAATTCGCCGCGGTCTAGGTTCTCCGGTGGTGGTCAGTCTAGGCGGCGCTCACCTCCTGGTCGGTCGTTGGTTCGCTTCCCTGGTATCTCATTCGGCGCAGCCGTTGGCGTTCGAGTTGGCTGAACCTGACGCCGTTCTTGGCGTGGGTGATGTAGAGGTCGAGCACGGCCCAGACGAGTGTGAGGCAGCTGGTCTCGCCGGGGAAGCGCCCGATCACCTTGGTGCGGCGTTTAACTTCGGCTAGCGAGCGCTCGAGCAGGTTGGTCTAGCGCCACCTGCGGCGGTGTCTGGTCGGGTAGCGCAGGTGGACGACGAGCGCGTCGAGGTCGTCGGTGAGGCATTTCGCGGCGGCGGTGTAGCCGGCGTTGTCGAGCTCGTCGACGAGCGCCCCGAGTCGTTGCTGTCCGTCGCGCTCGTCGGTGGCGTCATCGAGTGCCCGCCAGTAGGCCTGGCGGACGCGTTCGCGCTCCCGCTCGGGCGGCTTGGTCGCTTGGATGACACGCCGCAACGGCAGGATGCGACGGATGGACGCCAGCGAGGCGCCGGCCGAGCCGGTTCAGCCTTTCCGCTCGCGCGTCGCCGTGGACGGGACCTGCGACGAGCAGGAGCGAGTTGATCAGGGGAGGCGGCGCACCCGATACGACTAGCCGCGCCCCTGCGAGCGGCGGCTAGCCGGCGAGCGTCTCGGCCAGCACGTCACGGTGCGTGGGCGCGGCCTTCTTCTGCGCCGCCCGGCCGGCCGGCGTGACACAGGCCCAGATGCCGCGCCGGTCGTGGTCGCAGATCGAACGGGTGGCGAGCCCGGCCTCCTCGAGCCGGCCGACCAGACGCGACAGCGCGCTCTGACTCAGGTGGATCTCTTCGGCCAGCTCCTGCATGCGGCGGTGCCCCTTCTCGGACTCGACCAGTCGCTGAAGCACCTCGTACTCGCTCAGCGAGAGGTCGTGACGCTCCTGCAGGGCGTGCTCAAGGGCCTCGCTGACGCGTGCATGGGACGACATGAGGTCGCGCCACGCGGCTTGCAGATCCTTGCTCTTGGTCGGGGACATCTCGCCTCAGAGTCTAGCCGTGAGTCCAGACGCAGACAACTTTTGTTCAGACAATACTTGTCTATGCATATAATGTCGCGACAACCAACTCCCGGACCTGGAGCTCACCGTGGCCGCGACCCGCACAGCCCTTCGTCAGATCGACCGAATGGATGCCCTCGCCTGGGCGACGCTGTTCGTCCTCTCTGGGGCCATCTTCCTCGACGCCCTCGACGTCTCGATGGTCGGCGTCGCACTGCCGAGCATCCGTGAGGACCTCGGCATGTCGACTACCTCGCTCCAGTGGGTCGTGAGCGCCTACGTGCTGGGATACGGCGGGCTGATGCTGCTCGGCGGCCGCGTGGCGGATCTGCTGGGGCGGCGCCGGGTGTTCCTGTGGTCGATGGCGGTGTTTCTCGTGGCATCAGCGCTCGGCGGGCTCGTGAACGACGGCGCGCTGCTGATTGCGACGCGCTTCATCAAGGGCGTCAGCGCAGCGTTCACGGTCCCGGCGGGGCTGTCAATCATCACCACCACGTTCGCCGAGGGCCCGGCGCGCAACAGGGCGCTCAGCATCTACACGGCCACCGCCGCGAGCGGCTGGTCGCTCGGGCTGGTTTTCGGGGGAGCTCTCACCGAGATCGGCTGGCGCTGGACTTTCTTCCTCCCGGTCCCGCTGGCACTGGCGATCGTGCTCGCAACGCCGCGCTTCCTCGGCCGCGACGAGAGCTCGGAGCGCCGTTGGAACGGGCTGCGCGCCTTCGACGTTCCGGGGGCGGTGACGATCACGGCCGCCATGCTGCTCCTGGTCTACACCGTCGTCTCCGCGCCCACCGAGGGCTGGGGCTCGCCGCGCACCCTGCTGTCGTTCGTCGGAGTTGCGGCGCTGATGTCGATCTTCGTGGCGATCGAGCAGCGCAGCTCCGAGCCTCTCGTCCGGCTCGGCATCCTGCGCTCGCCATCGCTCCGCCGCGCCAACCTCGGCGCGCTGGCCGTCGTGGGCGCCTGGTTCGGGGTCCAGTTCATCACCACCCTCTACTTCCAGCAGCTCAGAGGCTGGTCACCGATCGAGACCGCGCTGGCGTTCCTCCCGGCCGGGATCCTGGTCTCGCTCGGCGCCCCCCAGGCCGGGCGGATCGTCGACCGCTTCGGCACCACCGGCCCGATCACGGTCGGCATGCTGTCGTTCGTCACCGGCTACCTGCTGTTCCTCGGGCTCGACATCGACTCCCCCTACGCCACCGCCATCCTGCCCACGATCCTGCTGGCAGGACTCGGCTTCATGCTCGCCTTCGGCCCTCTGAACATGGCCGCAACCAGCGGGGTGGCCGACCACGAACAGGGCCTGGCATCCGGGCTCGTGAACACCTCGTTCCAGGTCGGCGGAGCGATCGGACTCGCCATAGTCACCGCGGTCATCAACGGCGCCACGGCGGCGTCAGACGCGCCGGCGGGAACCACGCCCGCGCTGCTCGACGGCTACCAGGCAGGACTGATCGTGTCCGTGTTCGTCGCCCTCTTCGGCCTGGCGGTCACGCTCTCGGGCCCGATCCGAGAGCGCTGGCCGGCGCGCCTCGCCTTCGCGAGCGCCGGTGGCGACGGCGGCGACGGGAAGTAGGTCGTGAGGGAACGACCTGACGAGAGCTGAAGGAGGATCGATTACGGCACTACCCAGTGAGGCTCGCGAACTGCTCGAGTCTGATGCCCTGGTCCACCTGGTCACGATCAACAGTGACGGCAGCCCCCAGGTGAGTGGCGTCTGGGTCGGCCTTGACGGAGGCGAGATCGTCAGCGGCCACATGACCCCTCGCCAGAAGCTAAGCAACGTCGAGCGCGACCCACGCGTGGTGCTGTCGGTAGAGGCGCAGAGCCACAACGAGCTCGGACTGCGCGAGTACTTGGTGGTGCACGGCAGGGCGCGTGTCGAGAGGGGCGGCGCGGCAGATCTGCTGCAGCGGCTGGCCCACGTCTACCTTGGCCCCGGCGTGACGTTCCCGCCCCCTGAGCACTCCGGGCCCGGCGGCTACGTGCTTCGGATCACCCCGGAGCGAGTGGGCGGCGTGGGGCCCTGGACGCGATGATCCTTGTAACGGGCGCGACGGGGTACGTCGGCTCGGGGCTTGTCGGTGCTCTGGTAGGCGCCGCCGAGGACGCGCGAGCGCTGGTTCGCCTGGGACGCCGACCGATCCGGAAATCCTGAGCGCCGATCGAGCAATCGGCGCGGCGCACGCAGACGCCCTCACGAAGGGAACCTCAAGTGACTGGACTGTCAATCGATGGGCATGTCGCGACTCCGAGCGACTCCGACTGGGACGAGGCGCGACGGGCATGGAACCTCGCCGCCGACCTCCAGCCCAGGGCGGTCGCTTCGTCGTCGCTGCGCCCTACCACACCAACAACACCCAGGACGACGTGCGGAGGGACTCCGTCAACGCTGCGGCAGGGACCACCGTGTTTCCGTGTCAAGACGGACGGCCGTGGAGCCCGGCACGCCGTGTTCACATGCCGACGTTCCGCTCAGCATGGCTGATCGCGTCAGGGACATCGACAAGGTCCTCGACGAGCTTCCCGGGTGGTTCGGCGACCGAGTCGACACCAACCGCGCGGGTCTGCTGGGGCACTCGCGGGGAACGGCTACCGCGCTCGCCGCAGCGGGCGGGACCTTCCCCTTGACCGACCCGAGGGCCACGACGGCCAATTGTCAAAGCCGCACCAACCCGATCGTGTCTCCGGACGGCATCGCTCGCTGCTGGCCGCTCGCGCCCGGCATGGAGCACGGCCTGAGTCGAGTCAAGGCCGTCATGGGAACGGCCATTGCAGCCCGGCCGATCACCCGAGGCGCCGACCTGGAGAACGTCGCGGTTCCCACGCTCCTCGTCTCGGGCTCGCTCGACGAAACATCGCCGTCCGCAATCAGCGACTTCGCCGCCGAGCGAATCCTTGACGACCAAACGCCGCCGCGGCCTGCGGTGACCAGGGTTTCCGTCACCGGCGCCGACCACCGCACCTTCGCCTCCACCTACTGCGACCAGACGCAGGCGGCAGCGGCGAGCGCGGACAAGGAGGAAGAGGGCCGAATCGGCAACGGCGATCGAACGGTCGACGCGCTCGAGCTTCAGGACTGGAACGCGCGGGCGTTCCTCGATCATCACACCGCCAGTGAGACCGTCCGGGGCGCCCCCCCAAACTATGCGGCGGTCGCTAACAACAACTCCGTGACGCAGTTCTGCGCATCGGCGACGTTTACCCGCCCGGTCGACATCACCTCGGTCGTGGGTCCCTGCTCGGCCAGACGGCCCCGTTCAACCCGGAGAGCACTCCGGCAACGGGCTTCGTCGACAGCGACACCGTGAAGCAGAACCTGGCGGAGGCAGCCGTCCAGTTCTTCGGCACGAAGCTCGCGGCGACCGGTTGACGTACGACCCGCTTGACGGGTAGCGGCCGGGGGCCGGAAGCTGCGTTGCACGAGGCGGCCCCCGGCCCGCCTCGCCACGCACAGAGGAACCCCGCCGACAGGAGTCCGGCGGCGGCGAGCCTGGGGCAGCGAACACTTGCAACGCGCGTCCCGGTCTGAGCTAGCCAGATGGGGCTCGATGCTAGGAACCGCACGGCAGGCTGCGGGCGCGTCGGGCCCGAGGTGTTCGTGGTCACTCCCAGCGCCCCCTTCTCGCCGGCGGACGGCGTGTCACTCTGCCGCGGCGAGGTCGAGATGGCGCGAGAGGCAACACCCGTGGTCATCACGCACGGCACTGAGGTGCTGGAGGAGGCCTCCTTAATGCGCTGTCGCCCTGGACTGCCATGAAGAAGGCCCCTCTGGTGACACGCTCCCGCTGTCACCGTGTAGCCGCTCCCGTCCATGTCCGGGCTGCCTCCCGTCACCAGCTTGATGCGCTTCTTGGTCGCGGTCACCGTGGACCGCTGCCACGTGCCGTGCGGACCGGACAGTGTCACGCCGCTGCGGTACGAGAAGTTGACCCCGAACACGGCGACCCGCGTCGCCGTCACAACGAGCAGGTTGAACTGTGGAAGGCGGTCGTCCAGGCGCGCCTTCCCGAGCAGGGTGCGGCCGATCCGGCCCAGAGGTCCGATTTTCATGTAGCCGCGGGGGTAGAACTGCTGCGCGGCCAGCACCGGCTCGCCTAGCTGGGAGGACGCTTCCTCGGCAAACGCCTCCACGCTTCCAGGGCGGGGAGTATTAGAGCGCATCGTTGGCCTCCTCGAGAGCTGATTCGTCTGCTCGCCAAGCCCTTTCTCGGCAGCGGCAGCCTTTTGTGGAGGAAAGGTCTCGCGGCCGCGCCTTTTCGGGTAGGGGGGCTAACCGACATTCGAGCTTCGGTTTTCCGCAATGCCTCATCGGCCGCCCGCAGTCCGCCGCGCCGGGCGCGAGACGGCCGCCCGCGGAGCATCCGGCCCGCGGTGCCGTCCGGCGCGGAATCGCTCACCCGGTCTTGCCGACGACCGGATAGGCAATCCTTTCCGATCAGCCTTCCCTTACCGACCGCCGTCCCGGAAAGCGATCCGCTCGATCGCCAGCGTTGCGCTCTCCGCGCTGGCGACACTGACCCTCAGCCGGCGACACTGACCCTCAGCCGGCGGTCGCGTCCCTGAGCTGCTGTAACTTCGCCGCGGCTCAGGTTCCCGGTGGTGGTCAGTCTAGGCGGCGCTCACCCCCTCGGGAGTCGACTCGGCAGTGGTCGATGCGGCGATCGAAGCTTTCGCGGGCAGCGGCAAGCCCTACATCCACATCAGCGGCACCTGAATCTACGGGGACAACACCGCCATCAGCGAGGAGTCCCCGCTCGAGCCGCCCGCGATGGTCTCGTATGGGGGACCGATCGATCGCCGAGTGGTCGGTGCGAAAGCCATGCGCGGAGTCGTGGTCGTGTCCAGCGTCGCCTACGGCGACGGCGGCGGGGGGATGCCCGGGCTGCTCCTCGGCTCGCCCCCGGGACGACGCCGGCAACCTGATCATGCTCGGCACGGGAGAGCAGCACTGGTCGACCGTCCACGTCGCCGACCTGGCCGATTTCTTGCGCCGCGTGCTGGAGGACGACTCGGCACGCGGCTACTACGTCGTCGGGGATGGATCGAACTCGACCGTTGCCGAGCTGACCGAGGCGGCGGCCGTCGCGGCCGGCGCTCCAGGAGCGGTCCCCGGCTCCGATGACGAAGCCCGGGCACGCCTGGGCGGCTATTTCGCCGACCTCCTCCTGCTCGATCAGGCACCGACGCGGCCAGGGCACGACGCGAGCTCGGTTGGCATCCGTCCCGTCCGGGGCTTGTCGACGAGTTCCGCAACGGGAGCTACCGCAAGTCACCCGGCGGCCGGCCCGACGGCATGAGCACCGCCGACCGCCTCGCGATCCGCGAGCTCATCGACGCATACGCCCGCTGCGCCGATCGCCGTGACGCCGATGGGCAGAAGTCCCTGTTCACCGAGGACACCCACTTCGTCGTCTACATGGACGGGGAGGGCACGGAGCCCACGCAAGAGCTCAATGGCCGCGAGGCCCTGGCGCCGGTGTTCGACGAGCTGAACAACTAAGAGGCCACGACCCACTCCAACGGTCAGAGCACGGTCGCGCTCGACGGCGACCGAGCGACCGGCGAGAGCTACTGCCTGGCCCACCACCTGTTCACCGACGCCGGCGAGCGCAAGCTGATGATCGCGTCGCTTCGCTATCGCGACACCTTCATCAGGGAGGGGACGTGGCGGTTCGGTGAGCGCCTGCTCTACGTGGACTGGACCCGAGACCCGCACCGTCAGCGCGAGCGAATCGGGGGAGTAGCGTTCGAGCATGTCCGCTGGCTGGCCGCCGCTCACCTACGGATCATGGAGCGCAACCTGCGACACGCTCCACGCGCACACCCAGGTGCTTGGAAAGCTCGCGGTCCAGCTGGCCCCGCCCGAGCCACAGCTCCAGCACGCCGCCCTGCGGCTGACGGCGCGCGGCTGGGAAACGCTCGCGCTGCCGGCCCCGGACGGCTCCGGCGCGATCGCAGCGGCGCTCGACCTGCGCACGCACGAGGCCTCCATCGAGCACTCGGACGGCCGCGAGACGCGGATCGCCCTGACGCCCAACCGTTCGGTCGCCGAGGTGACGCGCGAGGTGCTCGAGGCCGTCGGGCGGCTCGGCGGCGCGGTCGAGATCAACCCGGCGCCCCAGGAGGTGCCCTGGACGATTCCGCTCGACGAGGACGACCAGCACGCGACCTATGAACCGGACCAGGTGACGACCTACTTCGCGGCCGCCACGCAGGCGGCGCTCGTCCTGGCGGAGTTCAGGGCGCCGTTTCGCGGTCGCTCGACACCGGTGAACGCCTGGTGGGGCACCTTCGACCATGCGGTCAATTTCTTCTCGGGACGGCCGGCCGATCCGCCGTCCGACGACTTCATCATGCGCAACGGGGGTGATGCCGAGCAGGTGGGAATTGGGTGGTGGCCCGGGGATCCGAACCACGAAGGGGCTGCCTTTTTCTGCCTCGCATATCCGGCGCCTGACGGCTTTGGGGACGCCGACCTGAGCCCGGCCGCGGGCCGCTGGGACGCAAAGCTCGGCGAGTACGTGCTCGACTGGGACGACATCCGGGAGAGCCCCGACCCGCACGCAGCAGCGGTGGAATTCGCTCGCTCCGCCTTCCGCCACGCCTGCGCGGTGTGCGAATGGGACCCCGCTCTCGCGGCCACCGCAGAGGGAGTCCCGCCACCGATCAGGTGAGGCCCGCCGATATTCGCTAGAGCGCGCCTGCCAGCGAGCGCCTGTCAGCTAGTCAGCGCAGGCTCGGCCCGATCGGGCTCGGGGTCGGTCAGCACGGCGGACCGAGCCCGGCCGCGAGGGTGAGCGCGCACGCGAGCTCGGACGGCTGGTGGTGATCGGCGCGCCACTGCAAGTACTGGTCTGGCTGTCCGGGCGGCGGGGGCGCTAGGTCGGCACTACTGCTCTTGCGCAAGCGCAACTCGCCGGCGGAATGCTCCCTCGCATGGACGCAGCACTCTGGGCTTGCTGGCGCCTCCGCTGCCGCTTCCAGGCGAAAGCAGGAGGTCGACGCCGGCTGGAGGTCGAGGTTTGCCCCCGCAACGCCGAGAGGCGGGAAGATGATTTGTTCCTGGTCCTCCTGTTTGCGGCGTTCCTGGTAGAGGCCTTGTTAGCCCGGCAGATCCTCGGGCCGCTTCTTGGCGAGCCTGCCTTCGAGCAGCCCGGTGGCCTGACCGACTTCGATCAGGTAGCCGTCGGGGTCGCGCATGTAGCAGCGGATCTCGGCACCGCGATCCATCGGCGGCGTCACGAACTCGGCCCCCCTCGAGCTCCACTGCTCATAGC
>JBKPFJ010000140.1:0-7986 GCA_046728795.1 Actinomycetota bacterium | reverse complement strand
AGCCGGATCCGCTCGTGCCACTCGAGAAGCCCGATATAGACGAGGGTCGGGGTCGGGGCGCGCTGCCCGAGCGCGTAGCTGGTGCTTGCCACGTTGATTAGCTGACCTCGCTCCGCTCGCGTGACGCGCCGTGTAGGGAGTCGTGGCGCGCAAAGGAATGGACGAAACCGAGCGTACGGAGCCAGCCCGGTCGCGGAGCGGCGGAGAGATGCACCACGGCAGCGTACCCCGCGCCATCGACATACGGCGAGCGGCTGGGCGCCGCCGGAGGGAGCTCCCTTCGTGCGCCGCCGCGCGCACATAGACTGCGAACGTGGCTCCAGGATCGCCCGGCGCGCGCAGGGTCGCGCTCGTCCACGACTTCCTCGTCAGCCTCCGTGGAGCAGACCGCGTCTTCCTCGAGATGTGCGACCTGTGGCCCGAGGCGGATCTGTTCACTCCGGTCTACGACGAGGAGGGGACGGAGGGTCGCTTCGCGCACCGCACCGTCCACACGTCCTTCCTACAGAAGACGCGTCCCACGTCGCGCACCTTCCGCGCGCTACTGCCGCTCTACCCCACGGCGATCGAGTCTTTCGACCTCTCGGGCTACGACCTCGTCATCTCGAGCTCGAGCGCCTGGGCTCACGCGGTGATCTGCGGCGAGCACAGCGTCCACGTCTGCTACTGCCACAACCCCTTTCGCTATGCCTGGAACGAGCGCCAACGGGCGCTCGCCGAGCGCACCGATCCCATCACCCGCGCCCTGTTGCGCGGCTTCTTTCGGCGCTGGCGCGAATGGGACTGGATCGCGGCACAGCGCGTGGACCGCTACCTCACGAACTCGACTACTACGCAGGCGCGCATCAAGGCCTACTTCGGGCGCGAGTCGAAGGTCGTCTATCCGCCGGTGCAGCTCTCGCGCTTCGCACCCGCGCGGGCGGGCGACCACTACCTGGTGCTGTCGGAGCTCGTATCGCACAAGCGGATCGACGACGCCGTGAGCGCCTTCACCCGGCTCGGCCTCCCGCTTGTCGTGGCGGGCGACGGCCCGGACCGCCGTCGGCTGCGCCGCATGGCGGGCCCCAACGTGCGCTTCACCGGGCGCATCAGCGATGCCGAGGCGGCTCGGCTCCTCGCCACCTGCCGCGCGTTCGTCGTCACGGGCGTCGAGGAGTTCGGGATCGCAGCGGTCGAGGCCCAGGCGGCAGGACGGCCCGTGATCGCCCGCCGCGAGGGTGGCCCGCTGGAGACTGTCGTCGAGGGGGTAACGGGCTGCTTCTGGAGCGGCGGCGCCGAGGCGCTTGCCGACGCCGTGAGCACGTTCGACCCGAGCTCCGTGGACCCGGGGGACTGCGTGGAGAGCGCCCGGCGCTTCGACGCCCGGCTCTTCCGGCGGGCCCTCCCGCGGGAGGTGGAGGCCGCCCTCGCGGAGGCCCCACCCGAGGCCGACGACCGGCGGGAGCTGCGCTCCCGGGCGGCGCGCCGCTCGCCGTGGACGCGCCGTCCCTGGGGCGTGGCCCCCCGCTAGGTACGCAATGACTCGCCCCGTGCGGCTGGGGCGCGAGGACGCCCGGATCCTGGGGCTGGAGCGAGGCTCAGTGCACGGCCACACGTGCAAGGTGCTGGTGCTCGGCGGCAAGCGGGGGGCAGAGGAACTGCGAGCGCACGTCGAGGCGCGCCTCGGCGCCGTTCCGGCCTTGCGCTGGCGCCTCGCGCCGACGCCGCTCCGCGTGGCACCCCCGGCATGGATCGACGACCCGGACTTCGACGTCGAGTGGCACGTTCGGGAACGCGGCGCCGAGCAGGGGCTGGCGGCCACCGCGGGCGTGCTGATGGCGGAGGGGCTCGACATGTCGAGGCCGCCGTGGGCGATCGACGTCCTCGAGCTCGAGGGCGGGCGCACCGCGCTCGTCTGGCGACTCCACCACGCGCTGGCCGACGGGACGACCGCGGTGCGCATGGCCGAGGCACTGCTGCTCGACGAGGCGCCGGACCGCCGGGCCCCGGCCGCCAGCCCGTTCCATCCGGGACGGGCTCCGAGCGGCGCCGCGCTGCTGGCCTGGGGCATAGCCGATCGGGCGCGAGGCGCCGCCGCGGCGGCGCGGACGGCCCTCTCACCGAGCGGCTGGGGCTCGGCCGCGCGCACCGCCGTCCGGCTTCCTGCGGCCCTTCGCCGCGAGCTGGCCGGGTCGGCGCCCGAGACACCGCTCGATCGGTCGGCCGGCCGATCGCGCGAGGTCGCGTTCGCGGCAGTGGCTCTCGAGGAGCTGAAGCGCATAGCCCACGCCGCTCCCGAGCGGGGGACCGTGAACGACGTCGTGCTCGCCGGGGTGGGCGGCGGGCTGCGGGACTGGCTCGTCAGGCGGGGCGCCGCGGTGGGCGGGATCCGCGTAAAGGTGCCGGTCAGCCTCCACACCCGCACCGACGACGCGGCCAACCGGGACTCGTTCATCTGCGTGGAGCTGCCGCTCGAGCACGATGACCCGGTGGAGCGACTCGTGGCGATCACGCGCGAGACCCGCGCCCGGAAGAGGCAGCACGACGCCGAGACGCTGCACGCCTTCTTCCGCGACCTCTCGCACTTCTCGCGCTCGCTCGACCGGCACGCCGAAGCCTGGGCGGCGAGCCCGCGCGTCTTCACGCTGAATGTGTCGAACGTGCCCGGCCCGCGCGACCCGCGCTGGGTGCTGGGCGCGCCGCTCCTCGAGCTGCACACGCTGGCCGAGATCGCCCACCGTCACGCCTTGCGGATCGCAGTGATCTCGGCTGGCGGGCGGATCTCCTTCGGCCTCTGCGCGGACCCGGACGCCGTGGACGGTGTCGAGGAGATCGTCGCGGGCATCGAGCGGGAGGTCGCCGCACTCGGCGCCGCACTTGGGTAGGGCGGCGGGTCCCGTCGTTATTCTCCGCGCCGGATGGATGAGCGCGCTCTAACGGAGCGCCTGATCACCTACGACACGTCGACGCTCGAGGGCATGCAGAGCGCCGCCGGCTTCGTGAAGGGCTGGCTCGAGGCGCGCGACGTGGAGGTGACGGGCACCCTGCACAACGGGCGTCCGGTGCTGACCGCGACTGTCGGGGCCCAGAGCGGCCCCACGATCGTGCTGCACGGTCACCTGGACGTCGTCCCCGGGCACGCCGACCAGTTCACGCCGCGCGTGGCCGGCGACCGGCTCTACGGCCGCGGCGCCTACGACATGAAGGGCGGGCTCGCGGCGATCATGTGCGCCGTCCGCGACCTCGCCGACCAGTCGAACGTCCGCGTGCACTTCGTCTGCGTGTCCGACGAGGAATCCGAGGAGGAGGAGCAGAGGGGCTCGGACTACGCGGTCGAACAGGGATACACGGGCGACTTCGCCGTCACCGGCGAGCCGACCGATCTGCACATCGGCGTCCAGGCGAAGGGCGTGCTCGCAATGCGCATCGAGGTGACCGGCAAGGCGGCCCATGGCTCCACTCCCTGGGTCGGCGACAACGCCGTCCTGAAGGCGGTCGACGTCTTCCGGGGCATCGAGTCCCTTCCCTTCGCGCGCGAGTCGTCGGACCTCTTCGACCGTCCCTCGATCAACCTCGGCCGCATCTGGGGCGGCGACGCTCTCAACAAGGTTCCCGACATGTGCGTGATCGACGTGGACGTGCGCTATTTGCCCGGCCAGGACCCCGACGACATCCTCGATGCGGTGTCGCGGCTTCCCGACGCCCATGTGATGACCGTCTTCCACCGCGCGCCCGTGATCGTCGAGCGCGACAACCCGTTCGTGCAGGCGCTCGGCGACGCGGTCTCGGGCGTCGCGGCGGTCAGCGAGCGCATCTCGGTCGGCCGGCATGGCGCCTCGGACGCCATCTCGTTTCTCGACGCGGGCATCCCCGCGGTGGAGTTCGGTCCCGTCGGCGACGGACACCACGGGCCCGAGGAGTGGGTCTCGATCGCCTCTCTCGACCAGTACCGCCGTGCGCTGGTGGCGTTCGCCGACCTCGTGCCGTCCCGCTTGCGCGACGATCGCGACGGCCGCCTGAGGATCGCCTGATGTTCGAGGACATCCCGCGCCCGAGCCTCTGGAAGCGCCTGCTGGTCGGCACGGTGCTGGTGATCTTCGCCTCCGCGGCGGCGACGGCGGTGGCGGCCTTCCACGAGCTCGACAGGGTCGTGAACGCGTTCCGCTTCAACCCCGAGCTCAAGCTCGGCAACGAGCTTGCCAGCACGGACCCGGGCAAGCCGCAGACGATCATGCTGCTCGGCTCCGACCGGCGGCCCAAGGGCAACAGGGAGGGAGCCGCGGGCGCCCGCTCCGACACGATCATCCTGGTGCGCCTGGACCCCTCGAAGGAGGCCACCGCCCTCATGTCGCTGCCGCGCGACCTGAAGGTGAACATCCCCGGTCACGGGGTCGACAAGATCAACGCCGCCTACGACATCGGCGGGCCGCGCCTGACGCTCCGGACCGTCAAGGAGCTCACCGGGCTGCGCATCAACCACGTGATCAACGTGGACTTCCGGGGCTTCTACGCGGCGGTGAACGCGATCGGCTGCGTCTACGCGGACATCGATCGCCGTTACCTCAACCAGAGCGCCGAGTACTCGTACATCAACGTCCAGCCGGGCTACCAGCGCATGTGCGGGAGCCAAGCGCTCAAGTACGTGCGCTTCAGGCACGAGGACACCGACCTCGTGCGCTCCGCCCGCCAGCAGGACTTCCTGCGCGAGGCGAAGCAGCAGGTGGCCACCGGCAAGCTGATCCGCGACCGCGAGAAGCTGGCCAAGATCTTCGGCAAGTACACGACCTCGGACCACGCGCTGCACAGCCGCTCCGAGGTTCTGCGGCTCCTGAAGCTGGCCGTCTTCTCGGCCGACCAGCCGATCCGCGAGGTGCACTTCGAGGGTCAGGTCGGGCCGAGCTACGTGACCGCGAGCTCGAGGAGGGTTCGCGACCTCGCCCAGCAGTTCCTGGGCGTCGAGGACACGCCGGGCCCGCGCGGGAAGGTGTCCGCGAAGCGCAAGCGCCGCCAGGAGCGCCCCGACCTCAACCTGATCGATACGGCGGGTGGCAAGGACCAGGCGCTCCAGGCCGTCCAGCAGGGTGCGGGCGGGCGGCTGCCGGTCTTCTATCCGACGAAGGTCACGAACGGCTCGTCCTTCCCCGAGCCGCCGCGCGTATACAGGATCCCCGCCGACGGCCACCGCTACGGGTCCTACCGCATCGTCATCAGCCGCGGGCTGGTCGGCGAGTACTACGGGGTCCAGGGCACCCGCTGGATGAACCCGCCGATCCTGGACGGACCGTGGGAGCAGCTCGACGTCGGCCGCCGCACCTTCGAGCTGCACTACGACGGCGACCGAGTGCGGCTGATCGCCTGGCGCGCCAAGACCGCCGTCTACTGGGTCTCGAACACTCTCCTGCAGTCGCTCTCGAAGCGCCAGATGATCGCGATAGCGAAGTCGACGCGCACCCTCTGAGGCACCCGCGTCGGCTGCGCGGCTCAGGCCACCGTCATCGACCCCGGTCGCCCCGGCGCTGCGGTGGGTCGCTGGAGCGGCCAAGCTGCGCGGTGGACGACGCGCTACTCCTGATACTGGCCCTGTAGCCGTTAGCCTCTCGCGCCCATGGCTGAGAAGGAGCCAATCGGAGTAGTCGGTGTGGGCTGGGTGGGCCTTGTCACCGCAGCCTGCTTCGCCGAGCTCGGCCACCCGGTCTACGCGCGCGACATCGTCGAGGACAAGATCGGGTCGCTCCGCCGCGGCGAGGTACCGATTCACGAGCCGGGCCTGCCCGAGCTCGTCGCGCGGAACACCGAGCGCCTCCACTTCACGACCGACCTGAACGAGGTCGTCGAGCACGCACAGCTGCTGTTCTGCTGCGTGGACACGCCGCCCACCTACTCGGGCGACGCGGACCTCTCGCGTGTCGAGGCGGTGGTCCAGGAGCTGGGCGACTCGAAGGACCACGCACTGGTGATGAAGAGCACCGTGCCGGTCGGCACTGGTCGCTCGATACAGCGGAACACGAACGGGATCGGCTACGTCTCGAACCCTGAGTTCCTGAAGGAAGGCTCCGCCGTCAACGATTTCATGAACCCGGACCGTGTCGTCATCGGCGCAGGCCAGAATTCGGATTCGTTTGCCGACCGAGTGGAGGCCCTCTACCGGGATATGGACGCCGAGATCGTGCGGACCGATGTCGCGAGCGCCGAGATGATCAAGCTCGCCTCGAACGCGTTCCTCGCCACAAAGATCTCGTTCATCAACGAGATCGCAAACGTCACCGAGGAGCTGGGCGGCGACGTCACGCAGGTCGCAGCGGGTATGGGCCTCGACGATCGCATCGGCCCGAAGTTCCTGCGCGCCGGCATTGGCTGGGGCGGGTCCTGTTTTGGCAAGGACGTCCTGTCGCTCCGCCAGCTGGCCGCCAACAGCGGCTACCACTTCCAGCTCCTCACCGCCGTGACCGAGGTGAACGAGCTTCAGAAGCGGCGCACGATCGGCAAGCTCCAGAAGCACCTCGGCCCGCTGGTCGGCAAGACGGTCGCGCTGCTCGGGATCGCCTTCAAGCCCGACACCGACGACATCCGTGACGCCACCAGCCTCGTCCTGGCGGCACGGCTTCACGGCGAGGGCGCGCGGGTGCGGGCCTACGATCCGGTCGCCGCGGGGCGCGCCCAAGAGATCCTCGTGGGCACCGACCTCTGCCACAGCGCGCTCGAGGCGGTCGACGGCGCGGATGCCGTAGTGCTAGTCACCGAGTGGCCCGAGTTCAGGGAGCTCGACTGGGGCGCCGAGGTGAAGGCCCGGATGAAGACCCCGCTCGTGGTTGATGGGCGTAACTTCCTCGACCGCGAGGCGCTGCGCGCGGCGGGCTTCACCTACGAGGGCATAGGCCGCTGATGCAGGCACTGGTGCTCGCCGGGGGCGAGGGCACGCGCCTCCGACCGCTCACATACACGACGCCGAAGCCGGTCATGCCGCTGGCCGGGCGACCGTTCCTGTCGTTCATGCTCGACTGGCTCGCCCGTCACCGCGTCGACGAGGCGATCCTCTCCTGCGGGTTCATGTCCGACGACGTCCGCCGCGTGCTTGGTGACATCTACGACGGCATGCGCGTTCGCTACGTGATCGAGGACGAGCCGCTAGGCACCGCCGGGCCGGTGCGGCTCGCGCTCGACGAGGGCGTGCTCGACGAGCGTCTGCTGGTGCTCAACGGCGACGTGCTGACCGACATGGACCTGACAGCCGAGCTCGACCAGCACGTGCGCACGGGCGCGCGGGCGACGCTCGCCCTGATCGCCGTGGACGACGTCTCGAGCTACGGCGTGGTGCCGACCGACGCCGACGACCGCGTGGAGGCATTCATCGAGAAGGGTGGGGGGGACCCGCCGACGAACCGGATCAACGCCGGCGCCTACGTGATCGAGCGCGACGTGGCCGAGGCGATCCCCGCGGGGCGGGCGGTCTCGTTCGAACACGAGATCTTCCCGTCGCTCGTCGGCCACGGCCTCTACGGGTGGCAGGCGGACGGCTACTGGATCGACATCGGGAAGCCGGACCGCTACCTGGAGGCGACCTACGACCTGCTCAGCGGCCGGGTCGAGTCGACCCTGCCGCCGCGGGACGAGACCGGCTCGCTCGTCTACGAGGGCTGTCTCATCTCGGGCGCCCACATCGGTCCCCAGACGGTGCTCGGGCGCCACTGCTCGGTGGGCACCGATTCGCGCGTCGAGCGCTCCGTGTTGCACGAGCGGGTGCTCGTAGGCCCGGACGCGGCGGTGGTCGAGAGCGTGCTCGCCGAGCGCGTGCGCGTGGGCGACGGCGCGCGCGTGGGCCCCGCGGCGCTGATCGGCGCGGGGGCCACCGTGGGTCAGGAGGCGGTCGTGGGCGAAGGCGCGAGCGTCGATCCGGGGGCGCGTGTCGAGGCCGGCGCCGTCGTGGAGGCGGGCGCACGGGTCGAGCCCACAGAGCGCGTCACGTGAGCGACCCGCTCTCGCCGGGGGCGGTCTCCGCGGCGGATCCCT
>JBKPFJ010000083.1:0-10007 GCA_046728795.1 Actinomycetota bacterium | reverse complement strand
GTCCCCCGCCCCGACGCGGCTTGGCGGGTTTACGCGATCACTGCCGTCTTCGCCGCGCTCGCCGCGATTGCCACCCTGGTCACGGGCGGCAACTACATGTTCCTGCGGCGGAAGCCGGCACATGCCTCGTTGTTGGACTTCCTGGGCCCGTGGCCGCTCTACATCCTCGGAGCGGCCGTTCTCGGACTGGTGATTTTCCTGGCGCTCGCCGCGCTGGCGCGCCTAATCTCGCCCCGCTCGGTCTCGGGCGCGACGACGGGCGAGCGAGCGTAGCGGGGGCGACACGTCGCTGTGCCGATTCCGCCACCCCGCCTCGAGATCTTCGCCCGGTAACCCATGAGTTCGCGGCCCTCCCACGCCGAGGGCTATCGAGGCGGCCCCCGGTCATCCCGGGGCCGCCTCACGCATTTCGCCTCTCAGACGTGGCCCTGCCGACGGCCGCGCCCCGCGGGAAACCAGGGCTTCTCGGGCCTGACGGAGGCCCGTATGCTTGCCCCGTGGCGATTCGCCTCGTCCTCGCCGAGGACAGTTACCTCGCGCGCGAGGGCATCCGGCGCCTGCTCGAGACCCAACCCCAGCTCGAAGTAGTCGCTGCCTGCGGCGACCTCGACGCCCTGCTTGGTGCTGTCGAAGCCGAGAATCCCGACGTCGTCCTAACCGACATCCGCATGCCGCCGGGCGGGCGCGACGAAGGCGTCCAGGCCGCGCAGCGCCTCCGCGAAACGAGCCCGGAGGTCGGGGTCGTGGTGCTCAGCCAGTACTCGGAGCCCGGATACGCGCTCGCGCTGCTGGAGAGCGGCTCGGAACGGCGGGCCTATCTCCTGAAGGAACGCGTCGAGGACCTCGACCAGCTTCTAGCTGCGATCCGCACCGTCGCGGGCGGGGGATCGGTGATCGACCCGAAGGTGGTCGAGACGCTCGTGGCGGCCCGGACGGCTGCCGAACGGTCGGTAGTCGCAGAGCTCACTCCTCGCGAGCGCGACGTCCTGCGCGCGATGGCGGAGGGGAAGAACAACGCGGCCATCGCGGAGACGCTGGTGATCACCGAGCGATCCGTCGAGAAGTACGTTCACTCGATCTTCGCGAAGCTGGGTATCGCCTGGGAGGAGAACGTGCATCGGCGAGTCAAGGCCGTTCTCCTGTACCTGGCTGAAGAAGCCGACTAGAGCGTCCCTCCCATACCGCCCTCAGCAGCCGCGGCCCGAAGTTTTCCTTCTGGACGTACGCGACGGCTCCGCACGCGCGCGGGTTCTCCGGAAGCTCCTCCGACCTGTAGCTGGAGACCAGGACCGTGACTGGTCCGGACGGGCGACCGGCGATCTGTCGCGAGGCTTCGAAGCCGCCCATGCCCGGCATGTGGATGTCGATGAGGACGAGATCCGGCTCGAGCGACGCGGTGAGTTCCACGGCCTCTTCGCCGGACGTGGCCTCGCCGACCATCTCGAAACCTGCGGTCGCGCCGAGGACCGTCCGAGCGGCTCGGCGAAACGGCAACCGGTCGTCCGCGACGAGGACCCGGACCGCTCCGCTCATCGAGATCACCGTTCCAGCGGGACCACTCCCGTGACCCGCGTTCCATCGCCTGGCGAGGATCGGATCGACAAGCGACCGCCGAGTGCGCCGAGCCGATCGCTCATGTTCGTGATGCCCGCGCCATGCGGCTGGGTTTCGGTGTCGAATCCGGCGCCGTCGTCCCTCACCTCGAACTGGAGCCCGTCATCCTCATCCCACAGCCGCACTGTCGCGCGCGCTTCACTGCCCGCGTGCTTGCCGGTGTTCTGAAGAGCTTCGAGGCAGCAGAAATAGATCGTCGCTTCGACTTCCGGCGGGTAGCGGCGGATCGTTCCGGTCTCGAGCCGCGCCCGGACGGGAGCGCGAGCGATTGCGGCGCGCAGGCCTTCGACGAGACCGCGATCGACGAGCAGCGGCGGGTAGATCCCGTGCGCGAGGTCGCGGAACTCGTCGAGGGCGTCCTGCACGTCCGCGGCGACCTCCTCGAGCACCGCGCGGGCCGCGGGCGCATCGGAGTCGGCGAGCTCCCGGGCGAGCCTGAGATTCACGGCCAAGGCGATCAGATGCTGTTGGGCGCCGTCGTGCAGGTCTCGCTCGATCCTGCGGCGCTCGGCGTCGGCCGCGGCCACCACGCGAGCGCGGGAGGCGCGGAGCTCGTCGGCCTGCATCCGCAGCTCGTCGAGCGAGGCCTGCAGCGCGGAGTCGAGCCGAACGTTGTTCAGGGCGAGGCCGACCTGCCGGGCGAGCGCCACTAACACCTGCTCGTCGTCGTCTGTGACCGGCTCGCCCTCGGTCGGGCGCTCGACCACTATGAGCCCGAGCAGGTCACCCGAGTGCGTGATCGGCGCCGCTCGCAGTTCCGCCTCCTCGCGACCGCTCACGAGCCCTGGCAGCCAGACCTTCAGCCATGCGGGGCCGGAGACGCTCGCGCGGGCGACCACCGCCTCCTCTCGTGCGGTCAGGATGAGGCTTCCCCGCCCCAGATCCGGATCCGAGGCGGCGCGCTCGAGCAGCCCGCCCGAGCCCGTCCACACCTCCGCGGCCCTGAGATCAAGCGTCTTTCTCAGTGACTCAGCGAGCTGGAGCAGGAGCTCGTCTAGCGAGATCGCCCTTGTCAGGCGGCTGCCGAACGTGTCGAGAACCTCATCGGGCCGGCTGCGGTCGTGGTCGACCAGCCGGTTGGCGAACTCGGACAGACGCCTCCGGACCGGCGGATAGACGAGAGCCGTGACCGCCGCGGCAATCATGGAGAACGCGAGCAGCGTTGTCTGCTCGGAGGTTGGGACCTGCCCGATGCCGAGCACAACGGCGAGGTAGACCACCAACACGACGCCTGCGAGGCCGGCCAGCGAGATCGCATGCACGACAAGGCGCCCGGCAATGCGACGCAGCTTCGCGCGTCTGCGCCTGGACAGAACTGCCGGTATTCGCCGGTCCGCGAGGGCCATGTCATTCAGCTCTCAACACGACTGCCGGCCTCGTGCGGGCTGCGCTCCAACCCGGCAGGACAGCGATCAGGTTCGCGAGGAGGATCGCGGCCGGGACCACGGCCGCGGTGAGCGCGACTGGCGTGACGACCTCCGGCACCACGCCGAGGTTCTCGGCGAACACATTCCAGGCGAAGCGACCGACCGCGAGCCCCAGCGGCAGCCCCACGAGCACCCCGATCGCGGCCACGGTGGTCGCATGCCACGCCACCGCAACGGCGACCTGCGGACGGGTGAAGCCGAGCGTCTTGAGGACCGCCAGGTCGCGCCGGCGACGGCGGATTGAGGTGACGAGTGCGTGCGCGAGCGCTGCAACGGCGGCGCCGGCGAACACGGCGACGATCAAGAACGGGAGCGCTTCGACGCCGCCGAAGTCCCCGACGTCCGTGGGCCTCACCGCCTCGCTGGGGCCGTCCACGATCGAGGAAAGACGGCGCAGGGCTGCGTCTCGATCCGCGGTCGGCGCGATGCGCACCTCCAGCAGGCTGGCCACGGCGCTGGGGTTGATGCGCTTGAAATCCTCGAAGCGGAACGCGGCGCCCTCGCCGAGCTTGTTCCACTTGCTCGAGGGAAGGACGCCACTTCCGACTATGCGCAGCCGCACGGCGCGGGGGCCGTTGTGGACCGCGATGACGTCTCCGATGCTGCGATGCAGAGCATCGAGCGTCTTGGTTCCCAGGAGGGCCTCGCCCCTTCCGCGCGGTGCCCGACCCTGGAGCACGGTGGGGGCGGTCGAGCCCTTGACCGAGTCGACAGCCCGAGCCCCCACGTCTCGGCCGCCGATCTCGACCGGCCCAATGGCGCCGACGCCGACGTCGCTGAACGACGGATCGGCTCTGACTTTGCGCAAGGTGGAGGAGGCGACCGGTGGCCCGAACACTCCGTTCTCGAAGTCCCACGTCTGGCCGTAGAGCCGGGGCGTATCAAGGAGGTGCGACAGGCTCGCCGCGAACGTCAGCGCCGCGGCGGTCACCCCAGCCGCCAGGATCGCGGCGACCAAGGTAGCGCGTACCGGCACGACAGACGCACGCGCTCGGCGGTCGAGGGCCATGTGCAGTCCCGCGAGCATTGGCGGGGGCCAACCGGCGCGCAGGACGGCCGCCGGCGACGCTGGGCGACGCGAGGTTCGGGTCCCGTCCGACACCGCCGCGGACCGCCGAGCCACCCGCACACTGGCAAGCACGGCGAGGAGCAGGACGGCCACGAACACCACGCCCGCGCCGATGACGATGACCGTTGCGTCGAGGACGAAACCGCGGTCCGGCTCGAGCTCCCGCGCGCGGCCGATCGGGGCGAGAGGGGAGAGCAGGAAGGCGGAGACGGCGGTCAGGAGAGCCGCCGGTACGGCGATCACCGCCGCTCCCATCGCCCCGACCAGCACGAGTTGCCCGGTGGTCATGCCGACCGCGCGGAGGGTCGGGTGAGCCGCAGACTCGAGCGTCGCCCGGCGGAACAGCGCCTGACCGATCAACAGCACCGCCGCGGCCGCGGCGAAGACGCTGAGCAGCCGGAGCGCCTGTGCCTGGAGATTGATCGAGCGCCGGACCTTCGGCAGGCTGGCGCTCGGATCGTAGAAGGCGTAGCCCAGTTTCCCGGCGATCCGATGGACACCCGCCCTGAACGCTGGGAGGTCCGCCTGTCCGCGCTTCAGGCGCACTTCGAGCTCCTCCGCCCATGAGCCGAGTTTTTCGCGCCCGCCGTGTGCTCGGTAGAAGGCGGGCGTCAGGTAGAGGTAGCCGCTGTCGGTGTCCGTCTTCCAGTAGGCGGCGACGCCCACCACGTGCAGGCGCACCAGCGGACCGCCGCTCGCCTTTCTCGGATCGGCCGAAAGGCGGACGTGCGCGTGCGGGTTCCAGATCGTGTCGTGAGTGAGAGAGCGCAGGGTGATCCAGTCACCGAGCCCGACGCCGAGATAGCGAATCGACTTCGTGTCCGCGAGCACCTCATCCGCTCGCGAGCGATCCGGCAGGCGGCCGCGGACCACCTTCGCTCGGTCGATCTTGTCGACGCGGCGGCCGTCGCTCGGCACCTGGACCTCGAGCGAGTTCGGTCCGTTGGGGTAGAGCGGTCGCCCGGACCGGCTGCTTGCTGCGATTACGGCGAGAAGGAGTTGGCGCTGCGATGCGGCAACCTGTGGCAGCCGGGCGATCCGATCGAAGTCCAAGCTGTCCTCGCCGAAGGCGGCGCCCCGACCGACGTAGGCGTCGGCGGCGTTGATGTGGGTCAGAAAGCGGTCGTAGGAGGTCGCGGTGCGCCGAGCCGCGGCCGCCATGCCGGCTATCAGTCCGCCGGCGAGGCCCGCCGCCAGCGCGAGCACCGCCCAGGCGCGCCAGCGCGACCGGAGCTCGGCGCGGAAGCGGATCCGGGCGGCGAGCACGTCACGCCTTTCGGACGCTCGCAGCGGAGGGCAAGCGGGCGTGATCCTCTCCCTCGCCGAGCTGGCCGTCCCTCATCGGAACGATCCGTCCGGCCCCCTCCGCGACCCGTTGGTCGTGCGTCACGAGCAGGATCGTCTGACCCCCCGCGTGGAGGCGGCGGAGGAGCTCGAGCACTTCGAGCCCGCCCTGGGAGTCGAGTGCTCCCGTGGGCTCGTCGGCGAGCAGGAGGCTCGGCTCGTTCGCAAGGGCCCTCGCGATGGCGAGGCGCTGGCGCTGCCCGCCGGACAGGACCCCCGGCAGCTCGTTCGCCTTTTCACCGAGCCCGAGCAGATCGAGTAGGTCGAGTGCCCTGATCTGGGTCTGCTTCCGCGAGGCGCCCGCGAGGGCGGCCGGCAGCATCACGTTCTCGAGAACGCTCATCTCCTCCAGCAAGTTGAAGAACTGGAAGACCATCCCGATGTGAGCGCGCCGGATGCGAGCGCGTTCGCTCTCGTCCTTGTCGCCCAACGGGATTCCCGCGAGCACGATCTCGCCGTCAGTGGCGGTATCGAGACCGCCGACGAGGTTGAGGAGCGTCGACTTCCCGCACCCGGAGGGACCCATGATTGCTACGAACTCGCCGGTCTCGACGGTCAGGTCCACGCGACGCAGAGCCCTTACCGGCACGCCCTCGGAGTCAAACGTCTTCCGAAGACGTTCTACGCGCAGCACTTCGACTTCTACGTTCACAAGTCCCTTCTCCTTCCGGCCTGAGGGCGTCGCGGCGGTTGATGCGTCAACCCGTCACGCGCGAACCCTCGGCGGGCCAGCGAAGGCACATCAAATTTGGAGCCGACTGTCCGGCATGTCAAGCGGGGTAACCACCCGCGCGCACCGGTGCTGCCCGGGGGTGGTTGGCCATCACCTCGAGATGCCAGCCTCCACGCTGGTTCGGCTCGTCTCGCAGATCTAGCTTGGATCAGCCCCGAAGCGCACAGGGCAAGCGTCGAACCCCGACAGAAGGACTCCGCATGACGCGCATATCACTCAAACGCACCGTGGCGGTAGCGGTGACCGTCCTGGCCCTCACCGCGATGGCCGCTCCCACCGCCTCCGCCGAGCAGGGGAGCGCGAGCTCTCAGCCGACCCAGGCCGCCGGGCGATTCGTGCCCACAGGGCCCGACGCCGGTCTGTACTGCGGAAAGGACTACAGCCAGAATTCGGCGACCGGCGACTATTGCGTCCGGCTCAAGGCCACGTGCTCCTCGCCGGCCCCGGTCGCCGCCAAGCAAGACGGGTTCTCGTGGGGCGATGCCCGTGCAGGCGCCGGCGCCGTGCTTGCGCTCGTCTTGGCCGCCGCTGGCGGCATCGCGGTCCTTCGACGTCGCCGCGCGGCCTCGGCCACCCGGGTGCACGGCTCTCCGGCTACGACCTGAAGGCCCGAGCATTAGGACGATGGAGGCGGCCCCGGGTGACCTGGGCCGCCTCGCGCATTTGGCCGCTCAGACGATTCCCTGCTGGCGCGCCAACAGGGCCGCCGGGGTGCGATCCGTCACGCCGAGCGCCCGGAAGATGCTCGTGAGGTGGGCCTTCACGGTCTTCTCGCTGATCTCGAGCCGGCGGGCGATCATTTTGTTCGGGAGGCCTTCGGCGACTAGCGCGAGGACCTCGCGCTCCCTCTCGCTCAGGCCCCCGGAAGGGCGCTGCTCGCCTCGCGCGGCCACGAGCGCGCGGGCCGCCCTCGGCGACAGGGGCGACTCGCCCCGTGCGGCCGCCCGGACGCCGGCGCGGAGCTCGTCCGGGGTCGCGTCCTTGAGCAGGTAGCCGACCGCGCCCGCGTCGAGAGCCCCGAAGACCTGCGGCGACTCCGAGAAGGACGTGAGCGCGACCACCCGCACCGCTGATGCGCGCCAGCGCCAGGGCGCCGACCCCCGCGAGAACGAGGAGCGCGACGAGTCCGCCGAGCGCGAACTTGGCGACCGCCGCGCTCACCGACGGCGGCGCGTCGGGGCGCCGGCCGGCATCGCGGTTGCGCCGCATTCTCGAGAGCATCTTTGGCGTCTGCCCGTGTAACACCGGGCCGACGCGTATCTCCCGAAGCTGGGGACGTCGGCGCAAAGCGCGCACACTCGTTACACAGCCGACCCCGCTGTAACGCAGCACCGCCCACACTCGGGGTATGGCTGCTCTTACGCACCTATACGGTCGATTAGGCAGGCCACACTCGCCCGACGCGCTGGTCGCGGCGCTCGCGTGGCGGCAGCACGAGGTGGTTTCCGCCGCCCGCTGCTCGAAGCCGGGCGCGGGTGCGGACGCTCGCGCCCAGGCTGACTATGGGGGGTTGAACCTCGCCGCCGGCATCGACCGGGCGACCAGCGGCGCGGCCAGCCGGGGTGGGAATGCGACGCGGAGTCAACCACCGCCGCGGCGGCCGTCGCGGCCGGTGCTAGGGTGCCCGCTTCGCTCGTGGGACGCCCAACTCGGTGAAACGCCTTCTCCTCTTGGTGGTGGTTGCGCTCGCCGTCGCGCCCGGGGCCTCCGCCCCGCCGCTCGCGCGAGCAGCCGGGCCCACCGCGGTGAGCCCGTGGATCGAGCTCGAGCTGGACGCGATCGCCTCTCATTCCACCAACCCGCCGCGCGCGTCGCGAGCGCTCGCTCACGTGAGCAGTGCGATGTATCTGGCCGCGCTCGGAGGACGAGAGGGCCGCGACGATGCGGTGGCCGGAGCGGCGTCGACTGTGCTGGTTCACCTGTATCCCGACGCCGCCGGCCGGATCGACGCGCTGGCCGAGCAGCTCGCGGACGTCGACAGCGCGGCCTTCGCGCGCGGCCGTCTCGTCGGGCGCCTGCTGGTCACGCGGGCCGACTCCGATGGCTCCGATGCGGTCTGGACGGGCAGTCCTCCCGTGGGTCCCGGCTACTGGGTTCCCACCCCTCCGGCCTTCATCTATCCGCCGCTCGAGCCGCTCGCCGGAACGTGGCAGACATGGAATCTCAGCGATGGCTCGCAGTTTCGTCCCAATCCTCCGCCCGCCTATGGCGGTGCCCAGTTGCTGGATGAGGTCGACGAGGTGTACGACGTCTCGCAGCGCCTGACCGGCAAGCAGAAGCGCATCGCCGAGTACTGGGCCGACGGGCCCGGAACCGTTACTCCGGCCGGCCATTGGAACAGCATCGCCCTCGGGCTCGTTGCCCGGGCGGCCTGGTCCACCCTCCGTGAGAGCCAGCTGTTCGCGGCGCTGAACACCACCCAGGCCGACGCGTTCATCGCCTGCTGGGACGCCAAGTACACCTACTGGTCGCTTCGGCCGGTGACGGCCATACGCCGCCTGGTCGATCCCTCCTGGCTGCCGTACATCGCGACCCCACCCTTCCCCTCCTACGTGTCCGGCCACTCCACCACCTCCGGGGCCGCCTCGACGGTGCTGAGCGCGTTCTTCCCCGACCGGGCCGGCGACCTCAGCGCGATGGGCGAGGAAGCGGCGATCTCACGTCTCTATGCAGGCATCCACTACCGGAGCGACAACGAGGCCGGGCTGGAGCTGGGCCGACGTGTAGGCGCCGTGGCGGTGAGCGCGTACGGCGTTCAGCCTGGGTAGCTACGTCGTCCCCCAGGCTCCCCATGCCGCTGTCGAGGAGTAAGGTCGGCCCTCGGAAAGAGTCTTGGCTCAGTTCAGCGAGACCGTCGAGATCAAGCGTCCGCCTGAGGCGGTATGGAGGGTGGTCGGCCAGCCGGAGCGCTGGTTCGAGGGATACCTCGAGACCCGCTCGCGCTCGCCGGACTACCCGGGGCCGGACACGCGGAATGACCACCTCTACCGGACGCGCATGAGGGAGGAGGTTGAGGTGCGGGTCACTCGCGCCGAGCCGCCCTCCCTACTCGAGGAGACGCAGCAGGGCAACACGTTCCCCCGCCGGGTGCGCTACAGCCTTAGTCCGGGTCCCGATGGGACGTCCCTGCGAGTTGAGGACAACATCGTGTTCAGGGGCCTCGGCAAGCTCGCCGCGCCCATCGCCTCGCGCGACGTGAGGAAGCGCTGGGGGACCTCGCTCGAGAGACTGAAGGCCGCGGTCGAGGCGGAGGAGTAGCCGCCCGCCGTGAACGAGGACTCCTACCGCACGGAGCTCGAGGCGCTGCCAACCAAGGAGCTCTATCTGCGTGCGCGTCGTCGCGCGGCGCGGCGTCTCGACGTCCGCTTCTTTTGGGTTCTGCTCAGAAGCATCCCCGCAGCCGAGGCTGCCGCGGGCGACCTGCAGGAAGCCGAGGCCGACGTCCGCAGCGGGATCGCGCGGCTGAACGACCTGCGCGACGCCGGCGAGGGAGAGCTGGGCGAGGCGCTCAGACCGCTCTACATCGACTACCTCGCAAAGCACGCTCCGAATCGGGCGTAACCTGGAAGGCGGTGAAGCAGCAGCTCCGCCCGCTGTTCGACCAGGTGGTCGTCAAGGAGCTCGAGCCGGACCGCGTCCGGCGCTCGGGGCTAGTCGTCCCGCCGGGCACGCACGAACCGCCGCCGCAGCACGGCATCGTCCTTGCGGTCGGGCCGGGGCTCGACTGGTGGGATCAGGCCGGGGTGAAGATGCCGGTGGAGGTCGGCGATCACGTCGTCTTCCCCTCTTCGGCGGGCTCCTGGGTGGACGTCGACGAGGA
>JBKPFJ010000236.1:0-7576 GCA_046728795.1 Actinomycetota bacterium | reverse complement strand
CGCGCCTACGACGATCCCATCGAGGTGGCGGTGCTCGGCTGCGCCGTCAACGGCATCGGCGAGGCGTCGCACGCGGACTTCGGGATCACGGGCGCGAAGAACGAGGGGCTCGTGTTCGCGCACGGCAAGCCGCTGCGCAAGGTCCCGCAGGACCAGCTCGTCGACACCCTCTTCGCCGAGATCGACAAGAGCATCGACGCCGGGCAGACCGTGGTCGACGAGCGCAAGTCCGCGGAGGGCGCGGAGTGGCTCGAGCGGATCGAGGAGGAGAACGCCGGTGAGCTGACCCCCGAGCGGATCGCCGCCATGGAGGCGGCCGCGGCCGCGGAGCAGGCGCTCGGGAACGGCGAGGCGCTTCCTATGGCCGGGGCGCCCAGGGCCAAACGGATCCGGCTCGACGAGGAATCGTCGCCCACGGCCGGCCGGCGCTTCACGCGGACCTGAGGGCGCCGCGCCTGCGCCGTAGGAAGTCCCGCTCGGCCGCGTTCTCGGTGCGGGCGATCGCCGCCTCGTAGGCCTGCCTGGCGTCCGCGTCATGCCCAAGGCGGCTGAGGAGGTCCGCGCGGATCGCATGGAACAGGTAGTAGCCGTCGAGGTCGAGCCCCTCGACGAGTGCCAGCGCCGCCTCGGGCCCCTCGACCTCGGCCACCGCGACGGCCCGGTTGAGGGCCACGACCGGGCTCGGGCCAAGCGACATGAGCTGGTCGTAGAGCTGGAGGATCTGTCGCCAGTCCGTGGCGGCGGCGCTCGGCGCGTCGCTGTGGACGGCGTTGATCGCGGCCTGGATCTGGTAGTGGCCGGGACGGCCGAGGCGAAGGCACCGCCGGACGATCGCCTGGCCTTCCGAGATCAGGGCGCGGTCCCAGAGGCCGCGGTCCTGGTCGGCCAGCAGCACGAGCTCTCCCTCGGGCGTCGTGCGGGCGACCCGCCGCGACTCGACGAGCAGCATGAGCCCAAGCAGCCCCATGACCTCCGGCTCGTCGGGCATGAGCTCTGCCAGGAGCCGCCCCAGGCGGATGGCCTCCCCGCTGAGGTCCTCGCGCACGAGCCGCTCGCCTGAGCTCGCGGTATAGCCCTCGTTGAAGATGAGATAGACGACGGCCAGAACGGCCCGCAGGCGGCCCGGGAGGTCGGCCTCGTTCGGGACCCGGTAGGGGATCCCCGCGTCGCGGATCTTGCCCTTGGCGCGGACCAGTCGCTGAGCCATTGTCGGCTCGGCGACCATGAAGGCGCGCGCGATCTCCGCGGTGGTGAGCCCGCCGAGGAGCCGGAGCGTCAGCGCGACCTGGGCACCCGTCGCGAGCGCCGGGTGGCAGCAGGTGAAGATCAGGCGCAGCCGGTCGTCGCGCACGGCGCCCTCCTGCTCGGCCGGCTCCCCGGCGCCCTTCGTCCCTTCCCGCGTGTGTAGCAGGGCGGCCTGCGCGTGCCGGTCCGCGCGGGAGGCCTCGCGGCGCAGCCGGTCGATCACCCGGTTGCGGGCCGTGGTGATGATCCATCCCGTGGGGCTCGGCGGCAGTCCGGTGGAGGGCCACCGCGCGAGCGCAGCCGTGAAGGCCTCCTGCACCGCCTCCTCGGCGAGGTCGATGTCGCCGAACGCGCGGACGAGCACCGCCACCGCTCGGCCGTGCTCCTGGCGAAACACACGCTCGATCTCGCCTTGTGCGAGGACCGGCACGCCGGCTATGGGTGCTCCGCCTCTCCCCGGAACGGCCGGACCTCCACCGGCAGGGTGGTCGCCCGGGCGGCCTTGCGGCCCCACTCGAGCGCGGCGTCGAGATCGGGCGCCTCGATGACCGTGAGCCCGCCGATGTGCTCCTTGCCCTCGGCGAACGGTCCGTCGGTGGTGAGCACCTCGTCGCCCTCGAGCCGCACCACGGTGGCCGTGCTCGGGGGATGCAGCCCGCCGGCGAACACCCACGCCCCGGCCGCCTTCATCTCCTCCTGCAGGCCGGCCACGTCGCGCGTGATTCGGTCGAGATCGATGGACCGCGGTGGATCGCCCGCGGGCTGGTAGACGCTGAGCAGGTAGCGCTTCATCGCAGCCAGCCTAGGCCGGACGGTATGTGAGCATCACGCCGCCCGTGCTCGTGGGCTTGGAGTCGGCGAGCGTGAGCCTGATGGCTCGGTCGGAGTCCCGGAACAGGCGCTTGCCGTTTCCGAGCAGGATCGGGAAGACGGCCAGGAAGTACTCGTCGACCAGGTCGTGCTCGATCAGCGTCTGGACGAGCTCACCGCTGCCGAGGACGGCGATGTTCTTGCCCGGCTGCCCCTTCAGCTTGGCGACCTCCCCGGGGACGTCGCCCTGGATCAGCCTCGAGTTCCGCCACTCGACCACCTCGAGGGTCCTCGAGGCCACGTACTTCGGCGTGCTGTTCAGGTGCCCCGCGTACGGGTCGTCCTCGGGGGCCCTCGGCCAGTAGGCCGCCATGTGCTCGTAGGTCTTCCTTCCGAACACGTAGGCGTCCGTCCCGGCCATGCCCTCGGCGGCGGTCGCGCCGAGGACCTCGTCGACGTACGGCCTCTGCCAGCCGCCGTGGCGGAATCCGCCTTCGGTGTCCTCGTCGGGCGCTCCCGGCGCCTGCATCACGCCGTCTAGAGACAGGAACTCGATCACCCGGAGCATCCTCATGTATCCACTCTCCTTCCGTTCGCCGGTCGCGTGCCGGCCTCTCACCGTCTACACGAACGGGCTCCGCGCAGATCGACATCGGGGCCGCGATGCCTCGCTCAAGTCGCCCAGGCGCTGAGACCAGCAAAGATCGCGAGCAGCATGAACAGGGGCTCGGGCTCGAGCAGCGCCAGCATGCGACGACGATGGCCGTCGGCCTCGACCTCGAGGATCGGCGCGGCATGCGCGGCCCTGATCCCGAACCAGCCCGGCGACCTCGACCCGGCCGTCCGGGGGTCCACTCCAGCCGATCGACCTCCAGTCACCGACATAGGACCCCGCGGGCCCGGGGTTAGCATCCCGCGCGGCTTCAAGCGAGTGAGAGGAGGCGGCATGAAGCGGATCATCGTGGCCGCGCTGCTCGGGGCCGTGGCGCTCCCGGCTGCGGCCGAGGCGAGAGCACCCGGACTCTGGAAGGTCTATCGGGACAGCTTCAGGTCGGCGAGGTACGTCGACCTGACCCACAAGATTGCGCCGAACATCCCGGTCTGGGCGGGTTTCGGGCCGTCCTTCTTCTCGCCGGCGCTCAACCCGGACACCGGTATGGCATACACCTACGCGAACGATGGCTTCGAGGCGACCTCCTATCGGCTCTCGACGGACCAGCTCGGGACCCAGCTCGACCCGCCGGCGCACTGGGCGCCCGAATACGCCGCCATCGACGAACTGCCGCCAACCTTCGCCGTCAGGCCGCTCGTCGTCATCTCGATCGTGCGGCAGGTGCGGAAGAACTTCAACTACGCGCTCAGGGTGCGGGACATCCGCCGCTTCGAGCGCCGCCACGGGCGGATCCCGCGCGGCAGCGTCGTGTTCGTGCGCTCCGGCTGGTCGAAGCGCTGGCCCGACCCGGCGCTCGCCGGGCTCAAGAAGTTCCCTGGCGTCTCGCTCCGTGCGCTCGAGTTCCTGCACCTGAGACGCCACATCCTGTTCCACGGCCACGAGCCGCTCGACACCGACTCGACGCCCACCCTCGAAGGCGAGAGCTGGCTGATGCACCATGGCTATGCGCAAGCCGAGGGGGTGGCAAACCTGGGCAAGGTCCCGGCGACGGGCTGCCTCGTCGACATCGGCTATCCCCGCTTCAAGGGCGGACTCGGCGGCTACGCCCGCTACGTGGCGATCTGCCCGCCGCGGGCCCGCCATGGCGCGCGCATCGGCGGGGTGCCGGAGTCGCCGCTGCGGAGGTACTCGACGCCACTCCACTGGGAGGGAGGCGTGCGCGTTCGCTGACCGTCGGCGGGAGGGGCCTCGCGCCGGACTTCTAGACTCGACGGCCAATGACGCGGCTGTCCACCTACTTCCTGCCGACGGAGCGGGAGGCGCCCGCCGACGCGGAGGCGGTGTCGCACAAGCTGATGGTGCGGGCGGGCCTGGCGCGCCAGCTTGGGGCGGGCCTGTGGACCTGGTTGCCCGCGGGCTGGCGCTCGCACCGGCGAGCGGAGCAGATCGTGCGGGAGGAGCTCGACCGGATAGGCGCGCACGAGCTGCTCATGCCGGTGCTCCAGCCGGCTGAGCTGTGGAAGCGGAGCGGTCGGTACGACATCGACGAGGTCTTCAAGCTCGAGGATCGCCGGGGCGCGGAGCTGGTCCTCGCGATGACCCACGAGGAGAACCTCACCTTCCACGTGGCCCGCGAGCTGCGGTCCTACCGCGACCTCCCGAAGCTCCTCTACCACATCCAGACCAAGGAGCGGGACGAGCCGCGCCCGCGCGCCGGCGTGCTGCGGACGCGCGAGTTCATCATGAAGGACTCCTACTCCTTCGATCGTGACGCGGAGGGTCTCGACCGGTCGTACGCGCTCCATGTCGAGGCCTATGACCGGATCTTCGACCGCTGCGGGCTCGAGTGGTACCGGGTCGAGTCCGACGTGGGGATGATGGGCGGGCTCGGCGCCCACGAATACATGGCGCCGTCTGCAGCGGGCGAGAACGAGGTGGCGCTGTCGGAGGCTGGCTACGCGGCGAACATCGAGGTGGCGAGCGCGACCCCGAAGCCCGCCGACGGCCTACCGGAGGCGCTGCCCGCGCCGGAACCGGTGGAGACGCCCGGCGCGACTACCGTCGAGCAGGTCGCGGGCGCCTTGGGGGTGCCGGAGACCGCGATCGTGAAGGCCATGCCGATGCTGGTCGACGGGCGGGGCCCGGTGCTCGTCCTGCTGCGTGGCGACCACCGCCTCAACGAGATCAAGCTCCAGAACGCGCTCGGTGCCCCGGCGCGACCGGCGCAGGAGGAGGAGGTGCGTGAGACGTTCGGGGCGGTCGGGGGCTTCATCGGCCCGGTGGGCGCCCGGGTCGAGGTCGTCGCCGACGAGGCCCTCAGGGGCCTCAGAGGGCTGGTGGCCGGGGCGAACGAGCCCGACCTGCACCTGCGCGGCGTGGAGCCGGGCCGCGACTTCGACCCGACCTGGGCGGACGTCAGGCGCGTGGAGGCCGGCGACAAGTGCCCGAACGGTGGCGAGATCCGCATTCAGCCGGCGATCGAGGTGGGCAACATCTTCAAGCTCGGCACCCGCTACTCCGAGCCCCTGGGCGCCACCTACCTCGACGAGGACGGCGCGGAACGGCTCGTGTGGATGGGCTCGTACGGGATCGGGCCGGCCCGAATCGCCGCAGCCGCCGTGGAGCAGTTCGCGGACGAGCAGGGAATCTCCTGGCCCCGCTCGCTGGCGCCGTTCGACGTCGAGCTCGTAACGCTAGGCAAGGAGGGGGAGGAGGCTCGCACGCTCGCCGACCTCCTCTACGAGGACCTACGCGAGCTCGGCCTCGAGGTGCTCTACGACGACCGCGACGCCAGCGCGGGGGAGAAGTTCGCGGACGCGGAGCTGCTCGGCTGCCCGCTGCGCCTCACGATCGGGAAGCGCAGCATCGAGGCAGGCGAGGTGGACGTGCAGGTCCGCCGCGGTCGGGAGCAGCGCAGGCTCCCGCTCGAGCACGCCGCCGAGGAGGCGGCCGACCTGTGGCGCGGCCTCCCCTGAGCCGTAGGCGGCTGCTCGGGCTCGACCGCTCCGGACCGCCGCCCCCCGAGACGTTGCGGGGCGCGCCGCTGCGCCCGTTCACGCTCCCGAACGCGATCGGACTCATCCGCCTATGCCTGATCCCCGTCTTCCTGGCCGTGGCCCTGGGGTCGGACGACGGGCGCGACCCGCTCGCGGCCGCCCTGTTCATAGCCATCGCGTGGGGGGACCAGCTCGACGGCATCACCGCGCGCCTCACGGGCCAGTACAGCCGCCTCGGCGCCCTGATCGACCCCCTCACGGACCGGCTGCTGGTGATCTCGGGGGTCGTGGTCTGCTGGCACTTCGAGCTGCTGCCGCGGTGGGCGCTGGCGGTGCTGGCGGCGCGCGAGCTGGCGATGCTCGTCCTGACCCAAGCCGCGCTCCGCAGGGGCCTCGACGTGGAGATCAACATGGTGGGCCGCTGGGCGGTGTGGCCGGTCATGGCGGCGATCGCCACGGCCCTGGTGGTGGACACCGCGGTGGCGGACCTGCTGCTCTACGCGGGGCTTGCCATGACCCTTGCGGCGACCGCGCTCTACCTGGAAGATGGGTATCGTCAGCTAAAAGCCTCAAGCTCGACTTGACACTCGTATACTCGGCCCTCCGAAAGGACCCGTCCGTGACAATGGAAACCTTCCCCGACCTCGGTGCTCTCTCCGCCCAGGAGCTCAAGGAGCTGATCCAGCGGCTCACCGAGGAGGAGCAGGACGTCTCGTACCAGCGGCGCATCCTGCACGGCAAGATCGACATCCTCCGAGCGGAGCTAGTGAACCGGCTGCGCAAGAAGCACGAGGAGGGCGAGGCCGTGATCACGGGCGCGGACGTCCAGCAGCTCACGGACATCCTCGCCGGTAAGGGCATCCCCGACGCCGACGTCGAGTAGCGAGACCGGTCGTGCACTGCCCCGAGTGCGGCTTCGTCAACGCCGAGGGAGCCAACTACTGCCAGAAGTGCGGCGCGTTCCTCGGCGCGGAGCCGGGCGCCGAGGGCGGTGACACGACCGAGGCCTATCAGCTCGACGAGACGGGCGAGCTGAAGCCGGTCGACCTCGACGAGGTCACGAGCGAAGGGGCCACCCTCGTGATCCGCTCCGGCGGCGGCCGGGCCGGAGAGGCGTTCACGGCGAGTGGCGAGCGCATGACGATCGGCCGAAGCCCGGATGCGGAGGTCTTCCTGGACGACGTGACCGTCTCGCGCAACCACGCCCTGCTCGTCCGGCGGCGGGACGGCCTCTACATCGACGACCTGGGCTCCCTGAACGGCACGTATGTGAACCGGCGCCGCATCGAGTCGCACAAGCTGCAGAACGGGGACGAGCTCCAGATCGGCAAGTACAAGCTGACCTACCTGGACCGATGAGCACCGAGGTCGAGGAGACAGCCCCGCGCCAGAAGGCCCTGACGATCGGGGCGGTCTGCAAGCAGCTGGAGCGGGAGTTCCCTGACATCTCGATCTCGAAGATCCGCTACCTGGAGGACCAGAAGCTGCTCTCGCCGCGCCGGACCCCCGGCGGCTACCGGCTCTACAGCCCCGGCGACCTCGACCGCCTGCGCACGATCCTGCGCCTCCAGCGCGACGAGTTCCTTCCGCTGCGCGTGATCCGCCAGGAGCTCGCGGCTGGCCGCGCCGACGCGGAAGAGGTGGGCGGGCGCGGGAGCGCGCCCGAGCCCCGGGCGCTACGGCGCGCCACGGTCGCCGTGCGCGGCCCGGGGTCGCTCTATCGCCTCGAGGAGGTCCTCGACGAGACGGGTGCCGACGAGGGCCTAGTCAAGGAGCTCGAGGACTACGGCGTGATCCGGGGGGAGCCCGTCGACGGCGAGACGCTCTACGACGACACGGAGCGGGAGATCGTGCGGGCGGTGACTGAGCTGAAGCGGTTCGGCGTGGGTGGCAGGAACCTGCGGGTGTTCCG
>JBKPFJ010000202.1:0-3285 GCA_046728795.1 Actinomycetota bacterium | reverse complement strand
GTTCATCGTCGTCGGGCTGCTGTTGCTCGCCCGCACGCCGGTTGACGCAACCTACGTCGTCGACCTGCTCCCTTCGATGATCCTTATCGGTCTCGGAGCCGGCCTCGGCTTCCCGTCGCTGATGACGCTGGCGATGTCGGGATGGCCACGGTGGTCATCGCGTATGTGCGAGCGGCGCCCGAGTGCTCGTAGGGGCCGCGGGGCTGCCGGAGCGCACCGCGTCGACGGCGCGCTGCATCCACCGTGTAGCCGCATTCTCGGCGCTCGCGGGTCTAGCGTCGGCTCGCTCGGGGAGCCCCACCGCCACGCTCGACAGCAAGGCCGAGGCCAGCGCCGCCGCGATCAAGACCATTCGGAGCCGTCTCGCGGAGCTCGCTAGCGGTCTCGCGGTTCGAGACCGGTACGCGCTTCGGGTACGGCGCCTCGATCCGGTCCTTGCGGTGAGGTGGCCGACGTCAGTCGGCCCGCGCGAAGCCAAGCCATCGATGAGTCCGCTTCATTCCGTGTCGAGTCGAGCCCTGGCGGGGGCTGCATGCCCATTCTCGTTGGATGGCCGACAAGCCCGTCAACCCAGCAGTCGGGGGCATTGCCGTCCCGAGCGCCAAGGGTGGCCGCGTTCGAAGCCGGCCCGTGCGGACTACGTCACTTGTCGATGGGCGGCGCCGCGGCGTACTCGTCGTCGGTGACGTGCTCGCCCCAGGTGACGGGGCTGCCTTGGTCGTCGACTTCTTGCATCGCGAGGTGGGTCATGAAGCGATCGGGGGCGGCGCCGTGCCAGTGGTCTTCGCCCCGCTCGAAAAAAACGCGGTCGCCGGGTCGGATGACCTCGATCGGGCCGCCACGGCGCTGGCAGAGCCCGACGCCCTCGGTGACCCAGATGGTCTGCCCAAACGGGTGGGTGTGCCAGGCGGTGCGTGCGCCCGGCGTGAAGTGAACGCTGGCCGCGGCCAGCCGTGAGGGCTCCGTTGCCGTCGCGATGGTGTCGATGTAGACCGCGCCTGTGAACCAGTCACGCGGTCCGGGCGTGGTCTCGAAGCTCCTTGTGATTTGCATCTAGTCCTCCGACTCGTTTCAGCATATGCCTGGGCGGTGTCGAAGAAAGTGAAGCCGCGATCGAAGCGGCTAGCTCGCTTGGTACCCGTCGTGGCGGCGGAACCAGACCTCCGGCGGGTCGCCCTCCTTCCGGCCCAGGACGCTAGGGCGCGCAGCCGTAGTAGTCCATCACCGGCTCCCGACACCCTCGATCGCGCCCTCGCTTCGGCGCAGCGGGGCGGCGCTGCGCGCGGCGGGCCTGATAGAGCAGGGCCAAGACGGCATGGAGCACTTGAGAGCCCGCGCGCTCGTCGATCTCGGAGCGGCGCTTCGCCGTCAGCGCCGCCGCGCCGACGCCCGCGAGCCGCTGCGCCGCGGGCTCGACATGGCGCACCGTATCGGCGCCAGCCTGATCGAGGAACGGGCGCGAGTCGAGTTGCTCGCGGCCGGCGTCCGGCCCCGCCGCCCGGTGCTGACCGGAGTCAGCTCGCTCACCCCAGCGAGCGCCGGGTGGCCGACCTGGCGGCCCAGGGCCTAAGCAACCGAAAGATTGCCCAAGCTCTCTTCGTCAGCCTCAGACCGTGGAGGCGCACCTCGGCCACGTCTACCGCAAGCTCGACGTCCCCTCGCGGCGAGAGCTCGAGGGCGTGCTTGGGACTTCGGCGACTGGAGGCGCATCCGCGAACACCTAAGCGCCGACGCGCCGAGGGCCTTTCTTGCTGCAACTCAGGTCAACCGGCGGGTGGAGAGCCTCGTCGGGACGACGACCGTGAGGAAGATCAGGACCCCGGCGAGGATGGCGCCCAGGAGATTCGAGTCGAGCGGCGACCAGGGTCGCTGACCGAGCGTGATCTCCGGCCCCGAACCGATCGCATCCGCGCGCCGCCTCGCCGCCGCCGAGTCGAACCCCCGAGCCTGGTCGTCGGTGACCTGGATCCTGTAGCCGCCCGCGCTCGGGATGTCCACCTTGCCGAAGGGTTCGTGCCCGCGCCTGTCGCCGGTCGAGCTGAACAGCCAGCTGGGTACGTGCTCGACCGCGATCGGCTCACCCCCCGCCGCCGGCACGACCCGAACGGCCAGGCCGCGCGGCTGGTCCTGGAGGTGGTTGTTATCGCCCCCGGTCGTGTCGTTCTCGAAGTTGATCCGAACGTCGCCCATGGGGAGCTTCACGACCTGCTGCCCGGGAACCGAGACGCTCCCGTACTTGTCGTGGTCGCGGGGGAAGCCGCCGAGTGTGTACCAGGCGACGCCCATGCCGATCGCAACCGCCAGGCCGACCCCGATCAGAAATGGGCCGGTCCAGGAGGCGGACGCGTACCAAGGTCCGTCCGAGGTCCTCCCGGAGCGAGCCGGCGAGCCGACGGTGGGGATAGTCGCGACTGCTGAAGACTTGTGGGCCATGAGCTCCTCCTCGAACGGCGGGTGAGCCACACCTTCGCCGCGGCGGGTCCGTGGAGGAAGGGGGGCAGGCCGACAGCCGACCGACGGTTAGCCGCCAAACCCCGCCGGGCTTGCGCTGTCAGGCGAAGAACCGGACGGTCCCAGGGGGCGGCCGGCAATCGTCCGGGGCAGGTGTGCGGTCGGCCGGGCTTAACGAGGGGAGGAGCGGGGAGGCTCAGCCGACGGGCGCCAGCGGGCCGCAGCCCTCGACGTCCGAGACGAGCGCCTCGGCGGTCTCGGGGAGCAGCCGGTCGCTCTCCACGAGGTGGTCGGAGAGAGTGTGGAGCGCCGCCCGCGCCTCGCGCGCAGCGAGGTCGCTCGCGAGGTCCTCGCAGAAGAAGAGGGCGTCGGCGGCGTCGCGCACGATCTGTTGCTCGGCGGGCCGCAGCTTGCCCGCCGGTAGGTCGTCGAGCCTCTTCACGACGCGGCCGTATGCCTGTGCACGTTCGCTAGTCACGCAGCCGAGGCTAACAGGACCCAGCGGGCGCCGCCCGTGGTCTCGCGCTCGGCGAGGCTTCGGCATCCCGGCCCCGAGAGGCGCCCGTCGCGGGCGCGGCCGTGACTCCTCGGGGTCGATCCCGCTCTCAAGGGATGAGCTCGGCACGATCCGCTGAGCGATCGCAACTTAACTTCCCTGCTCAGCGCGATATCGCCGCGAGTATCCGATCGGCGGCCCGATGTGTCCCTAAGCGCGAAGCTCGGATCGTGTAGCGGTGCCGGCTGGCGGCATGACCGCTGAGGTCGGAGATTGTGCGGGCTTATCGCCGTGGGGCCCAGGCGGATCGGGGGACCTATGTGGCGAGCCGAGGCCAA
>JBKPFJ010000056.1:0-15333 GCA_046728795.1 Actinomycetota bacterium | reverse complement strand
AGGCCACGACCCTGGTCACCCTCGCGGGGCCGGCGCCACGCGCCATAGTCGCGTACGACGATATCCACAGTTCGGCCGCGGACGGCGCCCTCGACCTCCAAGGGAGTGCCGCCGCTCGTGCCCGCGTGCTCGATCGCGTTGGTGGCGGCCTCGCCGCATGCGGTGGTTATCTCGGCGATCTCCTGGTCGCTGCCCTTGACGTGGCGCAGCCAGCGCCGCAGCAGGTTGCGCATCGAGGCGAGCGACTCGGGCTGGGTCGGCAGCGCCACGCGGAAGCTGTCGGCCATCGGGGTGTTGCGCAGGGCGAGGATCGCCACGTCGTCCGGCGCGCCCTCCTCCGGCACGAGCTCGCGCAGCAGGTGGTCGCAGAGCTCCTCGGGCACCGCGGGCGCGCCCCTCACCACGGCCGCGAGCCGAGCGAGTCCGTCGTCGATGTGCTCGCCGGGACGCTCGACGAGGCCGTCGGTGTAGAGGATCACCGTGCCGCCGGGCTCGAGCTGGACGGAGACCTCCTCGAAGCTGGGGAACGGCAGCACGCCGAGCGGCACCGAGCGGCGGCCCTCGAGGAAGTGCGCCAGCCCGTCGCCGACCAGCAGGAGGGGCGGCAGGTGCCCCGCATTCACCCAGCGCACCTTCCCCTCCGCCGGATCGAGCGAAAGGTAGAGGAGCGTGGCCATCTCGCTCTCGGCGAGCTCGGTCCACACGAGGCGGTTCAGCTGCGCCACGACCTTTCCCGGCTCGTGGCCCTCGAGGGCGTAGGCGCGCAGGGCGCTGCGGAGCCGGCCGACCATCGAGGCGGCGGCGAGGCCCTTGCCCGCCACGTCGCCCATGACGAGCCCCACGCCGCCGCCGGGGATCGGGATCACGTCGTACCAATCGCCACCCACCTCGGCCTCGGCGGCCGCAGGCTGGTAGCGGGCGGCCACACCGAGCCCCGGGAGCTGGGGCAGCCGCTCGGGTAGGAGGCTCCGCTGGAGGGTCTCCGCGATCCTGTGCTCCCGCTCGTACACGCGGGCGTGGTCCACGGCGAGCGCGACCCGGTCCGCGGCCAGCCGCAGCGTGCCGAGGTCCTCCTCGTTGAAGCGGCGCCGCGCGGAGCCCACCTGGATCACGCCGGTGACCTCGCCCTCGGCGAGGAGGGGAGCGCCGATCAGCGAGACCAGCTCGAGGTCCCGCAGCTGCGGATCGTGCACGTCCTCGTCTCCCGGCTGGTCCACGAGCAGCGGACGGCGCTCGGCGGCCACCCGGCCTGCGAAGGCCTCCCCCGGGCTCAGCGTCTCCACGCTCTCCCCGTGCTGGTCGCCCAGGGTCGACGCCGCCACCGACAGCGTGTCGCCCTCCTCGTCCCTGATGAAGATCGTCACCGCCTCGGCGTCGAACACCGCCCGCACCGGGTCGAGCAGCTCGTCGAGGATCGCCGTGAGCGTGCGGTGGGCCAGCGCGGCGTCGACCATCAGCTGCATCCCGCTCACCATCTCTGCCACGCGCTCCGCCTCGGCCCGGGCCGCCTGCTCCCGCAGGAGGACCTCCCGCTCCCGCTGCCGGCGCTCGCGATCACTGAGGTCGCGAATGAACGCCGACAGGAGCACCTCGTCGCCGACCGTGAGGCGCGAGGCCACCACCTCGGCCGGGAAGCGCGATCCGTCGCGGCGCAGGTGCTCGACCTCCCAGCGGCGGCTGGCGCCGTCCTGCGCGGCCAGGAGCTCCTCCCGGCGGGCGTCGTGCTCGGCGCGGTCGTCGGGGGCGAAGACGAGCGCGCGCAGCGGGCGTCCCATCGCCTCGGCGGCCCGCCATCCGAACATCCGCTCCGCGGCGGCGTTCCACGACGTGACGAGCCCGTCGCGGTCGATGGCCACGAAGGCGTCGTGGGCGCTTTCGAGGATGAGCCGAGTGCGCGACTCCCCCGCTCGCAGCTCGCGCGCATGGCCCACCGCCTTGGCCGCCTGCTCTCGCAGCACCCCCTGCAGGCGCGAGATCAAGAGCCCCGCCAGGGCGGGGGTGCCCACGGCAAGCAGCCAGCGCACGACGGGGCTCATCGGGTCCTGGACGATGAGGAGCACCGCGTAGGCGACCGCGATCAGGCTGATATGCGCGATCCCGGCCCACATCGAGAAGAAGTAGAAGGCGTAGATCCCGATCCAGCTGTAGAGCAGCGGGTAGAGCGCCTCCGTGCCCGTGTAGTAGTTGGCGAAAGTGAGGATGACCGTGCCCGCCGCGAGCGCGCCATGGAGCTCCCACTCCGAGATCGTCGGAGCGCGGGAGAAGACCAGCCCGGCGACGCCGATCGCGATCGCCGCCAGCACAAGGAGCGCGACCTCCTTCACATCCGCGGCGTGCGGGAAGACCAGCGTGACGAGCCCGAACGCGGCGCCTGCGGCGAAGAGGTAAGCGAGCGAGCGGGCCTTGACCCGGCGGTCGAAGAGCTCGGGCAACTCCCTCACCGCGGCTAAGCCTATCCCGGGATCAGGGCTCGGGAGGGGCCTCTCGGCGGGCCGCGAGGCGCGCGAGGGCCTCGTGACACTCGGTCACCCGGCGCTTGACCGGGTCGTCGTCGGGACGGTCGTGAACGAGGTCCCAGGTGCGGTCCGCTGCGGTGTGGGCGGTCTCCGGCGTGGCCTGGCTGCAAAGCAGGTCCACGAGGCGTAGCTCGAAGGCCTCGATCTGACGCTCAGGGTCGCCGGGCGGCATCCGCGGAAGCGGCTCGTCGGTCGCCTCCCGCCACATCGCCGAGGCGATCAGCAGCCGGTTCCGCAGCGCGCCGGCGTTCATGGGGGCCAGCCTAACCCGGCGCGTGCTAGCAATGCGCGCGTGCCGGAGCTCCACGTGCTGCGCGTCTTCTGCGGTGACGACGACGCCGGCGGGAACCCGCTGGGCGTCTTCCTCGATCCGGCCGGCATCGACGATCCACAGGCCGTCGCCGCAAACCTGGGCTTCAGCGAGACCGTCTTCGTGCAGGACGTCGAGCGCGGCGAGATCAGGATCTTCACGCCCGCGGTCGAGCTTCCCTTCGCCGGTCACCCGACCGTCGGCACCGCCTGGCTGCTGCGCGCCGAGGTACTCCGCCCGCCGGCCGGCGTGGTGCCGGCGAGGAGCGACGGCGAGACGGCGGCGGTCTCCGCCCCGCCGGAGTGGGGGCCGGAGTTCGACTTCGAAGAGCTCGCCTCGCCCGCCGAGGTCGACGCGCTCGACGGGCCGCCCCGGGAACGCGACGCGCTCGGCGCCTGGGCGTGGATCGACGAGCCCGCCGGCATCATCCGCGAGCGCGTATTCGCGAGCCGCTACGGAATCGCCGAGGACGAGGCCACGGGCGCCGCCGCCCTCCGCCTGGCAGCGCTGCTGAACCGCCCCCTCGACATCCGCCAGGGACGCGGCTCGCGCATCCACGCGCGCCCCCTCCCGGATGGGAGGGTGGAGATCAGCGGCCGTGTCGTGCTGGCGGAGGTGCGCCCTTACTCGGCCTCCGCGCCGGGTTGATCCGCAAGCCCGAGCCGCCCGCGGGCGCCGCCCCGCCGCTGCGGCCGCGCCCAGGGATCAGCCCGGGCCGCCGTCCGCGAACTCGGCGTCACTCAGGCGGGACAGGTAATACGCGACCGCTCCGCCGCCCGCCAGGAGGACGGCGGCGCCGACGATGAAGTAGGCGTTGCTCGTGATGATCGTCTCGGTCCCGGTGAGCAGAGCCGCGATCGCCAGCAGACCGCCCGCCCAGAGAGGGATGGCGCCCTCCCGCGAGGCGGCCAGGGCGAGTGTGGCCAGGCCGACGATGAAGCCGGCGGCGCCCACGTAGTAGAGGAGCGACCAGTTCGAGTACTGCACCACGTGCAGCGTGGCGGCGGACGACCTGGGTCCTATCCGGCTGTCGACCGAGGTCACTCCGATGATGCCCCAGCTGAAGCCGTCGATCGTGATGGCGGCGGCGAGGCTCATCAGGCCGCCGAGGCCGAGGGTCCCTGCCACCAGCCCCACGGTGGGCCGGCGGCGGCGCACCAGGAAGGCGAGGCCGAGCACCGCGGCTGTGAACACGACGATCGCCGCGAAGCCGATCGCGTGCGCCAGCTGCCAGCGCGTGTAGTGATCGGCTATCTCGGCGACCTGCTTTACCTCGTTCCCTCGCGAGTATTCCTTCGGGTGCAGCAGGTTGTCGAGCAGGAAGAGCGCCGGCGCGGCGACGAGCGCGGCGACGGTGCAGCGCCGGTATAGCCCGAGATGGGCGAGGCCGACCACGGCGCGAAGCTAGCGCCGGTCCCGGACGGCGTGAGCCGCGGCCCGCCAGGCGTTACGGTCTGCTGGTGAGCCAGAAGCCGATCGAGCTGATCATGGCCCGGAACCTGATCGCGAGCCTGTCGACGCCGGGCTTCCTAGTCGACGAGCAGGGGGTGCTCGTGTTCTACAACGAGGCCGCCGGGATCCTGCTCGGGCGCCGCTACGAGGAGGCCGGGAAGATGACGCCCGAGGAGTGGGGGACCACCTGGGGGCCGTTCGACCGCGACGGAGAGACGATCCCCCTCGAGGAGCTCCCCCTGACGATCGCTCTGCGCGAGGGGCGGCCCGCCCATTCGACGTTCAACATTCGCTCGCTCGACGGCTCGCAGCACCCGATCGAGGCGAGCGCCCTTCCGATCCTCACCGCCGAGGGCTCGCGCGGCGCGATGGTCTTTTTCTGGCAGGTGAACTCCCCGTGAAGGTGAAGGTCTGGGGAGCGCGCGGCTCGGTGCCCTCGCCGGGGCCGGAGACCTTGCGCTACGGCGGCAACACCTCGTGTGTGCAGGTCACGCTCTCCGACGGCACCCTGCTCGCGCTCGACGCCGGCACCGGCATCCGCAACTTCGGCCTGGCGCTGACCGAGGAGGGGCCGGGGATCAACATCCTGCTCACCCACCTGCACCTCGACCACATCCAGGGCTTCGTGTTCTTCGCGCCCGCCTTCCGGCCGCAGTCCGAGATGATCGTGTGGGGTCCCGAGGCGGCGGACGCGTCGCTCCAGGACCGGATCGCCCGCTACGTCTCGGCGCCGTTGTCGGCCGTCGAGATCCGCGAGCTGCCGTGCGATGTGTCTTTCCGGGAGGCACCACACACCGAATGGGAGATCGGGCCTGCGCGCATCCGCGCCGCCTCAGTCACGCACCGCGGCCCCACGCTCGGATACCGGATCACCGACGGCGAAGAGAGCCTCTGCTACATCCCGGACCACGAGCCCGGGCTCGGCGCGGATCTCGCGACCGACGACGCCGACTGGATCTCGGGATTCGAGCTGGCGCGCGGGGCGACGCTGCTGCTGCACGACTGCCAGTACGCCGACGACGAGTACGACGACCACGTGGGGTGGGGACACTCCCGCCTGTCGGACACGCTGCTCTTCGCCCGCCGCGTGGAGGCGGAGCGCGTGATGCTCTTCCACCACGACCCGCTCCACTCGGACGATTTCCTGGATGCCTTCACGGGCACCGCGCTGTCGCGGTGGACCGAGATGGGCGGCGACCCCCAGCGGCTCGAGCTCGCCGTGGAGCGCCGCGAGGTGGAGCTCGGACTCAGCCGCGCAGCCTGATCAGGCAGCCCCGCGCCCGGGCGTTATGAAGGCGACCGCCGGGCTGAGGCCGGCTTCCCTGCGCAGGGTGGCGATTCGCCGGCCCGGCTGAACCGCGGCGCGGATATCGCCGAGCAGGTCACCGACAGCTGCGGCGGTGGCGTCGAGGTCGGCGGTCCGGAAGGCGAGGCCCCAGAAGCGGGCCGGCCCTTCGGGGTCATCGCGGATCCGCGTGCCGGGCGGCGCCTCGATCACCTCGAGCACCACCTCGCCGAGCCGGAAGAAGGCCTGGCGCTCGGCGCCGCCGGGGGTTGGGCCCTCGCGGCGCCGGCGCAGATCGAGGCCCGCCGTCTCGAGCGTTTCGGTCGTTCGCTCGATGTCGGGCGTGAAGGCCACCAGGTGGTCGACCGCCTCGGCGCCGTTCGGGTGCGCCTCGCCGGCCGACGGCTCGCGGGCGGAGCTTCGTGTGGGGAGCCCGTCGAGGGCGGGCGCCTCGAGCCCTCGCAGCGACCAGCCGGTGATTCCCCGCCGATCGCCGGGCCCGGCCAGGCGAATCCGCACGGACCCCACCGCCAGGCCATCCCCGCGCACGCGGAATCCGGCTCGCGCCCAGGGGGCGGGGCCGTCCGCGACGACGATCTCGTCGATCGTGGGCCCGATCACGGACCCGAGTATCGCTGGACCTGAGCCGGAAGTTCGGGATCAGCTCCCGGGTGGCTGGGTGGCGTCACGCCAGCCCAGACGCCGGAAGCTGCACGCGAGGTGACGACTCAGGGCGCTAGCCGGCGTTCGCCTTCGGTGTTGGGGGGAGTGGGGGCTCCTGGGGCAGCTCGAGCGGCGGCCCGCCGCGCGCTCTTGTGCCGAGGTCGACGGCCGGGGGGCTCCCCACCTTGTCCTGGTTAGTCGGCGGGGTGGCGGCCTTCGGCTCGCGTATGGTGGCCTTCGGCTCACGCGCGGGGGCGCCATGGCGCGGCGTACTCTGGGCCTTGGGCGAGCGGCGCTCCAGGCCGAGCCCCCGCTCCCCCGGCGAGGCCGGACGGCCCGGCGCAGCGTCCTTGCCGTGAGCGCGCACGCGCCGCCGGACGCCTTGGTTCGTGTTGGCGGCCGAGCGTCGCTTCGTGGGTTCCACGATCGGCCGGTGGCTGGCGGCCCGGTCCTCCGCCGGGGTCTGCCCGCCGTGTCGGTGCGAGGCGGCCGGGGCCACGAGCGGCTTCACCGGGCGCTCCGAGGTTCCCGCCTCGAGCGCCTGCTCGCCGGCGACGGCTCCCCCGCCTGCGACGACGGCCACCACGGCCAGCTTGGCCAGGGCTGCGCCGCCCACCGGCGCGGAGACCGCGGCGCCGGCGGCGCTCCCGCCCAGCCCCAGCGCGGACAGCACGTTCGACTTCAGGGCGACGGTCGGCGTGACCGGAAGCACCGCGGCCATCATCGCGCGCTGCCGGCGGACTTCCTCGCGGTACTCACGGCAGCCCTGGCAGTGGCGCAGGTGATGGCGCAGCTCGCTGCGCCTGAGCGCGCCGCCGCGCAGCACCGACAGCTGCTCCCGGATCTCGATGCAGGGTGTCTCACGCGCCTGGCGGCGTTCCATCAGCCCGGAACGGGCCCGGAAGACGAGCGCCTTCACCTTCGGGACCTCCACCCCGAGCACGCCCGCGACATCGGCATGCGAGAGGTCGCCGAGCTCCGAGAGCACGAGGGCCGCGCGCTGCTCCTCCGGCAGCTCCTGCAGGTCCGCCAGAAGCTCCCGGAGCTCCACTCGGCGCTCCACCTCCTCCTGGAGCCCCGCCGTCGCCACCTCGGCCCACTCGCTGGGTGCGTCGCGACGCCCCCGTAGGACGGACAGGCAGCGGTTGCGGGCGATCGTGTAGAGCCAGGCCTTGAGCCGGATCTCGCGCTCGTCCTGGACGAGGTCGCGGTACGCGGCGGCGAACGTGTGCTGGACGGCGTCCTCGGCCTCCTCGCGTGAGCCGAGCATGTGCCGGCAGAAGGCGAGGATGCCGCCCGAATGGCGCTCGAAGATGACCTCGAAGGCGGCCTCGTTGCCGCGCCGGAGGTGGGAGACGAGCCGCTCGTCACCGGCGAGGGCGAGGAGCCGCTTCGACCGAAGCGGTCGTCCGGCCCTCTGCGCGCCGGCCGGCAGCGTGACTGTGCCCACGTCGCAAGGGTCGTACCCGCCGGCGCTGGTGTCAACACACGCTGGCGGGACTGGCCGCGTGTATGAGCGAGAGGCCGCATCACCCGCTGGAACGCAGGTGCTCGCCGGAAGTTGGCGAGAACTCCAGAACCTCCGATCCGCGGCTGCGTTCACAGGGACATGAAGAAGACCCTGATCGGCGTAGACGTGCTCGCCGCGGTGGCCGTTCCGGTAGCCGCGGGGGCCCAGCCAACGAAGACCGACAGGACGGATGGCTCGAAGGAATGCAAGGCGGAGCGGGGTAACAGTGCCGCTACGCGGGAGGCGTTCAAGCTCCGCTACGGCACGTTCGGCAAGTGCGTGTCGAAGCGGTCGAGGGAGGAGGCGGCGGAACGCGCGGCCGCGCACGACAACGCCGCCTGGCAGTGCAAGGAGGAGCGCGGGACGACCGACGCCGAGCGTCAGGCGTTCGCCGTCCGGTACGGCGAGAACGACAACGACCGGAACCCGTTCGGGAAGTGCGTCTCGCAGAAGGCCCGCGCGAAGAAGGCGGCGGTGGACGCGAAAGACCGCGCGGCCATCAGGGCGCGCAAGAGCGCCGCGAAGCAATGCGCGGCCGAGCGCAAGCTTGACGCCGACGCCTTCCGCGCGAAGTGGGCCGGAGGCAGGCGGAACGCCTTCGGCAAGTGCGTGTCCGCCACCGCGCGCAACAAGTCCTGAGAGCCCCCTGTGGCGCGGACACGCGCCCAACCTCAGGAAGTGCGAAGGGCCCTTCGGGGCCCTTCGCCGTGTCAGGAGGCGAACTCGGCGAGTGCGGCCCGGGCGCCGCTCGGAAGCGGCGGGCCGTGGGCGAGGATCAGGGCGTCGAAATCGAGCTCGACGAGCCGGCGCAGCGAGCGGCGCACCGCCTCCTGCTCCGGCTCGGGATCGCCCCAGAGGGAGTCGGGCACGAAGGCGAGCGAGCCGTCTTCGCGGCGGACGACCGCGTCCGCCACCGCAAGGACCCCGGGGCCGGCCTCGATCAGCAGCGCGGTGTCGTCGGGGCAGATGCCGCCCATCTCGTACGCCCGGATGCCGGGCGCGACCTCGTCGCCGACCACGAAGCCCTGCACCGCGGGGCCACCGGCGAACTCGTGTAGCCCGGTCTCGTTGCAGAGGATGGGCACCCCGAGCCGCTCGGAGTGCCTGAGGTGGTGGCGGTTCGTGAGCACGACGCGCTCAACCTCGAGGTCCGCGGGGGGCTCGAGCGGGTCGATCGCGGTGCGGGATGCCGCCACGTAGTGCGAGTGGACCCTCGCGCCTATCCGCGGGTGGATCGCCGACCAGTGGTAGACGCCCGGCACGACCTCGTCCATGGCGGGCACCCTAGAGAAGCTCGTGCGGAAACGCGGGCAGCACATGGCCGTCGCGTCCGCTCATCTCCTCGGCCACGCACAGCGAGTTGAGCACAGCCTCCTGCGTGGCCTCCAGGGCGGCGCGGAAGAGCTGGCGGGTGGCGGTGGCGTCGTCGCGCAGGAACCGGAACGCGCCGTACGGCTCCTCCGGGCGGTGGGCCACGCGGTGTGCGGTGGAGAACGCGATCACGTACTCGCCACTCGCGTTTGCGCCCACGCTGCCCGCGCGCCCGAGTCCGAGCGCCGCCCGCGCCCCAAGGCGCCGCAGCTGCCGCTCCGATAGCGGCGCATCGGTTCCCATCACGATCATGATCGAGCCGCCCTGGGGGAGCTCGTCGCCGCCGTCCGGGGCAGGATGGCCGGTGAGGAGCGGCAGCTCGTGGCGGGCCCCGTAGTTCGCCACGACGAGACAGCCCAGCACCTCGCCGCTCTCCACCACTCGTGAGCTCGTGCCGACCCCGGCCTTGTAGCCGAAGCAGCCCGTGCCGGTCCCGGCACCGACCGCGCCCTCGGAAACATCCGACTCCGCCGCGCTCTCTATTGCCTCGAGGGCATGCTCCGCCCGCACGTGGAGTCGCCGGGCGTCGGAGAGCCAGCCGTCGAAGCACTCGCCCACGATTACGTTCACGGTGTCCCGGTCCCGACCGGCCCATGGGTTCAGCTCGAGCATGTGGCGGAGCCCGCCCTCCCACACGGGGCCGACCGAGAGCGTGTTCGTCAGCAGGATCGGGCTCTCCACGGTGCCCAACTCCTCGAGCTGGGTGAGCCCGGCCGCCTTGCCGTAGCCGTTGATCACGTGGCAGGCGCCGAGCACCTTTTCCGCGTAGAGGTTGCCCCGGTGCGGAAGCACCGCCGTCACGCCGGTGCGGACGTCGTCGCCCTCGACGAGCGTGCAATGGCCGACGCATACGCCGCTGACGTCCACGAGCGCGTTTCGCGGCCCGGGCGGAAGCTCGCCCACGGAGTGGCCCAGATCACGCAGCCGCGCCCTCACGGGCGGGAACCGTATCCTCGCGGCCCCCCATGGTGGTATCCACGCGCGCCCCTCTTCGTGTCTCGCTGGGCGGCGGCGGCTCGGACCTGCCCTCGCACTACCGCGAGCACGGGGGCTTCGTGCTCTCGGCCGCCATCGACCGGCGGGTGCATGTGCTCGTCGCCACCGCGTTCCAGTCCCGGTTTCGCCTGAAGCACCTCGAGTGGGAGGAGGTCGACGCCCCGGCCGAGGTGCGGCATCCGATTCTGCGCGCCGCCCTCGAGCGCCACTGGGAGGGCCACCCGCTCGAGCTGGCGAGTGTCTCGGACGTGCCGCCGGGCACTGGGCTCGGATCCTCGGGCGCCTACACCGTGGCGGTGCTCAAGGCCCTGCGCCCTGAGCTCGAAGCCGGCGCTCTGGCCGAGGCCGCCTGCGAGATCGAGATCGACGTGCTCGAGCGCAGCGTGGGCAAGCAGGACCAGTACGCGGCGGCATGCGGCGGGGTTTGCGCGTACACGTTCAACCCCGACGACAGCGTCGACGTTCGACGGCTCGAGCTTCCGCCCGAGGTGGAGCGCGCCCTGACAGAGGAGTTCCTGCTCTTCTTCACCGGCACCGAGCGCTCGGCGTCCGACGTGCTCTCACATCAGGTGAACCGCACCCTCGCCGGCGACGCGGCCACCGCCGCCAACCTGGACCGGGCAAAGGCGCTCGCCCGCGAGATGGCGTTGGCGCTCGAGGCCGGGGAGCTCGACCGCTGCTCGGAGCTGATGGACGAGGGCTGGGAGATCAAGCGCGCCCGCGCCCCCGGGGCTCTAACCGAGGAGATCGAGGCGCTGCGCGCCGCCGCGCGGCGCGCCGGCGGCCGCGGAGTGATGCTCATGGGCGCGGGCGGCGGCGGCTTCCTGCTCGTGCGCGCCCCAGACCCGAGCCGCGTTCGGCGCGCGATGGCCGAGGCCGGCGCGCCGGAGCTCCGCTTCGGGCTCGATACGGTGGGAGCGTGGAGGAGGCCGAGCTGAGGGACGGCTCGCGCCTGGCCGTGCGGCCGGTCGAGGCGGGCGATAAGCCGCTCTTCCGCGAGGGCTTCGAACGCTTCGGGCCAAGCTCCCGCCACCTCCGCTTCATGGGCACAAGAAGACCCTCGCCGATGAGGAGCTCGCCTCCCTGACGGAGGTCGATCACCACGACCACGAGGCGATCGGCGCGCTCGCGGCCGACGAGACGTGGGCGTCGGCGTGGCCAGCTACTGCCGCTCGAGCCGAAGGTCGCGGAGGCCGCCGTGGCGGTGGTGGACGACTGGCAGGGCCGGGGCGTCGGAGGCGTGCTGCTGGAGCGACTTCCCGCCCGCGCGCGGGAGGAGGGCATCGAGCGCTCCCGGCCATCCTGTTCGCGGAGAACCGCTCGATGCTCCGGTGTTCGAGCGTGTGGGCGAGGTGCGCCTGGTGGCCAAGGACGGTGCCGCGTGGGAGGTCGAGGTCGCGCTGCATGTGGTTCCCTGACCACGGCCGTGCGATCCTCGCCCCGTGGTCCTGGCCCTGTTCAACATTCCCGAGCACCTCGGGTACGCCGCCCTGGCGATGTTCGTGGGGGTGGAGGCGAGCGGCGTCCCGGTGCCCGGCGAGACCGCGCTCATCACGTCATCGGTGCTCGCCTCCCAGGGTGAGCTTTCGATCTGGCTCGTCATACCGATCGCGGCCGCGGCGGCGATAGTCGGCGACAACGTCGGCTACCTGCTCGGCACGCGCTTCGGCCGTCGCTTCATGATGCGCCCCGGCCGCACGCGCGTTCGGCGGCTCGAGCTGCTGCGCCGCGGCGACGCGCTCTTCGCGCGCCACGGCGCCAAGGCCGTCTTCTTCGGCCGCTGGATCGCCGGGCTGCGCATCTGGGCCGCCTGGCTCGCCGGCATGACGAGCATGAGGTGGCGCTCCTTCCTGCTGTGGAACGCGCTGGGCGGGGTGGCCTGGGCCATCTGGTTCGGCGTGCTCGGCTATTTCGGCGGAGAGGCCGCCGCCCACCTCGTGGCCAAGCTCGGCGTCGCCGCGGCGGTGACGGTCGGCGCGGCGGCGCTGGTCCTGTGGGTCCTCTTCAAGCGCCGCGCGGCGCGGGAGCTGTAGGGCGTGAGCGCGCGGACCCTGCTCGTCACCTTCCTAGCCGTAGCGCCGGCCGTCCTGGCCCTCGCCCCGTCCGCCGACGCGAAGCCGCGCCGCGACTTCCCTCGCGGCTTCCTCTGGGGCACGGCGATCGCCGGGTTCCAGGTCGAGGCCGGCGGTCCCCGGGTGAACGCCGATCGGCGCAGCGACTGGTGGCGGTGGGTTCGCGATCCCGACAACATCGCCACGGGACGCGTGAGCGGCGACCTGCCGGAGGACGGCCCCGGCCACTGGTCGGTCTATCGGCGCGACGCCCGGCTGGCCCGGCGCGGGCTGCATGCGAACGCCTTCCGGCTGTCGATCGAGTGGAGCCGGATCTTCCCCCGCTCCACCGCCGGCGTGCACGTGGGGCAGCGCATCGACGGGCGGGACCTGCGGCGGCTCGACCGCCTGGCCTCGAAGCGCGCCGTCCGTCACTACGCCCGCGAGCTCGCGCACCTGCGCCGCCTCGGCATGCGCACCTTCGTGACGGTCAATCACTACACGCTTCCCCTCTGGATCCACGAGCCCACCGCGGTGCGCGACGCGCTCGCCGTCCGCGGCCCGGACGATCCGCTCCCGCAAGGCCTCCACCGCGCGGGCTGGCTCGACCGCCGCACCGTTCGCGAGTTCCGGAAGTACGCCGCCTACCTCGCATGGAAGCTCGGCCGCCGAGTCGACCTGTGGGCGCCGATCAACGAGCCGGTCGCGCTCGTGGCGAGCGCCTACGTGAACGCGCCGGGCATCTTGGCGGGCAACTTCCCGCCGGGGGTGCTCTCCTACCGCGGCGCCGTGGTAGCGCTGCGCAACCTCGAGCGCGCCAACACCGCGGCCTACGACGCGATCAAGCGCTTCGACCCGCGCTCGCGTGTTGGACTCGTGCAGAACATGGTCGCCTTCACCCCGCTCGGGCGAGGCGCTACCCGCCACGCGGACTACCTCTTCAACAGGCTCTTCCTGAACGCCGCGGTGCGCGGCGACCTCGACGCGAACGCCGACGGCCGGGTCGAGCGCGGCGAGCGCGACCGTCACCCCCGCAAGGCGGACTTCGTGGGCGTCAACTACTACTTCCGCGGCCGCGTTACCGGCCTCGGGGCGTCGCTCTCGCGCTCGATCCCGATCCTCGACTTCGTGCCGCGCACGACGTGGCGCTGGCTGCGGGACCCGGCCGCCCCGCCCTGCCCCACCGTCTGCAGCGACTTCGGCTCCGAGATCTTCCCCGAGGGGTTCGGGCGCGTGCTGCGCGAGGCCGGGTCCTTCGGGTTGCCGGTCTACGTCACCGAGAACGGCATCGCGGACGCCGACGACGACCTCCGGCCCGCCTTCCTGCGCAGCCACCTGCGGGTGTTGCGCCGCGCGATGCGCGACCGCGTGGCGCGCGTGCGGGGCTACTTCGAGTGGTCGCTCGTCGACAACCTCGAGTGGTCCGACGGCTTCGCGCCCAAGTTCGGGCTGTTCTCGTTCGACCCGGTCACCCTCGAGCGCACAGCTCGCCCGAGCGCCCGCCTCTTCAGCCGCATCGCGCGCAGCGGTCGGTTATGAGCGCGGATCCAAGCCGGCGTTTGGGGGCCCGAGGCCGCGGCGGCGCCGTTACCGGGTCTTGGCCCCGGCTCCCGGCGCCTGCGCCTCGGCAGACTCGCCGTTCTCGCCGCCGCCGCGCCGGCCTGAGCGCGCCCCGGGTTTGTGATCTCCGATCGTGGAGGCGAGCTGACCACGGAGGCGGTCCAGCTCTCGGAGCGTGTCGTCACGGCGAGCGTCCAACTCGGCGATGACCGACTCGATCTGCGCCCGGCGGCGCTCCGCCCCGTCCACGATCCCTTTCGCCTTGGCGGTGGCAGTCTCGCCGGTCTGGCGCGCGTCCTGGTCGGCCTTTTCGCGAACCCTCTTCGCATACTCGTCCGCGGCCCGTCGCTTCTCGAGCGCTGCGGCTTCGGCCTGGGAGCGAAGCCTCGAGCACTCCTCCTCCGTTTGGTCCCGTAGCTGCTCGGACTCCTTCTCGGTCGTCTGCAGGATGTGCGCGGTGGACTTGCCCAAAAGCTCGAGCTTGCGCTTGACCGCGAGATCCCCGAGCTCCTTCCCCGCGTCCGTGTCGATCCAGTCGACCAGCTCGGCGAGAAACCGGTCGACCTCGCGCCGGTCGTAGCCACGGCGAGCCGATGTGAAGCCCTGGACCCGAAGGCGCTCGATGTCTTCCAAGTCCATCGTCCCCTCCTTCGGTCTGCCTCCTTGCAAGGAGCGGCACCCTAACAGCCTCGTGGCCGTTGATATCTGGTCTCACTCAGGCGACGAGTCGCGCCGGGGCGCGGCTCGGAGTCGCCGCGCACGCCGTTGTAGCTCTCGGGGTCGAAGCTCCCGAGCAGGCGGCGGAAGCGGAAGGTGAAGTCCGGCCACGGGGTGGTGTTGAGCCCGTTGCGGCGACCGCGCTGGTGAGTACGGTCGGGAAGCTCGCCCACGAGGTGGTCGGTGCCGCCGGCCTGACCTGGGACCGGGTGGCCCATACCGTCGTGGGGGCCCCGGCGTGTTCGACCCCGAGAGCGGCCGGCTCCGGCACGCGCCGAACCTGCCGGGCTGGAGCCGTCCGGGCCTGGTGGAAGCCCTGCGCGACGCGCTGCCACCGAGCATCGCCCTCGACAACGACGCCAACCTCGCCCGCTATCGGGGCGCGCTCATACGGCCGCGGCCGCGACGTCGGCAGCTTTGCCTACGTCTTCGTGGACCGGCGTGGGCATGGGGATCATCCTCGACGGGGAGCTCTACCGCGGCGCGCACGGCGCGGCCGGCGAGGTGGCCTATGCCCCCTCCCGAGCGGGGAGGCGCAGCGGGCGCTGGCGGAAGGCGATCCCCACGCGCGCCTGCGCGGGATTCTCGAGGAGGCCGCCTCCGCCGATGCGATCGTCCGGCCGCGAAGGCGCTCGGGATGAAGGCCAAGCCGTCGGCGAAGCGCATCTTCGCCGCGGAGAGGGCGGCGATCCCCTGGCGCTCGAGACTGTCGAGGCCGAGGCGGACCGGCTGGCGATGGTGGTGGGCACCGTGGCGGCGATCCTGGACCCGGAGCTGATCGTGCTCGGCGGTGGCGTTGGCGGGAACCTGGATCTGCTGCGCCCCCGGCTCGAGCGGCGGCTGAGCCTGCTGACTCCCCTCGAGGCACGCATCGCCGAGGGCGAGCTGGGCCAGGATGCGAC
>JBKPFJ010000082.1:0-4686 GCA_046728795.1 Actinomycetota bacterium | reverse complement strand
CCCTAGGCCCGGGCGTCGATGTTCAGGCGGACGTATTCCAGGTGGAGCGGCTCGCCCGCGACCTCGAGCACGTCGGCGGTGTAGGGCTCGCGCAGCGCCTCGGGCAGGCGGTCGAGATGCGCCCCCAGGCACACCGTGCTGACGAAGCTCGCCGGGTCGTCGGGCTGCACCGGCTCCTCGGTGCGCCAGCAGCGCGCCTGGGCGAAGCCGGCCCGAAGCAGGCGTTCCTCGGTCGCCTCGGGCGCGGCGTAGTTCCACGGCGTCCAGCCGGCGATGTGCTCGGCGTAGGGCTCGCGCGCAGCGACCTCCTCCATCGCCGCCTTGAACGCCGCGATGTTCCCCTCGCCGCCGCACTGCGCGACGAGCTGCCCGCCCGGCCGCAGCGCCGCGTGAAGGTGTTCGAACAACCCGTCGTGGTCGAGGATCCAGTGGAAGACGGCGGTCGACAGCACCGCGTCCACGGGCTCCGCGAGCTCGAGCTCGGAGAGGTCTGCCACGCGCGCCTCGTCGCCATCGCGGAGCACCCCGCGCGCCTTCTCGACCATCGCCGGGGAGGCGTCGACGGCCACCACCCGGCCCTCGGGAAGCCGCTCGATGAGCGCCCGCGTGACGCGTCCCGTGCCGCAGCCCGCGTCGAGCACGGTTTCGTGACCGTCGAGCTCGAGCCGCTCCAGGACCGCGCGGCCCCAGCGTTCCTGCACGTTCGCAACCCGGTCGTAGGTCGCGGCGTCCCAGTCGCGCGGGGTCATAGGGGGGTCGTCACGGGCCCGGCGCGCTCGCGGTCCCGCTCGTACGCGGCGATCGCCGCCTCCTGCTGCATCGTCACGCCGATGTCGTCGAGCCCCTCGAGCAGGCGGCGGGCAGTTTCGGGGTCGATCTCGAACGCCACCTGGCGCCCGGCGAAGGACACCTCCTGCTCCTCGAGGTCGACGCGGGCGTGACCGGCCGCCATCAGCTCGCGGACGTCGGCCTCCGAGAGGACAACGGGCAGCAGGCCGATCTTCGTGCAGTTCGAGTAGAAGATGTCCGCGAAGCTCGGCGCCACGATCGCCCTGAAGCCGTAGTCCTCGAGCGCCCAGGGTGCGTGCTCGCGCGAGGAGCCGCAGCCGAAGTTGCGGCCGGTGGCGAGGATCGGATTCCGGGGCAGCTCCCACGCCGGCTGCTTCGCCCAGTCGTGGAACAAAAACTCGCCGAACCCGCTCCGCTCGACTCGCTTCAGGAACTGCTTGGGGATGATCTGGTCGGTGTCGACGTCCGCGCGGTCGAGCACCGAAACGCCGCCCTCGACGATGCGGACCGGGTCCATCGTCGTCACCTCCGCGGGGCGTCCGGCCCCGCGTCCCGAGGCGATCCGGCGGCGTCCCGCCGCCGATCACCGTGGGAGGCCGCGCTACGCGCGCCCCCCCACTCCCTGATGTCCACGAAATGGCCCTCGATGGCTGCGGCCGCGGCCATCTTCGGCGACACGAGGTGGCTCCGGGCGCCCCGGCCCTGGCGGCCCTCGAAGTTGCGATTGGAGGTGGAGGCCACGCGCTCGCCCGGGGCCGCGATGTCGGGGTTCATCCCGAGACACATCGAGCAGCCGGCCGAGCGCCAGTCGAAGCCCGCGGCGCGGAAGACCTCGTCGAGCCCCTCTGCTTCGGCCTGCGCCTTCACCTGCTGGGAGCCCGGGACGACCATGGCGCTCACCGCCGGCGACACTTGCCGACCCCGCACGACCTCGGCGGCCTCGCGCAGGTCGCCGATGCGTGAGTTCGTGCAGGAGCCGATGAAGACCCGGTCGAGCTCGATCTCACCCATCGCCGTCCCCGGCTCGAGCGCCATGTACTCGAGCGCGCGCTCCTCGCCCTCGTGCCGCGGCTCGGGGACGACTCCGGTGACACCGGTGACCATCCCGGGGGTCGTGCCCCAGGTGACCTGAGGGGAGAGCTCGGAGGCGTCGATGACGACCTCCTTGTCGAACGCGGAACCCGGGTCGGTACGCAGCGAGTGCCACTCCCCAGGCACGTGCTCGGGCGCCGCCGGACGCCCGGCCACCCATTCGAAGGTGGTCTCGTCCGGGGCGATCATCCCCGCGCGCCCGCCGCCCTCGATTGTCATGTTGCAGACCGTCATCCGGCCCTCCATCGAGAGCGCCTCGATCGGCGGTCCCGCGTACTCGATCACGTGGCCGACCCCGCCGTCGACGCCGATCCGGCCGATCGTCCCCAGGATCGGGTCCTTCGCGGTGACGCCGTAGCCCAGCCCACCTTCGTAGAGCACACGCATCGAGCGAGGCTTGCGCTGCTGGAGCGTCTGGGTGGCGAGCACGTGCTCCACCTCGCTCGTGCCGATCCCGAAAGCCAGCGCCCCGAAGGCACCGTGGGTGGAGGTGTGCGAGTCGCCGCAGACGATCGTCATGCCCGGCTGGGTGATGCCGAGCTCCGGCCCGATGACGTGCACGATCCCCTGCCGCCGCGAGCCGATCGAGTAGATCGGCACACCGAACTCGCGACAGTTGCGCTCGAGCGTCTCCACCTGCACGCGCGAGAGGCGGTCGGCGATCTGGGCGGCGGCTGTCGAGCCGTCCGTGGGGACGTTGTGGTCCGCGGTGGCGAGCGTGCGGTCGGGGCGGCGAACGCGCCGGCCGCTCACCCGGAGCGACTCGAAGGCCTGCGGCGAGGTGACCTCATGGACCAGGTGCAGGTCGACGTAGAGCAGGCCTTCGGCCACCTCGTGCGCGTCCCAGATCTTGTCGAACAGCGTTCGCGCCATCAGCTCCTCCTCAGCCCGGCGGCCACGACGGCGAAGAACCGAGCGTCCCGCTCCCCGGGGTTCTCGAAGTGGTGCGGGAGGTCGGCGTCGAAGGTCACCGCGTCGCCCCGCTCGAGGTCGTGCGCCACGCCGGCGCACACGAGCCGGAGACGGCCCTCGGCCACCACGGCGGTCTCGCGGGAGCCGGGCTCGTGCATCGGGGGGTCGCCGGGGCCGCCGGTGCCGGCGCCCGGCGCCAGCGTGTGGAGCGAGACCTCGGCGCGCTGCCCCGGCAGGGGTGGAGTGAGCACCTCGTACGTGTGCCCGGGACGACCGCCCGTACGACGGTCCGAGGCCCGGACGACCGACACGCCGTCGGTCTCGTCGAGGCGGAGCAGCTGCGACAGCGACAGCTCGAGCCCGTCGGCGATCCGCTCCGCGACGGTCAGGGTGGGGCTCGTCTCGCCCCTCTCCACCTGGGAGAGCATCGGGGCGGACACCCCGCTGCGCTCCGCGAGCTCGCGCAGCGAGAGGTCCAGGCCCTCACGGAGCGCCCGCACGCGAGGGCCGAACGGAGCGGCGACCGCCATCCACGTACAGTATCACGTACAGTTGTACGTTCTAGCGCTCGCCCGTCGGTCGGACGAGCACCTCGTTCACCGCCACGTGCTCGGGCTGGCTCAGCGCGAACAGAATCGCGTGGGCGATGTCCTCGGAGGAGAGCACCCTCGGGATCCGCTCGCGCAGGCGCTCGATCGTCTGGAGGACCATCGGCGCGTTATGCCCCTGGAGCTCCGTCTCGACGAAGCCTGGCTCGACGCAGGTCACCCGAATGTTGTTGTGGAGCGCCTCCTGGCGCAGCGCCTCGGAGAACGCCGTGACCCCGAACTTGGTGAGGTTGTAGACGGCGCTGCCGGCGTTCGCCCGCCGGCCCGCCACCGAGGACACGTTGACGATGTGCCCCCCGCCGGCCTCGCGCATCAGGGGGAGCGCGGCATGGGTGCAGTAGAGGAGGCCCATCAGGTTCACGGCGACCATGCGGCGCCATTCCTCCGTGTCGGCGCCCTCGACCGGCCCCAGGAGCATCACCCCGGCGTTGTTGACGAGCGCGTCCAGGCCGCCGAGCTCGCGGTGCGCGCGCTCCACGAAGGAGCGGGCCTGCGCCTCGTCGGTGACGTCGCACTGCACCGGGAGCGCGCGTCCGCCCTCGGCCTCCACGCGCCCCGCCACCTCCTCGAGCCGGTCCCCGCGACGCGCAGCGAGCGCGACGGCCGCACCCGCACCGGCGAGCGCGACCGCGGTCGCCTCGCCGATGCCCGATGAGGCGCCGGTGATCGCGGCGACTCTCCCCGCGAGCGCTTGACTCGGCTCGGTCACTCCTCCGCTCCAGGACGGTACCCAGTTTGCGCGCGCAGCGCCAACTCGAGCTCGAAGCGCGCGTCAGGGTCGTCGAGGACGTCGCCGAACAGCTCGCGGAGGCGTCCCAGCCGGTAGCGCACGGTCTGCGGATGAACGTGGAGCGCGCCCGCGACCTGCTCGGTCCGGCCGCGGTGCCGCAGCCATGCCGCAAGCGTCTCCAGCAGCCGTTCGCGCTGGACCGGCGTGAGCGCCTCCAGGGGGGCGAGCGCCGCCGCGCTGAGCTCGCCGGCCAGGCGGCGGTCCTGTCCCAGAAGCAGATCGCCGCGGTTATCTGCGGCGTCGACCAGTCCCCCGTCCTCGGGCAGCGAGCCCTCGAGCATCAGGTGCAGCGCGCCCTGGGCCCGCGCGTGGCTGATCGCCGCCTCGGCCCAGGGCAGCGCCGGGCCTATGGCGGCTCGGCGCTCACCGGTGGCGCGCTCGAGGCGGTCGCGCCGCCCGGGGCCGTCCGGGTCGGGCACGAGCACGCAGACGAAGGGCGGGGCCGGGGCGGCCAGAACGTCCCCGTCGAGCCGGCGCGCGAGCCGGTCGACGTCC
>JBKPFJ010000176.1:0-5826 GCA_046728795.1 Actinomycetota bacterium | reverse complement strand
GCTCCGTCCCGAGCGCCCGCGACGCAGCCCGCTTCGCCGCGCGCTCGCCGGGCTCGTTGCTCTGCTGATCGTGGGGGCTGTCGTGGGCGGCCTGTACGCGGCGAGCCGCCAGGTCTGGTTCGTGGGCACGAACGATGCCGGCCTCGTGACGCTCTACCGCGGAGTGCCCTACGACCTGCCGTTCGGGATCGAGCTGTACTCGGAGCAGTACGAGAGCGGGGTGCCGGCCCGCGCGATCCCCGCGAGCCGGCGGGACCGAATCCTCGACCACGAGTGGCGCAGCCGCTCCGACGCGACCGACCTCCTGCGTACGCTCGAGCAGGGCCGGATCGAGGCGCGCTGATGTCGGCCCGCACTCGCGAGCTCTTCGGCCTGCTGCCCGTCTCGTTGCTTGTCACGGCGGGCTTCGCCGCCGTCCTCCTGACCGAGACGCGAGACATCAGCGACGCGACGCTGACGTACGGCGCGGTCTTCCTCGGCTTGTGCGTGTTCGCGCATCTGTTCATCCGGGCCAGGCTTCCGGACGCAGACCCGTATCTGTTCCCGCTGGCCGCCCTGCTGGCCGCCGTGGGGCTCGTCGAGATCTATCGCATCGACCCGGAGCTCGCGCGCGAGCAGGCGCAGTGGTTCGTCTTCGGGCTGGCTCTGTTCTGCGCGACGATCGTGATGCTGCGCGACCACCACGCGCTGGAGCGCTACCGGTACACGATCGCCGCGGCGAGCATCGGGCTGCTCATGCTGCCGCGCCTCCTCGGCTCGCCGGTGAACGGGGCGTTCCTGACGGTCGACCTCGGCCCGATCCGCTTCCAGCCCGCGGAGTTCGCGAAGCTCGGGATCATCATCTTCCTCGCGAGCTACCTGCGCGAGACGGGCGACGTGCTCGTGCGGCCGCGCCTGACGCCCCTGCCGGCCGCCCGCCTGGCGCTCTTCTACGGCGTGCCCGCGGCGATCACGGCGCTGCTCCTGCTGGCGCTCGACCTGAGTACCGCGGGCTCGATCCTGCTGATCGTCTTCGTGGCCTCGCTCGTGGCGGTGCTGCGCGAGCGCCCATCGCTCAAGCACTTCGGGCCTTTGCTGCTCGTGTGGGGCCTGGCCATGTTGATGCTGATCTTCATCCGCGACCTCGGCAGCTCGCTGATGTTCTTCGGCGCCTTCCTGGCGCTGGTCTACGTGGCCACGGCGCGGCTGTCCCTGATCGGGGCGGGCCTGACGCTGTTCATCGGCGGGGCGGCCTTCTTCGCGGAGCACGTGCAGCACGTGCAGGAGCGCGTGGACATATGGAAGGACCCGTTCGCGAAGGGGGTGGTCGACCACGAGGGCTACCAGCTCGCCCAGTCGCTGTTCGCCCAGGCGGACGGGGGACTGTTCGGCCAGGGCTTCGGCCAGGCTCTGCTCGAGCTTCCGGGCGGTGCGAGCATCCTGCCCGCCCCCCACACCGACCTGATCTACGCGGTCATAACCGATGAGGTCGGATTGTTCGGGGCGGCGGGCCTCATCGCCGTTTATCTGCTGTTCGCCTGGCGCGGCTTCAAGACCGCCGAGCTGGCCAACGACGGCTTCTCCAAGCTGTTGGCCGCGGGCCTCACCGCCGTGCTGGCGCTGCAGGTGTTCGTGATCGTGGGCGGCGTGACCAAGGTCATCCCGCTCACCGGCGTCACCCTGCCGTTCGTTTCCTACGGCGGCAGCTCGATCGTGGCCAACATGGTGCTGCTCGCCCTAATGCTGATCGTCTCCGACCACGCGCGCGCCGAGCGCGCCCGGCACGGGGGGCTCGTCTGAACCGGCAGATCGCCCACCTGTTCGCGCTCTCGCTCGTGCTGTTTGCCGTGCTGATCGGCGCCACCTCTTGGTGGTCGGTGTTCGGTGCGACGGGCCTCAAGGACAACACGGCGAACCGGCGCGCGCTGATCGAGGAGCAGAAGGTGCCGCGCGGCCTGATCCTCGCGGACGACGGGACCAGGCTCGCGGTGAGCCAGGGGCGTGGGAAGGGCAAGGACCGCATCTTCGTGCGCAGCTACCCGACGGCCAACCTCTTCTCGCACGCGGTCGGCTACTCCTTCATCGAGCGCGGCCGGGCGGGCCTCGAGAAGTCGCGCAACGACGCCCTTGCGGGCGAGGAGAACGAGTTCGAGTCGATCTTCTCCCAGCTCGAGAACCGCGGCCGGGAGGGCAAGGACGTGGTCACGACGCTAGACCCCGCCGGGCAGCGCACGGCGATCCAGGCACTCGGCGGCGAGCGCGGTTCGATCGTCGCGCTCGACCCGGCGACCGGCAAGGTGCGCGTGATGGTGTCCATCCCCGACTTCGACCCGAACCAGGTGCCCGAGCGCTTCTCCGAGCTGAATCGGGCGGAGGGATCGCCGCTCTTCAACCGCGCCACCCAGGCGCGGTACCCGCCCGGCTCGACGTTCAAGGCCGTGACCGCCGCGGCCGCGCTCGACAGCGGCAAGTTCAGCCCGGACTCGGTGGTGGACGGCTCGTCGCCGAAGGTCATCGGCGGCGTGCCGCTCTCGAACTTCGGAGGCGAGAGCTTCGGGCCGATCACGTTGACGGACGCGCTGACGCACTCCGTGAACACCGTCTGGGCTCAGGTGGGCGAGCAGCTCGGCAAGGGCACGATGTACGAGTACATGCAGCGCTTCGGCTTCAACCGCCAGCCGGAGCTCGACTACCCGCCGGAGCAGATGACGCCGAGCGGCGTCTTCTCGAAGGGGACGCTGCTGGGCCCCGACGATCCGGTGGACATCGGCCGCGTCGCGATCGGCCAGGAGCGCCTCCAGGTCACCCCCCTCCAGATGGCGGAGGTGGCGGCTGCGATCGGGAACCAGGGCCGGCTGATGAGGCCGCGGCTCACCGATCGGATCGTGAACAAGGACGGGCGCGTCACGGAGCGCGTGAAGCCCGAGCTGCAGTCGCGCGTGATGTCCGAGAAGGCGGCCGGCGAGCTGGGCCAGATGATGAGCCGCGTGGTCGAGGAGGGGACGGGCACGGCGGCCGCGCTCGAGGGCATCGACGTGGCGGGCAAGACCGGAACCGCGGAGGTCGAGGGCGGAGCCGCCAACCAGGCGTGGTTCATCGCCTTTGCCCCGGTCGACCATCCACGGATGGCGATCGCCGTCACCGTCGAGCGCACCTCGGGGCAGGGCGGCACCGTGGCGGCGCCGATCGCCAAGCAGGTCCTCGAGACGCTCCTGAGGAAGTGATGACAGAGGTCGCCACAGGCACCCTCGTCGACGAGCGCTACCGCATCATCGGGCGGATCGGCTCGGGCGGGATGGCTGACGTATACGCCGCCGAGGACACCCACCTCGGGCGCGAGGTGGCGCTCAAGGTGCTGCACCGGCGCTTTGCCCAGGACGCCGAGTTCGTCGAGCGCTTTCGCCGCGAGGCCAGCTCGGCCGCCGGCCTCCAGCACCCGAACGTGGTGGCGGTCTTCGACCGCGGCGAGCACGAGGGCACCTACTACATCGCCATGGAGCACCTGCGCGGGAGGACGCTCAAGAACATCGTTCAGTCGGAGGCGCCGCTCCCCCAGCACCGCGCGGTTGAGCTGGGCGTGCAGATCCTGAGCGCGGCGGGGTTCGCCCACCGTCACGGCGTCATCCACCGCGACTTCAAGCCACACAACGTGATCGTCGACGAGGACGGCGGCGTCAAGGACACGGACTTCGGGATCGCCCGCGCCGGCGCGTCCGAGATGACGGAGACCGGCTCGATCATGGGCACTGCCCAGTACCTCTCGCCCGAGCAGGCCCAGGGACACGCGGTCACCGCGGCGTCCGACCTCTATTCGATCGGCGTGATGCTCTACGAGATGCTCGGCGGACGGCTCCCCTTCGACGGGGACAGCGCGGTGTCGATCGCGCTGAAGCACCTGTCGGAGCCGCCCCAGCCCCTGACGCAGGTGCGGCCGGGCGTGAGCCCAGCGCTGGAGGCGGTGGTGATGGCGGCGCTGGCCAAGGATCCCGCGGGCCGCTGGCAGAGGGCGGAGGAGTTCGCCGCGGCCCTTGACGCCGCCCGCGCGCAGATCGAAGCCGGCGCGAACGGCGGACAGGACACAGCGGCGTTCGCCCCCCTCCCGCCGCCGCCCACGGAGCCCACCGACGGCACGCCACCCCCGCCGCCGCCGGTGCTCCCGCCGCCCGAGAAGCGCCGCCGTCGCTGGCCGATGGTCCTGATCGGCCTGCTCGTGCTCGCGCTGCTCGGGATGCTCGCTTTTCTGGCCCTGAGCGGCCTGCTCGCCGCGGAGAAGGTCGAGGTGCCGGCCGTGAAGGGCAAGCAGGTGCTGCGTGCCCGGACAATCCTCGAGCAACGCGGCTTCGAGGTGAAGCAGGTGCGGGTGCGAAGCCAGGCGGAGCTCGACGTGGTGGTGGATCAGGACCCCGAGCCGGGCGCCGAGGCGGACGAGGGCTCGACTGTCACGCTCGACGTCTCGCAGGGCCCCGGGAGCGTGAACGTCCCCTCGGTCGAGGGGCTGAGCCAGGCCCAGGCCATCAAGGAGCTGAACAAGGCCGGCCTGAAGGCGGTGACCGACACCGAGTCGTCCGACACGGTGGATCGGGGCATCGTGATCCGCACCGTGCCGAAGGGCGGACAGGAGGTCACGCGCGGGACGCGCGTGCGGCTGTTCGTGAGCACCGGGCCCTCTCAGGTGACCGTGCCGGACGTGACCGGCCTCACCCGCAGCTCGGCCGAGAGCCGGCTCGAGGACGAGGGCCTCGAAGTGGCCGTGCAGCAGCAGCCCTCCGATGAGGCGCAGGACGCGGTGATCGCCCAGACCCCCGGCGGCGGGACGCGCGTGGACAAGGGGAGCCAGGTGACGATCACCGTCTCCACGGGCCCGGAGCAGGTGACCGTGCCCGATGTGACCGGGCTGGGCGAGGGGATTGCCGCGGGCCGGCTCCGGGCGGCCGGGCTGTCGCCGGTGATCCGCAGGCGCGACGTGACCTCCAAGGGGGACGACGGGCTCGTGGTCGAGCAGCGTCCGGGGAGCGGGACGAAGCTGGACAAGGGCACCCAGGTCGTGATCGTCGTGGGCCACTTCGTCAAGCCGCCGGAGGAGACGACGCCCACACCGGCGCCGCCGACGACGCCGACGACGCCGACGACGCCGACGCCCGAGCAGCAGCAGTGAGGGTCGCGGTCCTCGCGGGCGGGCGCTCGAGCGAGCACGACATCTCACTGGCCTCGGCGGCGGCGGTACGCGCCGGGCTCGCGGACGGCGGGCACGAGCCCGTCCCGGTCGAGATCACGCGCGAGGGGCGCTGGCGCCGCGACGGCGCCCCCGTGACGCTCCAGCCGGGTGGCGGGCTGCTCGAGGCGGACGTCGTGTTCCCCGTCCTGCACGGGCCGTTCGGCGAGGACGGCACCGTCCAGGGGCTCCTCGAGCTGCTCGACGTGCCCTACGTCGGCGCGGGGGTGCTGGCCTCGGCGGTGGCCATGGACAAGGTCGTATTCAAGGAGCTCATGGGGCGTGCGGGCGTGCCGCAGGTGGACTACGTGGCCCTGCGCGAGGACGACGACCCGGCCTCGATCGAGCGGCTCGGCCTGCCGGTGTTCGTGAAGCCGGCCCGCCTCGGGTCGTCCGTGGGGATCTCGAAGGTGGAGACGGAGGGAGACCTGCCGGAGGCGCTCCGGAATGCCTTCGGGCACGACCCGCTGGTGATCGTCGAGGCCATGGCGGAGGGCCTCGAGGTCGAGTGCTCGGTGCTCGGCAATCACGACCCCGTGGCCTCGGAGCCCGGCGAGATCGTGGTCAACACCGGCAGCTGGTACGACTACGAGGCCAAGTACGAGCCCGGAGGGATGGACCTCGTCGTGCCGGCC